>DASVRR010000291.1:0-15619 GCA_036388515.1 Chthoniobacteraceae bacterium | reverse complement strand
CGCTCGGAGCCATCGAGAAGATCGGGGACGCTTTGGGCGTGGTCAGTTCTCAGGTCGAGGGCGACCTCGCGCGTTTCAAAGCATTCATCGAAGCCCGCGGCCTCCCGACTGGTGCCTGGCGCGGCGAGATCCGGTAGAGCGCCGGTTGCAGCTTTGCTTCGCCCCGAAGTGGCTGCGAAGCTGACCAATCCAGACGCCAGCTGAGAGTCAGCATGCACGCATTTTCGGGCTGACGCGCGTATCCCCCACCAATGGCCAATCCCCTCTGGTTCAAAGATGCTGTCATCTACGAACTGCACATCAAAACCTTCCAGGATAGTGACGGCGACGGTATCGGAGATTTCAGGGGTTTGCTGGATCGGCTGGATTATTTTACCGAACTGGGAGTAACCGCGCTTTGGGTTCTTCCGTTCTATCCGTCTCCGCTGCGGGATGACGGATACGATATCGCCGACTACTTCTCGGTGAATCCCAGCTACGGAAATGTGGAAGATTTCCGGGCCTTTCTCGAGGAAGCGCACAAGCGCGGATTGCGAGTCATCACAGAGTTGGTTTTGAACCACACCTCGGATCAAAATCCGTGGTTCCAGCGGGCGCGGCGGGCTCCCGTGGGTTCGGTCGAGCGCGACTATTATGTCTGGAGCGATGATCCCCGGAAATACCGGGAAGCCCGGATCATCTTCAAGGATTTCGAGACCTCAAACTGGACCTGGGATCCAGTGGCGAAATCCTATTTCTGGCATCGATTTTACTCCCACCAACCTGACCTAAACTTCGAGAACCCGCGCGTTCACGAAGAGCTGTTTGGAGTCATCGATTTTTGGCTGGAAATGGGCGTGGATGGAGTGCGGCTCGATGCCGTTCCATATCTCTACGAACGCGAAGGAACGAACTGCGAAAATCTTCCCGAGACGCTGGAGTTCCTGTCAAAGCTCCGCGCGCACATCGACTCGAAGTTTGAGGATCGGATGCTGCTCGCGGAGGCGAATCAGTGGCCGGAGGATGCGGCAGCTTATTTCGGGGACGGCGAGCGGTGTCAGATGAATTTTCACTTCCCGCTGATGCCGCGGATGTTCATGTCGATCCAGATGGAGGATCGCTACCCGATCATCGACATCCTCGAGCAGACTCCGGCGATTCCCGAGGGTTGCCAGTGGGGAATTTTCCTCCGCAACCATGATGAGCTGACGTTGGAAATGGTGACGGATGAAGAGCGCGATTACATGTATCGCGTTTATGCGCACGATCCGCGGGCGCGGATCAACCTCGGCATTCGGCGCCGTCTTGCCCCGCTGCTGGGGAACAACCGGCGGAAGATCGAGTTGATCAATTCGCTGCTCTTCTCGTTGCCTGGAACCCCGATCATTTATTACGGGGACGAAATCGGGATGGGGGACAATTTCTACCTCGGAGATCGGAATGGCGTGCGCACTCCGATGCAATGGAGTCCGGATCGAAATGCCGGCTTTTCCAAGGCCAACCCGCAGCAACTCTATCTGCCGACGATCATTGATCCGGAGTATCACTACGAGTCGGTGAATGTGGAGAATCAGCAGAAGAACCTTTCTTCGCTTTTCTGGTGGATGCGGCGGTTGCTGAGCGTCCGGCAACGCTGGTCGGCGTTCGCTCGGGGAACCATCGAGTTCCTTCAGCCGGACAATGCCAAGGTGCTCGCTTATGTGCGGCGCCTGGGAGACGAAATCATCCTCGTGATCGCAAATCTTTCGCGATTTGCGCAAGGCGTGGAGTTGGATCTTTCTGCGTATGCCGGCCTTGTTCCGGAGGAACTTTTCGGTCACACCCGCCTTCCCGAGATCAAGCCGACGCCGTCCGTCTTCACCCTTTCCCCACACGGGTTTTATTGGTTGGCGCTCAGACAAGCTGCGGCAGTGCAGTCGGGCGAGTTGACCTGGACCGCTCCGAGTTTGCCCGGAAGCGGCGCGTGGAATAATTCGCTGACGCAGCGACTCGAGCGCGAGATTCTCCCCACCTATCTGGCGACTTGCCGGTGGTTTGGCGGGAAAGGAAGAGCCGCTCGCGAGTTCCGGATCGCCCAGAACCTCCCGATTGGTTCGGTGGAAGGTGCCCGCTTGCTCGCGATCGAGGTAACGTTTTCGGACGGACATCCGGAGATCTATTTACTTCCCGCCGCGTTCTCGGATGGAAAACCCGCAAGCCAGCTCGGCGCGGAAATCCCGCACGCGATCATCGCCCGATTCGACGGCGGCCAGGTTCTCTGCGACGCCCTCTTTCTTCCCACGGTTAGAGCTGAATTGGTTCGACTCATCGTCGCCGGGACTTCCAGCCGCGCCCGAACCCGCCTTGCCGGTTCTGCCAAAGCCGGCAGCGACGAAACGCTGGTGGAGCGGGCGCTGGCGAATACTCGGATCGTCAGCGGGGAGCAATCGAACACCTCGATTCTTTGTGGAGATGTTTGGTTCCTGAAGTTCTTCCGGAAGTTTGAGCGCGGACCGCATCCTGACCTGGACGTGACGCGGTTTCTCAGCGACGACCGGTCGTTTCCGCACGTTCCCACGTACGCTGGGGCGCTGCGGCTGATTGATCCGGAGGGCGAAGGCGCCGTCGCATCGCTGGTGACTTACACTCAGAACCAAGGTGACGGCTGGACCCACGCGCTGGATGCGCTCGCCCGTTATTTTGATCGCGTGCTGGAAGCTCGCCGCGAGTTCAGCGAAGCGGCCGCCACCGATTTGATCGGCGGAATTTATCCGGAGCGTGCGCGGCAACTTGGCCAGCGGACGGCGGAGTTGCACACCGCCCTGGCGTCGGCGGACGATCTCCCGGACTTCGCTCCGGAGAGCTTCAGCACGCTTTATCAGCGGTCTCTTTACCAGGCGATGCGCGGCTCCTCCGGCCGGGTGTTGCGGCAGTTGCGCAAACAAGCCGCGCGCCTGGACGGTGAACTGAAGAAAGATGTGCTGGAAGTGGTCGGCAGCCAGACGAGGATTTTGGACGCGTACTCGCCGCTGCTGACAGAAAAATTCCAGGCGACAAAGATCCGCATCCACGGGGATTTTCACCTCGGCCAGGTGCTGAATACGGGGAAGGATTTCATCTTCATCGACTTCGAAGGCGAGCCTCGCCGCCCGCTCGGCGAGCGCACGCTCAAGCGGTCGCCGCTGGTGGATGTCGCCGGGATGTTGCGTTCGTTTGACTACGCTGCCGCAGCGGCGATGCAGCTCCAGGATGTGGCAGACTCGGCCTGGCTCGAGCCATGGGGCCGGGCCTGGGTGGAAGCAATCTGCGGCACCTACATCGAAGGATATTTCTCGGTCGCTCGCGGCAGCGCTTTCCTTCCCGCCGATGCGGAACAAGGCCGGCAATTGCTCCAGGCATTTCTCCTGGACAAAGGAGTTTACGAAATTGGGTACGAGCTCAGCTATCGCCCCGACTTTCTCGCCATCCCGATCCGGGCGGTGCTGCGGATGTTGGATAATCCGGGCGCCGGTCTGGCTCGCTGGAGCTAACGCCGCTTAAAGTCTCCGCAGCGTTCACTCGCCCACATTCTCCGGAGTCCCAAGCTCCTCGTAGATCCGGAGAAGTTCCTCCACGCGGTGCGCGCAGGTGTGGCGGCGGAGGATCGTCTCACGACCATGCTGCGCGAGATCGCGCGCCAGCTCGGGTTCTTCCAAGACTCGCTTAAGCTCCGCGCACATTTCGTTGCCATCTTTTGCCACGAGGAAATCGCGCCCGGGAGTGAAGAGCCCTTCGGAGTCGTTCCACGGCGCAGAGACCATGGGGATGCCACAGGCCAGCGCCTCGAAAGGTCGGATCGTGGGAATCCCTGGAAGCTGCTGCACATACGGCCGCCGCGGCACATGGACCGTCACGCGAAACTGCGCGAAAACTTCCGGAGCGCGGAAATTCGGCAGCCATCCCCGGTATTCGATGCCGGCTTCCTCCAAGGCGGCGCGTCCGGACTCCGGATAACGCACGCCATAGACCGCCGCGGAAAGGCCCAGCTTTTTCACCGGCTCGATCAAAAACTCGTGGAGTTCCGCGGTCCGTTCGTCGTCACCCCAATTTCCAATCCACACGAGATCCCGCGTCGGTGTTCCCCCGGCCGGCTGGAAGACCCGCACGTCGGCCGCTTCATGCCAGGTCCAGGCCCGTTTTGTCCAAGCCTCGCGGAGGTAAATCTCACGAAGCACCGCGCCGTAGGCCAGCACGCCGTCGTAGTGCGTGAGGTCGTAGGCGCGCATTTCCTCAGTCGCGGTGACGGCGCGGTGATGCGTATCGTGAAAGAGCAGCCGATACGACGAGTTGGCTGCTCGGTGCGCCCCGATTCGCCGCACCAGGTCATGAGAGTTCCACTCGTGAACAATCACCAGATCCACTCCGGCCAACGTGGAATCCAGGTCCAAGGTTTCATAACGCTCGCTCTTCAGGCCCGGATAAACGCGCTGAAAGTCGTCCAGAACCGATGCGCCATATTCCTCTACCATGCTCTGGTAACACCACGAGTCGGCTGGTTCGAAAACCGTTACTTGGTGCCCTCGCGCGATCAGCTCGGTCGCGACGCCTCGGAGAAAGTGAGCGTTGCCGTGATTCCAATCCGAAAGCAGCGACTGATAGAAGAGCGCGACCTTCACGCGGAAACTCCTCCCGCCAGCAACGGCGCGGACGATGCGCGCCCGTAAATTGCGTCCAGCACCGCGGCGACTTCGATTTGTTTCTCCACCGTCGGGTCGAAAGCGCGGCTTGCGGCGAGCTGCTCTGTCCACGCCACGGCCGCGCGGCCGCCCCATTCTTCCGGAGGTTCGGCCAGCACTTCGCTGCTTGTTCCGGAAAACCGTTCGCTGCAGAACTCGGTGAAAGACCCGCCGATATTCCGCAGCGCGGCGCCTCCGGAAGTCCCGAAGAATCTCGCTTCAATGACCGCTTGCCGCCCCGCGTGCAGCCGCCAGGAACAGCTGAGATTTGCCACCGCTCCATTCGCCAGATCCAGCCGAGCGGTTGCGTAATCTTCCACGACCGCACGTTCGGTCGTCAGCGGAAGTCCGCCGGCCAAAACGCGGCTGGTCACTCCCGTGACCGAAGTTTCCAGCGCCCACAGCACGAGGTCCACCAGATGAATTCCAAGATCCACCACACATCCGCCGCCGGAGAGTTGCGGATCATAGAACCAGGATTTGGCTGGACCAAACGCATTATGGAAAACCAAATCCACCGCAAAGATCTGGCCGAGTTGACCGCCGAGAATGAGCTCGCGGATGACTTGAATTCCGCGGATGTGGCGATACGAGAGATCAACTCCGAGCAGTCGATCAGCGGCACGGGCAACGTCCACAATTCGGCGGACTTCCAGCGCATCGCGGCCGAGCGGTTTCTGGCAGAAAACCGCGAGACCGCGCTCCAGCGCCTGGATGGTTTGTTCCGCATGCAAAGCGCTCGGAGTGGCAATCACCAATCCATCCAGCTCCTGCT
Organism: Chthoniobacteraceae bacterium; assembly: GCA_036388515.1. GTDB lineage: Bacteria > Verrucomicrobiota > Verrucomicrobiia > Chthoniobacterales > Chthoniobacteraceae > Chthoniobacter. The sequence continues at coordinate 10,171 of DASVRR010000291.1, read as the reverse complement.
CCAGCAGCTCGGGAAGTGTTTCCAGATGCAGCGCGCCAGGGGCCAGCGCCGCGGTTTGTTCCACCAATTCCCGCGCCGGGTCCGCGATGGCGACGATCTCCGCAGCATTTGCTTCGATGATCGCCTCAAGCCTTCGCCTGCCGATCCAACCCATCCCGAGAAATCCCAGGCGAGGCAGTTTGGCAGCAGGCGGGACCGGGCTGTGAGCGGGCGGTTTTTGAATCATAAAGTGATCACTGCCTTCATAAATCCGTCCGGACGATCGCGAGTCAGCACCAATGCATCGTGCAGACCTTCCAGCGTGAAGTGGTGAGTGATCAGCGAGATCGGATCGATCCGGCCAGCGAGAACTGCGTCGATTGCCGCGCGGATTCCCTCGAGATAAAGCCGCGGCTCACGTTCGTGCGCGTTGATCACGTCCAGTCCGCGCCAGTTCCAAAGCTGGAGATTAATCTGCCGCGGTCCGTCCTGATGATAGCCAGCGATGACCAGGCGTCCTCGTTCGCGGGTGAGTTCAGCCGCCAAATCGAGTGGCTCCTGTTTTCCCGTTGCTTCGATGGTGACATCGAAGAGCTGGCCATCCGTGAGTTCCTTGGCGCGTTCGATGTTTTCCCCGCGATCTTCCGTGAGGCACAGGCTTTTTGCCCCAAGATCCTGCGACAGCTGGAGTGACTCCGCGCGGCGGGCACACGCGACCACTTCTGCCCCGCTCCCGAGAGCCAGCTGGACCAAAAGCGAACCGAGGAAACCTACGCCAACGATTGCCACGCGATCTCCCGCGCGGATCCCGGACCGGAGGAAGATGTTCATCGCACACCCGAGCGGCTCGCCGAGGAAGGAGGAGTGCGCCAGCGATGGCGGCAAGCGGACCATTGTGTCCGGCGTGGCGAGATCGAATTCCGCGAACGCATGCTGCGAAAGAACGGCCACCGGTGTTCCCACCTCCCAATCCGGAACGTCCGCGCCGACCAAGTCGATAGTACCACAGGCCTCGTGGCCGAGCGCGCCTGGAGCCATGGGATAGCTGAACCACGGCCGGCCTTCCCACGGAGGCACATTGGACGCGCAGACTCCGCAGGTGTGCACCCGCACCCGGACTTCGTGCGGAGCGGGTTCAGGCAAAGGAACCTCGCGAATCTCAATCGCACCTGGACCGGTGATGATGGCCGCGTTCATCGTGCTCACCTTGCCGGCGATCTGAGGGTGAGCGAGCAAACTTGCCATGGATTGAAGATTCGTGTGCCGAGGGTGAACCGGCGGGTCGGCTCCGGGAATCAGGCAAATGCCTGAGCTGCCTTTTACGTGGCGGGTTCGGTTCCGATCGGTTTTGTCCGCAGAGGCTTGGAGGAATGTTGGTGCGTTCCTTCCCGCCGGGCGTAAACGCGGGTGAAGGCGGCTCCGAAGAAGAGGATCTGTGAGGAATAAAAGACCCAGAGCAGCAGCGCGATGATCGAGCCCGCCGCCCCGTAGCTGGATTCAAAGGCGCTGCGGCCAATGTAGAGCGCGAGCAGAAACTTCCCCACGGCAAAAAGCAGACTGGTCAGCGCGGCGCCGATCCAGACATCGCGCCAGGCGATGCGGACATCCGGAAGCACGCGGAAGATGATCGCGAAAAGCAAGGTGATCACCACGAGCGAGGCGGCGAAGTTGCCGATCTCCCACAAGGCATCGAGTCCCGGAAGGAAACCATCCATGAACTTGTTGACCGCCGCCAGCAAAGCCGAGAGCACGAGCGAAACGAGGAGCAGAAAGCCAATCACGAAAACCATCGAAAAAGAGAGCAACCGATCTTTGATCACGGCGAGGATCGGCCGCTTCTTCGGAGGAATTTCCCAGAGCTGATTGAGCGAATCTTGCAACTCGCCGAAGACTCCGGAAGCGCCGAGCAGCAGCACTCCGATGCCGATGATGGTCCCGAGCAAACCGGAACGTTGCGATGCACTCTGCGCGAGGATGGTGTCCAGAATGGCTCCGCCTTCGCTTCCCACCAGCGAGTTAAACTGCGTGACCAATCCCGCACGGGCGGTCTCGCGATCGAAGATCAAGGTGACCAGCGAAAGCGTCAGAATCACCAGCGGCGCGAGCGAGAAAGTGGTGTAGTAGGCGAGCGCTGCGCCCATCTTCGGCGCCTTGTGCAGCGTCCACTGCACATAGGTTTCGCGGAGCAACGCGAGGAACGTTTTCATGTTCTCAGTTCGTGAATGCAGCAAGTCTGCGCGGGAATATCCCCGGCCGGCTGCCCGGTCGCTGGCTCATACGGACATGGCTGCTTGCCAACACGAAAGGAGGAAGGATGCGGATCATGACCTACAATGTGCACAGTTGCGTCGGGATGGATGCGCAACTCTCGACCGATCGCGTCGCCGAGGTCATTGCTGAAGCCGGTGTGGATGTGGTCTGCCTCCAGGAGGTGGATGTCGGGCGCAAACGAACGAGGAGCGTGGACCAGGCGACGAGCCTCGCGGTGGCGCTCGGGATGAACTGCCATTTTCATCCCGCGATGCGGATCTCGGGCGAGCAATATGGAGATGCCATCCTGAGCAAACATCCGCTGAAACTCGTCCGCGCGGGCACGCTGCCGATGGTTCGTTCGCTGGTGCCGCTCGAGCCGCGCGGCGTGCTTTGGGTGAGCGTGTCTGCGGAAGGAAAGTCCTGGCAGATCATGAATACGCATCTCGGTCTCGGGCGTGCGGAACGTCGCGCGCAGGCGCACGCGCTGGCTTCGCTGGAATGGGTCGGTGCGGCTTTGGCGGAAGCTCCACTCGTGCTCTGCGGCGATTTCAATTCCCGCCCAGCCTCGCAGGTGCACGCGATCCTGGGAGCGCAACTCCGGGACGCGCAGAAAGAGTTCGGCGGCATTCCGCCGAAGACCTTTTCCACGCGAATGCGGTTCGTCACGCTGGACTACATCTTCCTCAGTCCAGGCATCCGCGTTCATCGGTTGGAGACGATCGACAATCCGAGAACGCGCATCGCGTCCGATCATTTTCCGCTCGTGGCGGAGTTGAGTTGGCAGGCTTGAATCCAACGAAGGTCCGCCGCCCGGCGGGTTTTCATCCGGAGCATCGATTCAGTTCCGGAGTGAACGGAAAGACATCCTTCCTGTGGCTGGCATTCGATACCGGGGCTATGAAAATCAAAACGCTTCGCGACGTTTATCTCCATGAACTGAAGGACCTTTACAGTGCTGAAAAACAGTTGCTCCAGGCCTTGCCGAAAATGGCCAAAGCGGCCGCCAACGAAGAACTCGCCGCTTCCTTCGAGGAGCATCTCGCGCAGACCGAAGTCCACGTGGAGCGACTCGAGGAAATCCTGAAGAACCTGGGCGAAACCACTCGGGGAGAAAAATGCAAGGGAATGGAAGGTTTGATCGAAGAAGGGGCCAGTCTCATCGAAGAAGATGGCGTGCCGGAAGTGATCGACGCGCTCTTAATTACGGCTGCTCAGCGCGTGGAGCATTATGAAATCGCCGGCTACGGTTCGGCGCGGACCTTCGCCGAAATGCTGGGCCAGGCAGACGCCGCCAAGCTGCTCCAGCAAACGCTGGATGAAGAAGTCGAGACGGATGAAAAGCTGACGGAGCTGGCGGAAAGCACAGTCAACGTCGAGGCGCAGGAGTCCGCCGAATAGTTTCTTCCGGAACCGGGCGGCAGCTCCTCCTGCTTCGGCGGGAGGAGCTGATCTCGCTCAGGGCAAGCGCACAACTTCGGCGGCGCCCGAAGCATTCCTGTATGAAGATCCGGCAGCAGCCAACTCGATGAGAGCAATCTGGAAAGGCGCGATCAGCTTTGGTCTGGTGAATATCCCGATCGGCCTTTATCCGGCCACTCGGAGCGAACAGGTGAAGTTTCGGTTGTTACGTTCCGGAGATCTGAGCCCGGTGAACTATAAACGTGTGGCGGAGGCTGACGGCAAAGAAGTTCCTTGGGAGCAAATCGTGAAAGGCTACGAGTACGAGAAGGGGAAGTTTGTCGTGCTAAAAGACGAAGATTTCCAGCGCGTGGACATCGAAGCCACGCAAACCGTGGACATCATCAACTTCGTCAAACTGGATCAGGTCAGTCCGGTTTTCTTTAACAAGCCGTACTACATGGAGCCGCAGAAAGGAGGAGACAAAGCCTACGTTCTTTTGCGCGAAGCACTGCGCGGGAGCGGCAAAATCGCGATCGCCAAAGTGGTGATCAAGACGCGCCAGCATCTTGCCGCGGTGAAGCCACAGGAAAAGGGCTTGATGCTGGAACTGATGCACTTTGCCAGCGAGCTGATCGATGTGGAGGAGTTCAAGCTTCCGGCGGCTGCCGAGGTGGGGAAGAAAGAGCTGCAGATGGCGCAGGCGCTGATCGACTCCATGTCCGATGACTGGAAGCCGGAGCAGTATCACGACGAATATCGCGATGCTTTGGAGAAGGTCATTGAGGAGAAAATCGAGAAGGGAGATGACGCCTCGCCCGCACCGGCGCGGAAGGTCAAGACTACCAACGTGATCGATTTGGTTTCGGTCCTGCAAAAGAGTCTGGAGCAATCCAGCAGCGCCGCGAAAAAGAAGAAGCCAGCTGCCGCGAAACCGCGCAAGAAAGCGGCGTGAGTTCCGCCCGATGTCGCTCAAGGAATACGTTCGGAAGCGCGACTTCGCCCTGACGCAGGAGCCGCGCGGCAAGATCGCCGCGAAGCTGCGATCGAGCGCTTCGACCTTCGTGATCCAGAAGCACGACGCGTCTCGCTTGCACTACGATTTTCGTCTCGAGATCGGCGGCACGTTGAAGTCCTGGGCGGTGCCGAAAGGCGTGCCTTTCCGGAAAGGAGACAAGCGGCTCGCGGTGCAAACCGAAGATCATCCGCTGGAGTACGCCCGGTTTGAAGGCGTCATCCCGAAAGGCCAATACGGCGGCGGAACGGTGATGGTTTGGGACCACGGCACCTTCGACTCGCTCAGCGGGGATGCTTTGAAGAGCGTCACGGAAGGAAAACTTCACTTTGTGCTGCATGGAGGGAAACTCGAGGGCGAATGGACGTTGGTCCGGATCAAGGGCGACGCGGAGAATCAGTGGCTGCTGCTGAAGAGCGGCGAGGACGTGAAAGCCGTCACGAAAAAGCGCGATGACGAGTCCATTCTCACCGGTCGCAGTCTGGCGCAGATTGCGGCAGATCGGGACGCGGAGTGGCATTCGGATGAAAAAGAGCCGGCTGCGGCGCTCGTGCAGAAGCTCGCGTTCTTCGAACCAATGAAGGCGAAACTGGTCGCCGAACCTCCCGCGGACGGACGCTGGATCTACGAGTTGAAGTTCGATGGATTCCGCGCGCTTGCGTTGAAGACCGGTCGCGAGGTCGATTTGCTTTCCCGCAATGCAAAGGATTTGAAGAAACGCTTCCCGGAGATCGCCGCCGCGCTGGCGGCGCTGCCGGTGAAGTCCGCGATTTTCGACGGCGAAGTAGTGGCGCTCGACGCCGAGGGGCGCCCTTCTTTCCAGCTGCTCCAAGGGCAAGAGAGCAGCGCCAGTCCTGCACCGTTGGCCTACTATGTCTTTGATTTGCTGCACGAAGATGGGCGCGACCTCCGGTCAGAGCCGCTGGAAATCCGGCGTGAACGGCTGGAGAAATTGCTGAGTCGAGCCGGCGAGCCGCTGCGGTTTTCCGGCGGCTTGGGAAGCGATCCGCGCCCGCTGCTCCAGGAGGTGAAGGCGCACGGGCTGGAGGGAATCATCGGGAAGCAGCTCGGCTCGACCTACGAAGTCGGCCGCCGGAGCGGCGCGTGGATCAAGATCAAGTGCCTGAACGAACAGGAATTCGTGATCGGCGGTTTCACCCCGCCGGAAGGCACGCGGAAGCACTTCGGTGCGCTGCTGGTCGGCTTCTTCGAAAAGGGAAAGCTGCGCTTTGCTGGAAAGGTCGGCACTGGCTTCAGTGCCGCCGTGCTCAAGGCCGTTCACACCAAGCTCCGCGCGTGCAGTCGGGAGACTTGTCCCTTCTCCGATCTGCCGCAAAAGCAGCAGGGGCGCTGGTCGCAGAACATCACGCCGCGCGAGATGAAGCTCTGTCATTGGGCCGAGCCGCAGCTCGTCTGTCAGGTTCGGTTCACCGAGTGGACCGACGACGGTAAGCTGCGTCATCCCGTTTTCCTCGGGTTGCGCGAAGACAAGGATGCGCGCGAGGTCGCGCGCGAAACTGCGTCCGTTTAACTTTTCGCAGCACCACTGCGAGCGAGCACTTTGGTCGCGCGTTCGACGCGCTTTTTTTGCTCCGGAGTTTGCTTCGCCTTCAGTCCCTCCTGCAGCAGCACCATCACCGCAGCTTCATCCGGACGCATCGCCGCGAGCGAACGGTCCAGCTTCGAGGACACGCGCTGTTGCAAAGTCGCGATGGTGTTCCCCTGGAGATACGACTCCAGGATTACCGGGTGCACATAACATTTCCGGCAAACCGCCGGCGTGTTCCCCAGCGTGCTCGCGACTGCCTCGATCGCGGCCACGACGTTCTTCTTCGCCTCGGCTTTTTTGCTGAAGGCCTGGAACTCTCGCAGCGCGATCGCCGCCAAGACGGTCCCAGCCCAGGTGCGGAAATCCTTCGCGGTGAATTCCTCCCCCGCAAGGCTGCGGAGATAGTTATTCACGTCCTGCGAACCGACATCGCGCGGCTGACCATTTTCGTCTTCGTAAGCAAAAAGCTCCTGTCCGGGAAGATCCTGGCAGCGCTTCACGATCTTCGCGAGTTGCGCATCCTGGAAGCTGATCTCGTGACGTTTTCCACTCTTCCCCTTGAACGCAAAGTGGATGCGGCCGCCTTTCACTTTCACGTGCCGATCATGCATCGTGGTCAGGCCGTAGGATTTATTGTGCCGGGCGTACTCATCATTCCCGACGCGGATGAGCGTGGCCTCGAGCAGGCGAACCACCGTCGCCAGCACCTTTTCCCGCGGTAATCCCCGGCGTTGCAGATCACGATCGACGCGTTTCCGGAGCCGAGGCAGAGCACGGGCAAAAGCGAGCATCCGGCCGAACTTGTTTTGGTCCCGTTGCGCCCGCCAATCCGGATGGTAGCGATATTGCTTCCGTCGGCGCGCATCGCGGCCCGTCGCCTGAATGTGGCCGTTTTCGTGGGGAGAAATCCAGACTTCCTCCCAGGCCGGCGGGATGACCAGCCGCTTGATTCTCCGCAGGGTCTCGGGATCGGTCACCTGCTTTCCATTCGGCTGGATGAAAACGAAATCATCTCCCTGGCGCTGCCGCCGGATGCCTGGTTGCTCGTCGCTGGTGTAGCGGAGACCGGCCTCGCGCGCTTCCGCCGCGAGTGCTGCGACAAAGGGATTCTGCAGCGGCGCCGCAACAGATTTCACTGCCATGATCTGCGGCGCAGTGAGCCAAGGATGAGGAGGAAAGCTGGCATGAGAATCACCTCCTCTTCGCCGCTCAAGGCCGGGTTGCGTCTGCCGGATTCACCCGGCTCGGATCTCGCTCCCAGGCGCCGAGTCGTCCGGAGGCGTGGGCTCTGTCCGCTCGTCACACTCGTTCCCAAGCTTCCGCTCGTTCCTCGTTCCGCTCGTTCCGCTCGTTCCGAAGTTGCACTTGGGAATGCCTTCTCCCCGAAGCTAAGCTTCCTCCGAACGAGCTTCGGGGGTGAGCGCTGTCTGATCCAAGACGAAGCTAAGCTTCGCGGACCGAGGCGTTCCCAAGTGCAACTTGGGAACGAGCGGGGAAAAACAAAACCCGGACGGATCAGCCGATCGGGCCGATAACTCGCTATGAAAACAAGCCTTCTGTTCCTCATGCTGCTGTCATTCGGAGCAGTAACTCTGGAGGCAGAAGTGCCAGATTCGTCGTCGGGGGAATATGGAGTATTATCGTCAGTGTATGTGCCGCTTGTGGGAGGCGGAAACGAGAGGTCGCTCTCCATTGAGAAGGTTCCAGCGATTTTGTTCGGCGGGCGACCGAATGCATTTGTGGACGCAATGCTTTGCCCGGTGTATCCGGCCACCCCTAACTCTAACTCCCGTAAGACGGATCTGAACGCATTAACCCGATCCGGCATCAAGTTTGGGTTCGAGCCAAGAGGGAAGAGCGATGTCTATATATTTGGGATCGACCTCAAGGGCTTCAAGCCAGATCCCGCATTGCCAAATGTGGAAGATATATTGCACGCCCTGCTCGCCTGTATTCGGATTCAACACCCTGTCGGGATCATTGGAGCTGCGGACGATAAACTAGTCGGAACTGACGACGTCCTGCTTAAGAGGCAGTTCGAAGGGCATCTATGGCTGGGAGGAAGGAAGTTGGAATAGAAAGGTTGTCCGCTTGTTCCTAGGTTTCACTTGAGATGCCCTCTCTTCAAAGCGGAGCTTTATTCGGCGGCAGCACGCTTCCCCATTTGTCTCAGACGATTCACCTGACGAGAGCTCTTGCTCATTCCAAAAATTCCACCTTCGCGATGAGGAAAAAACTTGGGCCCTTTATAAGAATGTGAACACGGCAGCATCTCTTTGGGAGCTAAGCGAAGCCCGGAAGCACCTTGATGATTTGATTGTTAAGGTGAAAACGTGCTCGCCGGATGATGCAGAGTCCATAATGGGCGGCGACCTTGCGCACGTGTTCGAACATCTTTGTACCGCGTGGCACTTCCGCAAGCTTAGTGAGGAAGAAATACGCCTCCTCACGGACACCTCTTTTGAGGAATTCGCGACCTCAATTCCCAATCTTGAATTCATGTTCCACCTTGTGGATCCGTAAAGTTTGGGGAAGAAGGGAGGGGCCAGCTCTAGAGTTTTACTCCAACCGGGGGGCCGCTTTATCATGTGCTGGATCGCCGAGGCCGGTGCGGGTTCGCGTCGTCCATGAAGCTGCTCGTTTTGCCGCTCGCGAGAGTGGACCCCGACGAGTGCACGGCGAAAGTAATTAGCAGCCATGAATACGTGGATCGACTTCTTGCCCTTACTGGCGCTCGTTTTTGTCATCGGTTGGGTGGCGCGAGTGCATAGGCAGTGCTTGCGGCGCCTTCGCGAAGCGTATCGATCTTTCGCGATCCCTTTTCCAGCGCCGCGCGGAATTGCTGCATTTAACGCCTGGGCTATTTTCCAGCGTCACGAGGCCGATACCTTGGAAATCCTAAAGGTGAAAGAAGCGCTTCAGTTAGAGGCGAAGCAGCGTCTGCGTCTCAGTGGAGTTATCTTCTTTGCTGCCTTCTTTGGCTTAGCTGTACTCAGCACGATTTTGAAACCCGTTCTCCGCTAGAGTTGAATCAACAGAAGGTAAGCTTCTGCATCTGCGCCTTTCCAAGTGCAACTTGGGAACGAGCATCCGAGCATTACCCCAGAGCAGGGTTAGACCGGCTACAGCGATCCGCCGGGCGGGGAAGATCGCGCCGCGTCGAGGCGTCCGGCGGCGTAGGCTTGGAAGACTCTCTGGATCTCGTCGCGCACGCGGCGGAAGACGAGGAGTTGTTCTTGTTCGGCGCCGGTGGCATGGGCGGGATCATCGAAGCCCCAGTGATGGCGATTCACCTGGCCGCGGAACATCGGGCAGACTTGATCCGCATTGCCGCAGACCGTGATGACGGTCTCGACCGGCTGATCCAGAAACTCGGTGAGGTGCTTCGAGCGATGAGCGGCGAGATCGATGCCGATCTCGGCCATGGCCCGGATGGCGAGCGGATGAACGGAACCGGTGGGCTTTGATCCCGCGCTCGCCACCCGGAAAAGACGCGAGATGGCTTCGGCAGGAGTTCCCGGTGCAGAGGATCAGCACCAGCGGAGGTGCGCCGGAACTCACGCGTTGTTCTCTGCAGGCGCTGCTTCGCAACCCGGACCTCGCACGGCCCGGCATGCGGGAACTGCGAGCAATGCACCGAGGATTGGGGCGGCCAGATAGATCCAGAGATGCTCCGGATGACCGCTCACGAGCGCAGGCGCGAGTGACCGGGCGGGATTCATCGATGCGCCGCAAACGGGCCCGGCGAACATTGCTTCCAGGGCAATCGTGGCGCCAACCACGATGCCGGCGGTGATGCCCTTTTCTTTGGCTCCGGTGGAGACATTCAGGATGACGAGCATGAGGAGGAAAGTGAGGATGACTTCGAAGATGAAGCTTTGCATCGCGGAACCTGCCGGCAACGTCGCACCGAGGGTCGGATTTTCGGGGAAAAGAACGCGGAGCAGCAAGCTCGCGGAGAAAGCGCCGAGGAGTTG
>DASVRR010000290.1:0-6222 GCA_036388515.1 Chthoniobacteraceae bacterium | reverse complement strand
GCTAGAGTTCATTCATGGACTTTCTCTTCAGTTGCCCAGCGTGCCACGGGCCGCTGCTCGTCCGGCGAGCGCTGCAAGGCGAACGGGTTTCCTGCGCGCATTGTGCCACGGGATTGCAGGTGCAGAGCGGTCACCGGGTGACGGAGATTATCACGTCGATCTTCCTCGATGGTCCGAGCATCGCCTCGCGCCGCCTGCTCCGGCGCGCCCGCGTCACACCGGCGGACGCCGAGGGCGATCTCAATTGCCGGCCGCTTTCCAGAACGGCGCGGATTCTCCGGAAGCAGCACTGACCGCCGTCGCGTCAGAAGCCGCCGCTGATCTGCCATTCTTCCAGCAGCGCTTTCGGCAGTTCGTTGAGGAATCGCGAAGGCCGCTGGAGCATTTCGCCGTAGCCGGCATTCAACCGGAGATTTGGATAGGTGAGATAAAGCTCATCCTTCGCCCGGGTCACGGCGACGTAGAAGAGGCGGCGCTCTTCTTCCACAGCTTCTTCGCTCTCGAGCGAGCGCGCGCTGGGGAACATTCCGTCAGTCATCCAGATCACGAACACCACTTTCCATTCGAGCCCCTTTGCCTGGTGAACGCTGGAGAGCGTGATCATCTCGTCGTCATCGCCCGCGGCGGCGACTTCGCTATCGAGGCTCGTGAGCAAGGCCAGCTGATCGAGAAATTCACCCGCGCTTTCATACTGGCGGCTGAAATTGGCTAGCGTGTTCAGATCTTCCCGACGGGCGTCGTAGTTGGGGAATTTGGCGCGCGCGTAGTCATCGTAAACCGCCTCGATCACGCTGTGGATCATCTCCGCGGGAGGACGCGGCTTTCCGCCGGGCGCCAATTCCTCGAGCGTATGCGCGAGTTGCAGCCAGGCTTTCGCGGATTTTCCCGGAACCTTCAGCGGAGCCAGCAGCGCGCGGTAGCTGATCTCGCCCGCGCTCTGCAGCGCTTCGTTCACGGCCTGCCACAGCGCTTCCGCGGAACGCGCGCCGATTCCCGGCAGCAAACGCACCATGCGCTTGAAGGCCACCTCGTCGCGCGGATTCACGACGAACTTGAGGAAGGACGCCACATCCTTGATGTGCGCTTGCTCGAAGAAGCGCATGCCGCTCGTGATCTGGAATGGCACGCCATGTCGCGTCAGCTCCATCTGCACTTCCATGGAGTGATAATGGGCGCGGTAAAGAACGGCGATTTCGTCGAGTTCGATTCCTTCTTCCCGCAGATCCAAAATCCGCTGAGTGACGAAGAGCGCCTGCTGCGTGGAGTCGCTCAGCGGGACCAATCCCGGCTTGACCGGCGCTGCCGGGCGAGCGGCGACGAGTTCCTTCCGGAACTGATTGACGTTCGACGCAATCGCCGCGTTGGCGACTTCCAGGATGTCCGGAACACTCCGGTAATTAGTTTCGATTTTGTAAACTTTCGCCGCCGGATATCGCTTCGGGAAATCGAGAATGTTTTTGAAGTTTGCTCCCCGCCAGGAGTAGATCGACTGCGCGTCGTCGCCGACCACCATCACGTTTTGGTGATGCTTCGCGAGGATGTCGATGAAGTCGGCCTGAATGCGGTTGGTGTCCTGGTATTCATCCACGAGCACAAACTGAAACTGCCGCTGGTAATGCTCCGCGATGGAAGGTTCCTGCTGCAGCATCAGCAGCGTCTTTTCCAGCAAGTCATCGAAGTCCATCGAGTTCGAGGACTTCTTCTTTGCCTCATACTTCTTCTGCGCGAGGGCGATGCGTTCGGTGAACTCGAGGAAATGCGGATACTTCTCCGCCAGCACCGCGTCGATGCTGCGCCCGGTATTCAGGGAGAAACTGAAAACGTCCGCGAGCACTTCGCCTTTGGGGAAACGTTTCTCTTTCGGGTCCACGCCGAGCCCGACGATCACCGCATCCAGCAAATCCTGCTGATCTTCCCGATCCATGATCGAGAATCCGGGAGCAAAGCCGGCCGCTTCCGGATGCTTCCGCAGCAGGCGATTTCCGACCGAGTGGAAAGTGCCGCCCCACAATCCCGTGATGTCGTTGGGGAGGAGATTGGCGACCCGATCCAGCATCTCGCGCGCGGCCTTGTTGGTGAAGGTCAGGAGCAGGATATTCGAAGGCGGGACTCCGTTTTCCACAAGGTACGCGACGCGATAAGTGAGCGTGCGCGTCTTCCCGCTGCCGGCTCCGGCGATGACCAAAGCTGGTCCTGGCGGAGCCGTGACTGCAGCGCATTGCTGCGGATTCAGCTCCGCCGCGAAATCGATGCGCGGACCCGCTGCGGCGTGGTGACGCTGGAGCGTGTAGGAGCGTGCCATGAGAGGAGGAGTTCCTATGGACGACCGGCGCGCCCCGCAAACGAAAACCGCCCGGCGAAAGTCCCGCGCGAAATTTGGAACACGTCACCCGCGCCGATCATCCCCGCCCCGTCGCGAAACGACCTACTCGCACTCGTGCTCGAGCAGCATCTCGTTCATGGCGAAGGCCGCATTCGCTCCCTCCGCGGCTGCCAGGATCGCCATCTGGACGCCGGTGCTGGCATTCCCAGCGACAAACAAACCCGGGACCTTGGTTTCCTCCGCCTCACCCGTGGGGACATAACATCCATCCCGGATGTCGCAGCCGAGACCTTTCGCAAACTCCGCCGACGGACGCTGCGGTGCGGTGAAAAACAGGGCATCGCACGCGAGCACCTGGCCGTCTTTGAAGCAGACTCGGGCCAGCCGGCCGTCGGTGCCTTCCAGACGATCGACTCGCTCCGTGATCACCTGAATCCCGCGCACGCGCATCCGCTCCTGATCCTTCGGGTCCAACTCCGCGGGACCATCCGTGCACAGCGTCACGGTGCGGGTCCAGCCAATCAGCTCCAGGGCGAAGTCCGCCCCTGCTTTCCCGGGTCCGTAGGCTACCAGGTGTTTGCCGCGATGTTCCCAGCCATCGCAGTAGGGGCAAACGTGCACCGTCTTCCCGTAAAACTGCTCGATCCCGGGAATCTTCGGCACTTCATCCACCACACCCGTCGCGAGGAGCAGCAGCCTTGCAGTGACCTTCCTGCCGTCCGCCAGATGGACCTGAAACTGATTCATCTGGCGAACGCAGGAAGTCACCTCGCAATGTCGGAGCTCCACATTCGGGAATTGCGCGACCTGCTCACGACAGATCCCGAGGAAGTCCTTCGGGGGGATTCCTTCGCGGGAAAGAAAGCCATGCATTGCCGAAGCGGCGGCATTCCGAGGACGCCCTGCATCCGCAAGGAAAACCTGCCGGCAACAGCGCGCGAGAATCAGCGCCGCGCTTAAACCCGCCGGACCCCCGCCGACAATCGCCACATCAAAAACCTTCTCCCGCAGCTCCGGTGGAAGTGCCTCCACGCGCCCGGTGGCGTTGGCGATCTCCACGGAAGGCTCCGATGGAGTTAGCTCGATGATTGACGGATCAGGCATGCTCAGGCAGACGAATCGAGCAACGAATCACGTTCCTCTTGCGGCTTCATCCTCAGCCGCGCATCGGGCCGCCTCAAAGCTGGGAACGGAAAGGAACCGTCGCCCATTCCGTAAAACGTTCTCCCCAGGAGCGCTGCTTAAATTCCTCCAGGGTATATGCGCGAGACTGCTTCAGATCCGCTTCAAACACGGCCTCCATCTGTTTGCCGAAGCCTTCGTCGTAAACGGTCACGTCCAGCTCTTCATTGATCGCGGTCGAGCGGGAATCGAGATTGGAAGAGCCAAACATGGAGAAGAGGCCGTCCACCACCATGGTTTTGGAATGGATCATCGTCGGCTCGAACTCGAAAATCTTCACTCCGCCGACCAGCAAATCTCCATAGGCGGTTCGACCGGCGGCTTTGGTGGCCGGCTGATCATTGTGCTTTCCTGGAAGCAGCAGCCGCACATCGACTCCGCGTTTCACCGCGCGCAGCAAGAGTTCCACCTGATCTTCATTGGGCGTGCAGTAAGCGTTCGTAATCCACACGCGCTTCTCCGCCGCCGCGATCGCCACCGCTTGCACCAGCGGGATCGGCGCGACAGAAAAGGAATGCGACGCCACGACCTGCGCCTGGAGATTTCCTGCCGGACCCAGAACCGGGAACTCATGCTCTCCGCTGATGGCTTCGCTGGTTTCCTTCATCCAATGTTGCTGGAACGCGCCCTGGAGCTTGGCGACCAAAGGTCCTTCAATCCGCGCGTGAATCTCGCGCCAATGATCTTTGGCATCCGCATTGCCCTGCCAGTCGTCGGCAAAACCGACGCCTCCAGTGAAACCGACTTTGCCATCGACGACCATGATGCGCCGATGCGAACGGCGGTTTAGTTTATCCACCCGCCAGGACCGCGTCGGATGGTAGTAGGCGAACTGGCAGCCCGCCGCTTTCATCATCTCGACATCGGAATCGTCCAGCGACCCGCCCGAGCCAATTCCGTCCAGCAAAACACGGACGCGCACTCCGGCTCGCGCCCTTTCGATCAAAGCGTCGCGAAACTGGGAGCCGATGGTTCCGGAATAGAAGAGGAAGGCTTCGAAGTTGACGCTCTTCTGGGCGCCCCGGATTGCCGCGAGCATCGGCGGGAAGATCTGCACTCCATTGTGGAGCAAATCGATCCGGTTTCCCGCCACCGGGAGCGGATCGGCGAGCGCATGCGCCGATCCAAAAAACGCTGGATCGCGAACTGAAAAGGTGTGGTCGGGAAGGAACTCAACGACATGCCGCCGGACAAAGAAGATGGCGAAGACCGCAGATCCGGCGAGGAAGATGAGGAAGAAAATCAGCCAGACCCCGATCGGCAACTTCCACCACTTGTGACTGAGAGCTTCTTTGAGGCGGGCCATGAGGACGCTCCCCAATCGCCTCTCACCGGTTGCAAGGCTGCACTCCCACCGAGAATCAAACAATCCTCCGCGCTCCAAACTCCAACACGAGGAACATTCCCCCTGTTGACCCGCGGGGGCTCTTAGCTCAAGCCGCCGAGACGCGCTCGCGGAGCAATTCCGGCCGGAAGGTAAAAGCGGTCTGAGTTAGATTCACCAGCGTGAGCGACTCGGAATCATCTTCCTCAGCTTTGGGGAGGAATCGTGCCACCGTCAGTTCCCGATCGGCTTCGCAATGCGCTCCACACGCGCTGGTGAAAAGTTGCAGCCGCCGCATCCGAGCCGAACCCGGAAGGTGCCCATCAAAGACGGGAGTGAGTTCTTCGCGAAGCAAGATGTGGAACCCGCGCCGCGCCACTCCGTCTTTCACCGTATCGATCAGATTCATCAGCGCATCGTCTGTGGAAGGAATCATTCCCCTGACTACTCCGGAACCGAAGAAAGCAGACCCCGACAAATACCTCAGGGAACACCGGTTTCGCGGGAACATCAGCTCCCCCGGACCGGACTAAGGCATCGACTCGAACGAGTTACTTTGCATCCCATTTTCGTGGGAAAACCACTCGGAGCTAAACCATTTCCGAAGCACTGGATCTTCGGCCAATTGCGTCCAGTTGGAAAGCTGCGCCACCAAGTCCGAGTGTTCCTCAGTCCTGACTGCATCCGCTACATAGGTGGACATTTGGGTCGAGACCCGCGCCACCTTTTGCGCGCCACCATTGAGCTGGCTTAAGGTCGGGTAACTAACCGCGAGGGCAACCGCCGCAGCAGCCGCAAACGCCGCTGCGAGCTTCCGTCCGGCCCCGGTGCGGTTTATGACAAACAACGCCAGACGCTGCTCGGGTCGCAGCCCTTCCACTTCGACGCGGCTCTCTCGCTCAAAGCCTTCCTCAAGCGATAAGGCGAGATCGATAGTGGCATACACATCGGCTCGGCATTCTCCGGAAGTCCCGAGGATTCCCTCGACGTAAATCCGCCTGCTTGGCGCCATTTCATTCAGCGCGTAATCCGTTAGATCCTGATCGGAAATTGTACTCCGCATATCAAGCCACTCCTTTCTTAAGATAAATAATCTTCTCGTCCTTGTCGTCGCGCTCCAGCTTCAGCCGAAGATTGCGCATCGCGGCATTCAGCAGAAACCCGACGTTCCCCACCGAGAGCGTCGTGATATCGCTGATCTCCTGGTAGGAATGATGATGATGAAAACGCAGGCGAACGACTTCCTGCTGATTCTTTGGGAGTTCCTTCACAATCTCCATCAGCCGCGTCACGCGCTCCTTGCGTTCCAACTCCATCAAAGGCGTGAGGCTCTCGGATCGCTTCTGCTCAAACTCCTGAGCCTCGACATAAATATAGCGATCTTCCTTCTTCA
>DASVRR010000289.1:0-8942 GCA_036388515.1 Chthoniobacteraceae bacterium | reverse complement strand
AGCGGATCTTGCGGATCCCCGCGCGCTCGCTGGACTCGCGGAGTGGCGCGGTTCGGATGCGGTGATTCATTGCGCTAGCTCCGGGCGCGGCGGCGTGGAGGCTTATCGCCGCGTGTACTTGGAAGGTGCGCGGAATCTGCTGGCCGTGCTCGCGCCGGAACGGCTGCTTTTCACCAGCAGCACTTCGGTTTACACGCAGACTTCCGGCGAATGGGTTGCGGAAGAAAGCGCGGCGGAGCCGGATCGGGAAACCGGTCGCGTCTTGCGCGAAACGGAGGAGCTGGTGCTGGCGCAACGGGGATGCATCGCGCGGCTCGCCGGGATCTATGGGCCAGCCCGCTCGGTTTTGCTCCGGAAGTTTCTTTCCGGAGAAGCGGTCATCGAAGCCGACGGCGCGCGCTGGATCAATCAGGTGCATCGGGATGATGTCGCTTCGGCGCTCGTTCGGCTGCTGGAAACGGGCAGTTCCGGAGTCTTCAATGTCGCGGATGATCGGCCCGCCACTCAGCTCGCGACTTATGAATGGCTCGCCGCACACTTCGCGCGGCCGCTTCCTCCCACCGGTCCGGTGGACCCAAACCGCAAACGCGGCTGGACGAACAAGCGCGTGAGCAACGCTCGCCTCCGCGCGCTCGGTTGGGCGCCAATTTATCCGTCATTCTTTGACGCGGTCGCGCAAGCCGGAGCCAGTCTCGCGGCTTTGCCGGCGTAAGATTTGGCTCAGCGTTCGGACTGCTCCAGCGCACGATCCCAACTCCGCGCAACGCGCTCAATCCGCAAGGCCTGGCCGGTTTGCTCGTCGATTTCGATCAAGACGCCATGCACCTTCACCGGTCCGCGTGCGACCGGGAAAACAATCGGCCGGCCGGTGAGGAAACGTTGGATGATCGGCTCGATCTCGCGGCCCAGACAGCTTTCGGAAGGCCCGCACATCCCCGCATCGCAAATGAAGGCCGTGCCGCCGGGGAAGATCTGTTCGTCCGCGGTTTGCGTGTGCGTGTGGGTGCCGCAGACCGCGCTGACCCGGCCATCGAGGTAACGCCCCATCGCAATCTTTTCGCTGGTTGTTTCCCCATGCACATCCACGAAAATGATGGGCGTTTCGGTCCGGAGTCGTTCCACTTCTTCCTGCGCGGCGAGGAAGGGATTATCGAGCGGAGGATTCATGAAAGTGCGGCACTGCACACTGACCACGGCGACTTTTCCCTTCGGCGTCGAAAGCACGATCGAGCCGCTGCCGGGAGTTCCCGGCGGATAATTGATCGGCCGGAGCAGCCGCGGCTCGCTGTCAATGTAGGGCAAAACTTCCCGCTGGTCCCAGATGTGATCGCCGCTCGTGATTACCGCGACACCGGCGCGCAGCAGATCGATGGAAATCTTCGGCGTGATGCCGCGCCCATTCGCCGCGTTCTCCCCATTCACCACCACGAAATCCACGGCTTCTTCTTCCTTAAACCGCGGCACGAGATCGATCACCGCGCGCCGCCCGGGTTCGCCGACCACATCACCGAGAAAGAGAAGCTTGAGCATCGGCGGAGTGAATAGCCGCGGGGTTTCGGAGAGAGAAGGCAGAAGTCGCGGCGGCGAGGCGGGAAGGCGGCGAGGCGGATGCGCTTCACCGACGTTTGTCTTCTCTCCTCTGTCTTCTTCTTCCCCAGATTGACGCTCCCGAAGCCGAGTGCTAGTTTCCGCGCACCTTTCCCGGGCCACGGTTTGGCCCGGCAAAAATCCTATGCTCGATCGCCAAGTGCTGGTGCTGAATCGACTCTGGCAGGCAATCAATGTCTGCACAGTGCGCAGGGCTTTTACGCTCCTCTGCCAGGGCCACGCGCAAGTGGTCAACGCCGATGGGGAGAACAATTTCTTCACCCACGACTTCGCGAGCTGGCACGACCTCTCCCAGCGCGAGCCGGAGGAGGAAATGGTCCACACCATCTCTTTCAAAATCCGCATCCCGCGCGTCATCGTCCTCCTGCTTTTCGATCGGATGCCGAAGAAAGAGGTGAAGTTCACCCGCTACAACATCTTCGAGCGCGACAAGAACACCTGCCAGTATTGCGGCAAGGTTTTCGACCGGCGCGATCTGAATCTGGATCACGTGATCCCGCGGGATAAAGGCGGCATGACGACTTGGGAAAACATCGTCTGCTCGTGCATTCCGTGTAACACCCGCAAGGGGAATCGCCTGCCGCATCAGGCGCACATGCAGCTGGTGAAAAAGCCCATCCGCCCGAAGTGGCGGCCGTTCGTGCACATCACCTTCGACAGCCAGGTGCACGACAGTTGGCGGCACTTTATTGATCTCGCGTATTGGAACGTGGAGCTCGGCGACTGAAGGCCGGCCACGGAGGAAAGCTGGCCTGCTAACGCTTGAGCGCTGGCGCCGGCGTTGCACTTGGCGCGGACGGTGGCGAGACGGTCCACGGATTCGTGGGAATGCTCGCCACGTTCGGCAGATGGAAGACGACCGTGGTTCCTTTCTTCAGCACCACGGGCGCTTTGATTTCCTTCCCGGTGACGAGATCCACGCCGGACGCAAATCCCGGCGGCAGTTTCATTGTGTAATCTCCGGTCGTGTAGTTCCCGTTCATCCCCACCAGCCACCGCCCGTAGCACAGCGTATAGCCGGTGCCGCGACCGCCGTCGTTGTTGCGCGGAGGCAGCTTGCCGCCGAGATCGGGGCGGATGGCGATGGGGAAGATTTCGCCGACCTCCGCATTGGGATGGAGCTTGTGATCCGGCGGATTCAGCCAGCCAAAGGAATCCACCGATGCGCTCCCGGTTTCCGTCTTTCCTGAAGGGACGAAATGCAGATCGTCCAGCCGCACTTCGGCCCGCACCGCGGTCTGCGGCGTGATGAGGAAAACCATCGCCGCACCGTTGATTGAAGTGTTTCCCCGCCAGACCATATTGGCGAAGAATCGCTCTTCACCGCGCTTGGCCGCGACCACCATATTCTCTTCATCCGCCCACGCGAAATCCGGCGCGCCGGTCGCCATCGGCAGTTTGATTCCGGACTTCGGTTTCGCCAGCGCCGCCGCGAGTTCGTCGGGAACCCACGACGCGTCCGGCGCCTTGCGGTCTCCTTCGCGTTGCATCAGCGGATAAAGCTGCCCGTCTTCCACTTGCTGCTGAAACCAACCCGCCAGATCAGGCGCTGCTTCCCGCGCGACCATTGAGATCCCGGTGTCCGAAGTGTCCCGCGCGATATAGACATCGTGGCCCGGTAGGTAGTTGTTCCGCGTTCCCACCGGCTCCGCCGCCGTCATCACCCGGAAGCCGTCCCGATCCGCTCCTGGAAAACGAAAACGCGCCCGCGCCCGAGTCATCTCCAGCCCACGTTCGCGCAACCGCCGGTCGCCCGCGAGCAGCCCCATCTCGTAAACTCGCGTTCCCATTTCTCCGTAATCCGAGCCGACAAACGACGGCTCTTTGGTGGTTCCTTTGGTCGTCACCATGAACCAGTTCGGTCCAAACGGCATCTTGCCACGGACCGGAGTCGGTCCTCCGCCCGGCTGATCGTCGCCCAGGAATGGCGCGAGTCCCGCGGCTTCGTACGGATAACGCAGCGCTTCAGCTTCGAGCAGCGCATTCGCCGGATCCACCAGGCGCAGGCCTTTGTTTGCGCCGTAAATGCTGCGGGCGCAGAAGATCTCCTGATTTGAAATCGTCCGGCGATGCAGCCGCCCCGCATCGACACTCGCGCGGAGCATGCGCGACCAGCCTTTCTGGCGAGTCGTCGGGCCGATGTTCCCGCCGAAATCCACCGTCTCCTGCAGTCGCTCCTTCAGTTGCGGAAAGATGCGCGCCACCGCCACTCCCACGCCGCCATATTTTCCGCCCCAATCGCCGCCGGCTTCCGCATTGTTCTTGGCGTAGCTCGTAGTCACGCCGTCGATGCCTTTGATGATTGCCGCCAGGAGCCGTGCGTCGCGATAGCCCGGAGTCCAGGCGACTTCGTAGCTGTTGGCAAAATACTCGAGATCATTCAGCCCGATGCCGCGCCCTTTCAGCACGCCTTCCACACGTCCGGCCACGTCCTTCTTCCAAGACTCCAGCACCTCGGCACCCGGACTCGTGCGCGCCAGCAAAGTCACCGGACTGCCTTGCACCTCGCCCTGCGGATCCACAAAGCCGCCCGCATGTGAATAGACGCGGTAGATCTGCCACGACGGCGTCTTCATCAGATACTGGTAGTTCGGCGTGTAGGCCTTGTTGTTGTAGTCGTAGATCTTCCCCGCGGAGCGGATCTTGATCGCCACGGTGGTTTTCCCTTTGGTCAGCTTGAGGGGCAAAGTCGCGGTCCGATACCAGAAGCGCCCGGGGAGCCACGCGCCGCCGTGATGCACGAAAAGATCCGCGGAAGAGTTGCCATGCCGCCGGCCGATTTCGTGGTTTTCGCAGTTCAGGATCAGCTCGGATTCACTGGCATCCGAGCCCCAGAGCTTCATCGTGAAATAGTTCTGGTTCACCGGATCGACCTTCAGTTTGAAGTTCAGCTCGCCGCCATACATGTCCGGCAGCGGCGAACGCGGCAGCAAGCGCCGCGCGGGTTCGCCCAAGGCGCCTTTGATTATTTCGCTCGGAGCCGTCGCGCTCGGATCCGTCGCCCGCGGATAGGTGTATTGCTTGCCTTCACTCGGCGGCGGAAAGGCGGGGGTTAATTCGTGCGCCTTTTCAGATTCCGCGTCGCCCATCACCAGCACATCGATCGGCGCGGCGGCTAGAGGCAAAATCCCCAGCAGAAGAAAAAGCAGGGACAGGATTCGGAGCTTCATAGCAGAGAGGAGAAAGAGCGGGGAGGCATCCGGAAAGTCGAGGCTGCAGCCGGAGAGTCGAGGTTGTTGTTTGGCAAAAGAACGCGCATCTTCCCCGCCACGCTCGTTGCCCCGCACGCCATGCTCGTCGAACTCCGCCACGTCTCCAAAGCCTATCGAGCGCCCGATGGCGGCGACGCAGTGAATGTTCTCGGCGACGTGAGCCTCGAGATCGAAGCTGGCCAGACGGTCGCGATTGTCGGCCCGTCTGGATCGGGAAAAAGCACGGTCTTGAACCTCGTCGGTGCGCTCGACCGGGTCGATTCCGGCGAGGTGATCGTCGCCGGCCAGGATGTGAGGAAGCTCGGCGAGCGCGAGCTCAGCGCCTACCGCAGCACCACGGTCGGTTTTATCTTCCAGCTCCACCATCTGCTGCCGCAATGCACGATCCTGGAAAACGTCCTCGTGCCAACGCTGGCGCTCGAGCAACCCGACACGCAGAAGCTGCACGCGCGTGCGGAAGCTTTGCTCGCTTCGGTCGGGCTCCAGCATCGGCTGCATCATCGGCCCGGCGAGCTCAGCGGGGGAGAACGCCAGCGCGCCGCAGTGGCGCGAGCGCTGATCAACTCGCCGAAGCTTCTCCTTGCCGATGAACCCACCGGCGCGCTCGACCGCGTCAATGCCGCGCGTCTCGCCGATCTGCTCGTCGACGTGAATAGGGAGCAAAGCGTGGCAATCATCATGGTCACGCATGCTCCGGATCTCGCGCAGCGAATGGGCCGCGTGCTGGAGCTGGTGGACGGGAAGCTGGTGGAGGCGCCACGATGAACCGCGGCGGACAACGGAGTTCATCCGCCACGCAGCAGTCCTCCGGGGAGCGCACGCGTCTCACGTGCTGGTCGCGGCGTCCCGTCGCGACGAACTTTCTCGGCGCATGCGAAGACGAAATGCCGGCACTCGCTCGGCGGCCCCTCGCGGGAAGTTCGTTTCGGCGGGACGCCAAAACCAGCGCGCGAGACGCACGCGCTCCCCGGAACCCGTCTCGCGCCGGCTGATGTCATGAACCCGCGCCGTCTCATCCTCCAGGGCGCCCGTCACTACTGGCGCACTCATCTCGGCGTGGTCCTCGGCGCCGCCCTCGCGACGATGGTCCTCACCGGTTCGCTGCTCGTCGGCGATTCTGTAAAGAAGACGCTGCGCAAGCAGGCTGAATTGCGCGTCGGCGATATCGGCGCGGCTCTTGTTGGCGGCGACCGATTCTTCCGATCTCAGCTCGCCGGGTCCGCGCCCGCGCTGCTCCTGCGGGGCAACATCGTCCGGACCGATGGGAAGGCTCGGGTTAATCAGGCGCAAGTGCTCGGCGTAGATGCGCGCTTTTGGAAGCTGGCGCCACAACCCTCGGAAGAGCTTCCCCAAAACTCCGTCGGTCTGAATGAACGAGCCGCCGCGCAGCTGGGCGTTCAAGTGGGCGATACCGTTGTATTGCGCGTGGAGAAGCCCGGATTTTTCTCCAAAGATGCGCCGCTTTCAGGCAACGAAAATGAAGTAGTCGCGGTTCGTTTGCCGATTGGGCGAATTATCACCGATCAACAGTTTGGCCGATTCGGCCTCCAGGCGAGCCAGATTCCTCCCAGCACCATGTTTGTCCCGCTGGAGCTGCTTCAGGAGAAAACCGGCTTGGGGCAACTGGTTAACCTGCATCTTCTCGGATCATACCTCAACCCGGATCAGGACGTGACGTTTTTGAAAGAACTGCGGCTGATCTGGTCGCCTTCACCGAGAACGGTTCGCGTCCGCAACAGTCCGGGTCGGTTCCGCAAAAACCTCAGACAATGGTGGCAGCTTGCGGACTTTTCTTTACGGCTTCAGCGCCTGGAAAGAGGTGGGTTTGAACTAAGGAGCCCTCGTGTTTTCCTTGATCCTGCGGTCGCTGCAGCTGGTTCAAAGCTCCGGATCCAGACTTCCAGGAACGGTTCTGTAGCGGGCCCACCCGGTCTCGAGTCGCTCACCTATCTCGTCAACGAACTCCGCTCCGGCGACAAGGCGGTGCCTTACTCGATGGTCACCGCCGTCGATGCGCCTTCTTCCGGATTCCTTCCGGCTGAGCTGAGCCACGACGAGATCGTGATCAATCAATGGCTGGCGGATGAACTCGGCGTCGGGCTCAACGGACGAGTCACGCTCAAGTATTTTGTCATGGGCGAACGCCGGCAGCTTACGGAGAAGTCGCGCGAGTTTGAAGTCATCCAGATTCTCCCGATGACTGAGCCGCAGCTGAACAGCTCATGGATGCCGGATTTTCCCGGGCTTTCGGACAAGGAAAACTGCCGCGACTGGCAGCCCGGCTTCGCCCTCGATACGCAGCGCATTCGCGATCAGGACGAAGCCTACTGGCAGCAATATCGTGGGACGCCGAAAGCCTTCGTCAACCTCACGGTCGGGCAGGAAATGTGGGGCAATCGCTGGGGGAATCTGACCTCGATCCGCTACGCCGCGGGTCTGGAAGAGGCGGAACTTGCGAGGAGTTTGCTCAATAATCTTACGCCGGAAAGCGTCGGCCTGAGCTTCGTCGATCTCCGCGCCCAGGCGCTTGCCGCAACCAAAGCGCCGGTCGATTTCGGCCAGCTGTTTGTCAGCTTCTCTTTCTTCCTCATCGTCGCAGCCGCGGTGCTCACCGGCTTGCTCTTCGTCTTTTCGCTGGAGCAACGCAACGCCGAAGCCGGCCTGCTGCTCGCGCTCGGACTTCGCCCACGGCAGGTGCGCCGGCTCTTCCTCATCGAAGGGCTCGTGCTCGCCTTGCTGGGCAGTTTGCTCGGGGCTGCAGCGGCCGTCGCTTACACCCGGCTGGTGTTGCACGCGCTCGGGAGTGTGTGGAAAGGCGCGGTCGGAGCGGTGCAGTTTGAGTTTGCCAGCCGCGCGCTGACTCTCCCGATCGGCATTGCTTCCGGCGTTCTGATTGCCTGGCTCGCGATGTGGCTCGCCAGCCGCCGGCAACTTCGCAGTAGCGCCCGCGAGTTGCTCACCGGCGAAGTTTCCAGCGTTCCGTTTTCCCCCGGTTCCCAGGCAAAACTTTCCCGCTGGCTGCAGATCTTCCCGACCGCGGCATCCATGCTGGCGGTGGCGTTGCTGGTCCTGGGAAATCGATCCGCCGGCGCATTTTTCGGCGCGGGCGCTTTGCTCCTGATTGCCGGATTAACCTGGGCCTGGAGTTGGTTGCGCGGGCTGCGCACCGCGGCTGCGCTCGGGACGATCAACCAACTCGGAGTCCGCAACGCTGCTCGCCGCCGCCCGCGCAGCCTGGCAACCATCGCGGTCCTGGCCAGCGGGGTTTTCATGGTCGTGGCCGTCGATTCCTTCCGGAAAACTCCGCCGCGCGAAGGAGACACGAGCGATCCCGGCACCGGCGGTTTTGCACTGGTCGGCGAATCCGCGTTGCCGATCTACGAGGATCTCAATACGGCGCAGGGCAGGGAAGCTTACGGGGTGAATGAGAACACGTTACGCGGCGTGAAGGTCGTGCCGTTGCGAGTGCGGGAAGGCGATGATGCGAGCTGCTTGAACCTCAATCGAGCGCTGCAACCGCGGCTGCTTGGCGTTCGTCCGGAAGATTTGCTGACCGACTCAAAGCCGCGGTTTCGATTCACGAAAAAAGACGCGAGTTGGTCCCAGCTTGCAGCCGAAAGTGGCGACGCCGTTCCCGGTATCGTGGACGCCGCGACGCTGCAATGGGCGTTGCAAAAGAAGATCGGCGACACGCTGGAATATCGCGATGAGCGGGGCGCACCGTTTCTGGTGCGGATCGTCGGGGCGATTACCGGATCGATTTTGCAAGGCAGCGTGGTGATTTCCGAGCGGCACCTGATCGAGAAGTTCCCCGGCGCGGGCGGCTACCGCTTTCTCCTGATCGACGCGCCTCCGGAAGCAACGGTCGCCGTGCGGAGCGAGCTCTCACGCGCGCTCACCGACCGTGGACTGGAGCTGACTTCGACCGCTGCGCGGCTGGCGGAATTCCAGGCGGTGGAGAATACGTATCTCTCGATCTTCCAGGCGCTCGGCGGACTTGGGCTGTTGCTCGGATCGGCTGGGCTGGCAATTGTCGTCGGACGCAACGTGCTGGAGCGCCGGCGGGAATTCGGTTTGCTGGAAGCCATTGGCTTTCGTCCGCGCCAGCTTCGACAGTTGGTC
>DASVRR010000288.1:0-7710 GCA_036388515.1 Chthoniobacteraceae bacterium | reverse complement strand
GCGGTGTCGGTGACGATGATCATCGGGCGAGTATCGTAGAGCAGGGTTGTGCGGGTGTCGAGTGAGCTTCGGCGGTGAATGCGGGCCGGTGTGATGGGATGCAGGCGGGTGGCTCGCGAGCGGTGGCGATCGACGGTGACGCGGAAGCAGCCGGATTCCGGGGAGCCTGCGCGTCTCGCGTGGTGGTCGCCGGCGTCCCGCCGCGACGAACTTCCCGTGCGCCGCCCGCCACGTCGAGCCCGTCAGCTCTTCGGATGGCGCGTGGAAGTTCGCGCAGGCGGGGACGCCTGCGCCACCACGCGAGACGCGTGGGCTCCCCAAAACCAGCCGCGCCGGCCACAATTAAGCTCGCGGGCCAATCCCGCTTCGATCCCGCGTGAACGCTAAATTACAGGGCGGTCGCTTGCGTTCGCTGCGAGCGGTGCTTTCACTGCCGGAGGTTTCCAGCTCCGATCATGTCGCGCATTGCCCTCCTGCCTGAAGATGTCGCCAGCCAGGTCGCGGCGGGCGAAGTGGTGGAGCGCCCGGCTTCAGTCGTGAAGGAGCTGGTGGAAAATGCGCTGGATGCAGCGGCGACGCGGATCGAAGTGCTCATGCGACGCGGCGGCATCTCGAGCATCCGGGTCGTGGACAATGGCGTCGGGATGGATCGGGATGACGCGCTGCTTTGCCTGGAACGCCATGCCACCAGCAAGATCCGGACGGGACAAGATCTGGCGGCAATTCACACGCTGGGTTTTCGCGGCGAAGCGCTCCCGAGCATTGCCAGCGTCTCGCGGTTTCGGCTGGCGACCCGGGAAAAAGACGCCGTGGCTGGAACCGAAGTCATCGTCAACGGCGGGAAGATCGAGAGCGTGCGCGACGGCGGCGACGCGCCGGGAACCCAGATCGAAGTGCGTTCGCTTTTCTTCAATCTGCCAGCGCGCCGGAAGTTCCTCCGCACCGAAAACACGGAAGCAAGTCACGTCGAGCATCAGCTGCAGCTCCAGGCCATCGGCCATCCAGCCGTCGGCTTTGTTTTGCTCCACGACGAGCGGTTGATCTACCAACTCCCGCCGGCGACCAACCTCCGCGAACGCATCCGCGACCTGTGCGGAAGCGCGCTCGCAGCCGAGTTGCTGGAGGTTCCGGAGTTTGACGGCGGCGGAGTGAAGATCCGCGGATTGATCGGGAAGCCCGGCGTGAGTCGCTCTTCGCGCGCGCAGCAACTGGTCTTCGTCAATGGGCGCGCGATCGAAAATCACACGCTGAACTTTGCCCTGCGCGAGGGTTATCACACGGCGCTGATGAAAGGTCAGCATCCGGTGACGTTTCTGTTTATCGAAATGGATCCCGCGGCCGTGGATGTGAACGTGCATCCGGCAAAACGCGAGGTGCGCTTCCGCGATCCGGCGCACATCCGGGAAGCTTTGGTGGAGGCCACGCGGCGCGCGCTGGAAAGCGATCGCGGAAGCTGGACGCGCACCTTCCAGGCGGCGCCGCCGGCCCGCGCTTTTCCTCCGGAAGAAACGCTGCCGCTGATCCCGCCTGCGGAACAAGTCGCGCTGCGGAAGGATTGGGCGCAGTTCCCGCCGAGCAGTGTTCCGCTGGAGCAAAAGCCAGCGGTTGTTCCGGAGCCGCGCGCGCCTTTTGCGCCAACCGATTTTGCTCCAGCGGAGAACTCGCTGGCGGGACCGGCGTTCGATCTCCGCACCAGTGCGCCGTTGGTTCCAGCACAAGACGGGGCGCGCGACTTCCGGATCATCGGCGTGATCGGGAAGCTTTACGTGCTGATGGAAAACGCCGGCGGCCTAGTGCTGGTGGATCAACACGCCGCGCATGAGCGGATTCTCTTTGAGGAAATGCGGCGCCGGATGGAAGCGCAAGGCGTTCCTTCCCAACGCCTGCTCATCCCGCTGACTCTGCAGATGAGCCCGCGCGATGCGGATTGGCTGGTGAATCATCTTCCGGTGCTGCAACGCGCCGGGATTGGTCTGGAGCCGTTTGGCGCGGGCACCTTCAAGATCGACAGCCTCCCGACTTTCCTCCGCGCGACGGAACCGACCCAGCTCCTGCGCGAGATCGTGGACGATCTGCGCGAAACCAGCGCGCAGACTTCGAAGCTCCGGCTCGGGGAAGAAATGATCGCCAAAACCGTTTGTCGCCACGCGGTCAAGGCCAACGATTTCCTCCGCGAGCCGGAGCTGGTGCGGCTGATCCAGGATCTGCTGGCGTGCGATCTGCCCTACTGTTGTCCACACGGACGGCCGACGATGATCCAGATCGGATACGCGGAGCTGGAGAAAAAGTTCGGGCGGAAGGTCTAACGGCGCGGTTTGACGCGGCGGCAAATCCACACGATCCGAGTTCCACTCGTTCCCATCCATGAAACTGCTCCGCATCATTCCCGTCCTCTTTGCTGCAGCGTTTCTTGCTGGAAGCTCATTTGCGCAGCCGGCCCGAGCCGTGGCAGAATCCGAGTCGCTCAAGTTTCTCCGGACGACGACGCTTCCGGATGAAACGCGCGGACTGCAAACCGTGAGCACCGAATATCGTCCGGCGAATGGGGCCGGCCCGAGTGTCTGGCTCGTCGGCGTGGCGCATCTCGGGACGAAAGAATACTACGCAGCGATTCAGCAGCGGTTGGATCGCCAGAGCGTGGTGCTTTATGAAGGCATCGGCCTGCAGGATCTGAAGGCGGGTCCGGAAGCGGCGAAGGAGCATTCGGCGGGAATCCAAGGCAAACTCGCGACCGGCTTGGGATTGCTCTTTCAACTGGAAGCAATCGACTACCGGCGCGCGCATTTTATCAACAGCGACCTCCATGTTCCGGAGCTTCGGGAAGAAGTGGAGAAGCGCTCCCCGAACACCGCGGAACCGCCAGCGGATGAGACTTTCAACAACCTCCTGAGCGCGCTCCAGGGAACCGGCGCGGCGGCTGGAGCACTCGGGCAAATGATCGGCTTCCTCACGGCTTCTCCGGAGATGCAGGAGACGACGAAGCTCATGCTGGTGGAAGTGCTCGGCCGCGCGGGAGAGTTCCTCGCGGCGGCAAAAATGCAGTCGGCGGAAATCCGGCAACTCTTCGATGTCCTCCTCACGCAGCGGAATGAAATCGTGCTCCGCGATCTGCGGGCGCACTTGAAACGGCTCAAGCCGGAGCAGTCGATCGCGGTCTTCTACGGCGCCGCGCACATGGACGAAATCGCGAAAACCTTGCGGAGCGAAATGGGCTACGCGCCGGTGAAGGAAGAGTGGGACACCGCGTTCTCCGCAAGTCCGGCAAAGTCGGGCATTCAGCCCGCGCAGTTGCACCTCATGCTGGATCTCATGCGCACCCACCTCCAGGCGCCCTGAACGAGCTCGCACGCGAGCGGAGAGCTTGCCTGCGAGCGAGGCACAACGTTGTGACCAACTTCCTATTAAGGAATCCGCTTCTATGAATCGAACAATCACAAAGCTCGGTAGCATTGGCGGCGGAAGCAGACGAAGCGGTATCAACACTAACGAGTTTCGCCGAATCGCGGTGTTGTGGCTTGCGGTTTGCCACGTGGCATTCTTCTCCGGAGCGGCTCAGATGGCGCTTGGGCAAAGAATCGATATTGATTCCACCGCTCTCGATCCTGCGATGCAAGAGAGAGTGCAACAGGCTTTGGTGAAGCTGAAGGAATCGCCCGGTGACATCGCTGCCGTGGAGACAATACTGGCAGTAGAGCCACGCGCAGTGGGAGCGGTAGGAACTAACGAATGGTTCTGGAGCAGTGATCCGGTGCGGAGCGAGGCTCTAACCTGGAGCCAAAAGCTTCAGCCGGCGGAGGTACTGGTGCCTTGTCTGGAAAAGGGATCTAAGGCCGCGGTTCACTGGGCGCTGGGACAGATTGTATGGCGAAGCTATAACGGTTGGTTCGACGAAGAGAGTCTCACGCGGCTCATGCCGGGAATAGAGATGGCATTAGTGAAAGCGTCGCCTGCGACGCGAGCCCAAGCGGTCCGGACCATGATGATCTGTCTGCCCGTGGAGAAGAGGAAAGAGTTCCTCAAAGGGTTGTTGAATGGAACGCCTGACGAGGTGATTGCAGCAGCCGTCGAGGGGCTTGCCGCCGAGCTGCGCGAGAGCGACCACGAGGCTGAGGCGATCGTGGAGAAGTGGCTGACTGCATCGGACAATCCGTTGTTGTTACGTGCGTGCTGCACATATTGGCGGTTGGTAAAAAGTCGATCAACCGTCGATCTAAAGGAAGAGGAGATCACCGCATTCGAGCGGCTCGCATGGCACCCCGACGCAACGGTCCGACATTCCGTGGCACTGGCCATTCAATCCGTGGCCACACCCGACCGACCCCGAATGGTCGAGACACTGCTGCAACTCACGCACGATAAGGATTCGTCAGTCAACTGGACTGCCGTGCGCGCTCTGCGGAACGCGAATACCCCGGTGGTAAATGCCAGGCTGCGCGAACTCTTCGAGACCGACCAGCCACGGAATCTCCGAGCGGCGGCAATCGAGATATTGGGCATCTTTGGGAAGGACAATCTGCCGCTCATTGTGAGTGCTGCGAGGGCGGATAAAGAACCGTCGGTGAGAGGAACTGCGGTCTATGCCTTGCGCAAGATTGGAACGCCGGAGGCCGGGGAGGCACTGGAGGAGGCGCGACGAGATCCAGACGAACAAGTGAGAAGAGAGGCCCAAACGCAATTTGAATGGTTTCAAAGGGAACACCCGACGAAGCAATAGCCCGCTTCCACGCTTGATGATGAAAGCAGCGTATAGGTGGACATTGATGCTTTGGTTTCTCGCCACGTGTCTTGCTACACGTTGCGCGCTCGCTGAGGCGCCGCCGCACCCGGTTTCCGCTCGCATCGTCAACGCGCATGGTGAGCCCCCACGAAAAGACAAGTTTGGCGACGTAGTTGGCGACGTAGAAGTCACAATGTCCAACGGGAGAAAGCAGGTTTGGACGACCAGCCTTCGGTGCCAGCTTCCAAAGGTCACAAAGTCGGGTCTGGTTGGTTGGACCGGTGCAGATGTAAAGCATGGAAGCAGCGGTGCATGGATAAATAACAATATCTGCATTGCTCGGAGCCGGCGTGACCGAATGCATATTCAGGCTCAGCGTGTATTCGTCGATCTGTGGGCGTTCACCGACGGTGACACTCACGTTGTTGTTCGCTCCCAACTTCTACACGGCACAAAATGGCTTGAGCGGTTCCGGGTCGACACAGGCGAGGTGGCCGATTCGTGTTCCGGGAGCAACGAGCCAGAGAAAACACCAGAATGGGCGCGGCCCTATCTCGATGCACAATAACGACGCTCTGCAAAGGGGGGGCATTAGAGTCACTGCCCATGGTCCGTCACTCCGCCAGCCTGCCGATCAGGATCCAAAGCAGGATGCGCTGCAAGCCGACGCAGACTAGTCCCGAGCTCATTGAGCAGATCGGCATTGCGATCGGCCGGGCCAACGTGAATCCGAAATCGTATCCTTTTGAAACCGAGATGCGGCCCATCCTTGCTGGGTCGCTGGAGAGCCTTGCCGAGGCGGAACGGCACATGACGGAGCGGCAGAAGAGCTTCTTCCGGCGACGGCTCGTGCTGTTCATGACAACGATACCTGTAGCCGATGAAACAGATCGTGTGATGCTGGCACGGAGAGCCGGCGGTCCCAAACGACCCGTCCGATAGAGAACACGTCCACGAGCCGCCATCCCGCAATGAAAGTAACCATCATCGCTCTGCTTCTACTACAGGCGGCGTCATCCTTCGGAGCTGACGATCCTTATTCAGAGGCGGATTGGCTCGGACAGGGGTTCGCCCAGCAAATCCCAAAGTTCAAGCGCACCACGCTCACGCCACATCCCGAGCGCCAAGGCATCATTGCCGCCAACTGTGAGACCAGCTTGTCATGGTGGGGCCGGCTCCAAGTGTTCAGTCACGGCGGTGACAAGATCGAGTGGGTTGCGAGTGTTCCAGAATCCTATGCTCACGGCCGCGGGCATTACGTTCTTTCCTGTGAATGGCGCTATCTGGAGAAGCTGCAGATGTGGATTTTGGAGGTGTTTGACAGCACGCACATGGGGAACGGCTCTCTCTGGCTCTTCGCGCTCGAGGAGCAAAACTTGCGTCTGCTGCTCCACACCACGGCCCGTGGCCAATTTCTGAAACCTCCAGCCAACCTTGTTGTTCCGGCAGAGGGGGAGAGGCGTTTGGTCGAGCCCCGCCTGAATGTTGATTATAAGAGCGCGGATGGCGGGGCAGCGGACGCCGAGGCGGTCTTTCTTAGCGGCACGATTGCGGCACTCGACGCCACGGGAAACACGCAATCGGCGAAGCCTTATTTGGAGATGTGGACATGGGACGCAAGCAGGCGCGTCTTCAGTCGCGTCCAGCCGTAGGAACACACTCGGCAGCCCAAAACGCCGGCCCGCTATGACTCGCCGTCTCATTGACAATGCCGTCGAAAACGAGGCGCTTTCCCGATTCCTCCGCACATTTGTGCTGCTGACGGTGATCTCTGTTTCCTTGGGGGCTCTCGCGGCGTGCGCCAGCTTCGCCCAGCGAAACTACGAGCATATCTCAGCACTCTTTCCGGAGCTGCAGCATCTTGATTCCGTTTACATCGAGGCACGCGGCTTCCCTTTTGCGCAATGGGCAACGCACGATCCGGGGCAGAGCGGCCTCGGAGTAGCCCGATCCGCATTTCTCCCGGCGGGCATCCTCGCGAATCTCACGGTCTATTCAGTCGCCGCTTTCTTTATTGTGACACCAATCTGGCTCCTCAGCCGCCTCACGACATACCTGCGCCGCCGAAATCGCCGTAAAGCGACTGCCTCCAGCACTCACAACGCCTGAGCGGCTGCTGCGGTGAGACGTTCGGCCAATCTTCCCGGTTAAAGATCCGCGCTCTTCAAAGCTTCCTGAAGCGGGGCGTAAAACTCGGACTTCCGGAGAACTCCGCGCCGCAAGACCGGCCGAAGATTCACGACATCCGCGAGATTCACAACCAGATCGACGCTGTGCTGAAAGGCTTGGAGTTCGTCGTTGGTGGAGAGGCTGGAGCCGATCAAAACGATGATCTGCTTGCGGCGGTTGATCGGCGGCAAATTGACCAGCGCGGAGAGGATCGCATTGGTCTCCAGGTCGGTGGCGTTGAAGTGCTCGGAGATCAGGACCACATCGTAACTGTGGGCCTTCAGCTTGAGCAGGATGTCTTCCACAAACAGCCCGGTGTGCATCTTGTAATTCAGCGCGGAAAGTTGATCCACCACGAGCCGCTGGATTTCCGGAACGTCGATGCAGACGAGCGCCGTTTGATCGCCGGGTTCGAAGAGGTCGAGTCGGTTTTGGATCTCCATGTGCTCAGAGTTTCAGGTGAACGGGAGCCGACGCCGACGGCACGACATCGAGCTTGAATCCACTCGGCTCGTCGCTGTTCAGGCCGCGGAGCTTTTTCACGTTGTCGATGTGGCGCGTCATCTTCGCCTTGTTGCTCGCGTAAAGATTTGCCGATTCCTCGGAGATCAGGCCGCCCTCGTAAGCGCGATGCAGCGACTGGTCGAAGGTCGTCCAGCCGAAGGTCGCGCTGGCCTCGATAATTTCGTAAAAGGTCCGTCCTTCATTTTCGCCCAACGCGATGGTTTCTCGAGTGCGCAGGTTTGATCCCATGATCTCGTTGATGAGCAACCTGCCGCCGCCGACCTTCGGCGTCAGCCGCTGGCTGACGACATAACGCAGCG
>DASVRR010000287.1:0-4876 GCA_036388515.1 Chthoniobacteraceae bacterium | reverse complement strand
ATGCTCTCGATGCACGACGAGTCGCTCTACGCGCTCCGCGCTCTCCGGGCGGGAGCCAAGGGATACGTGATGAAGGCGGAGGCGATGAACCTCGTGCTCACCGCCCTGCGCAAAGTGATTAACGGGGAAATTTATGTGAGTCCGCGCTTTAGCGAGCGTTTGGTTTTCAAGGCCATCCAATCCCTGGAAGGCGGCATGGGCTCGCCGGTGGATAAGCTCTCGGACCGGGAGCTCGAAGTGTTGCAGTTGCTGGGGAAGGGATTTGGAACGCGGGAGATCGCGAACGAATTGCACCTCAGCGTGAAAACAATCGAGACGCATCGGGCGCATATTAAGGAGAAGCTTGGCTTCAAGGACGCGGGAGAGATGGTGCGCTTTTCGATCGATTGGGTCGCGCAGGAGCAGGGTTAGCAGCGGCCCGGAACGCAAGGTCCGGACAGCTCCGGACACACAACCGCGATCTCCTCTTCGAGCGAAGGGTGGGTGCCAATCGCCTTTTGACCATGTCCACCACCATTCCTAGCGCCACTTATCGCTGGCAGTTTCACCAAGGGTTTACCTTCCAAGCGGCGCGCGCGCTGGTCCCGTATCTCCATTCCCTCGGGATCAGCCACGTCTATGCTTCTCCGTTCTTCCGCGCCGCGCCGGGGAGCATGCATGGCTACGACATCTGCGATCATAATGAGCTGAATCCAGAAGTCGGCACGCGGGAGGATTTCGACGCGTTGATTGCGGAACTGCATCAGCACGGCATGGGGCTGATTGTGGATTTTGTCCCGAACCACATGGGCATCGCGGAGGCGAAAAATGCCTGGTGGGCGGATGTTCTGGAAAACGGTCCGGCTTCCCCGTATGCTAGGTTTTTCGACATCGACTGGCAGCCGCTGAAACGAGAGCTGGAGAACAAGGTTTTGCTCCCCACGCTCGGCGATCAATACGGCCGGGTTTTGGAGCGAGGCGAACTGCAGGTTAGCTTCCATGAGGGCGCCTTTTCGCTGGAATATTACAGCCTCCGTCTGCCAATCGCGCCGCGCTCATCGCGTCCTTTGCTGCAGCGCGCTTACGATCTGATGAGTGATCCGCCAGCGGAGTTGGCGAGCATCTTGACCGGACTCGAACATCTTCCGCAACGAACCGACACCGCGCCGGAGAAGATCGCGGAGCGGGCGCGCGAGAAGCAGATCATCCGCGAGCGACTGGCGCGCCTTTGCCAGGAAACGCCGGCCGTCTCCGAAGCCGTGAGCCGCGCACTCGCTGAGCTGCACGATCGGGAAGATCCGACCAGCTTCGATCGGCTGGACGCATTGCTAAGCGACCAGCCATATCGGCTCAGTTCCTGGCGCGTCGCTGCGGAAGAAATCAACTACCGCCGTTTCTTCGATGTGAACACGCTGGCGGCAATCCGGATGGAGTTGCCGGAAGTTTTCGAGGCGACACACCGGCTTTTGCTGGAGTTGATCGAAGCCGGTGCGGTCAACGGAATCCGGATCGACCACATCGATGGACTCGC
Source organism: Chthoniobacteraceae bacterium (assembly GCA_036388515.1). GTDB lineage: Bacteria > Verrucomicrobiota > Verrucomicrobiia > Chthoniobacterales > Chthoniobacteraceae > Chthoniobacter. Next base: position 3,366 of record DASVRR010000287.1, on the reverse strand, counting down.
AAATCCCTTGGAATACCTGACGACCCTGCAATCCAGCGCAGCAAAGGCTTTGCAGCGCGACGGCGACTCGCACGCGACTTATTTGCTGGTGGAGAAAATTCTTGGTCCGGGCGAACGGCTGCGCCCGGACTGGCCGATTCATGGCACCACCGGCTACGAGTTTGCCACCCAAGTCGGAGCCGTGCTGGTGGACTCCGCGAGCGAGCAGCACATGACCGAAACCTACCTGAAGTTCATCGGCTTCGGACTGGACCTGAAGGAGATCATTTACCGCAGCAAGCGGCTCGTGATGCAGGCGACAATGGCCAGCGAAGTCAACGTGCTGGGGCACATGCTGAACCGGCTTTCGGAAAGCAATCGCTGGTATCGCGACTTCACCATCAATGCGCTGACCACGGCCGTCCGGGAAGTCATCGCCTGCTTTTCGGTTTACCGCACTTACCTCGTCCCGGGGAACCCGGCGGATGAAGCAGACCACCGGATCGCCTTGCGCGCCATTGCCCAGGCGAGGCGGCGCAATCCTGCGCTCGAACGAACCGTCTTCGAATTCCTCCGGGACGTTTTGCTTCCTCCGGAAAACAACGCGCACCCGGTGGATGAAGAACTCCGCCGGGCCTTCGTGCTCAAATTCCAGCAATGCACCGGGCCGATCATGGCCAAGGGCGTCGAAGACACGGCGTTCTACGTTTACAACCGGCTCGCCGCCTTGAACGAAGTCGGCGGAGAGCCGGAGCATTTCGGTATCTCGGTCGAGAGCTTCCACAAGCAAAGTGCCGCGCGTCTTGCGGATTGTCCGCACTCGATGCTTGCCACTTCGACGCACGACACGAAGCGGAGCGAAGATGTTCGGGCGCGGATTGCCGCTCTCTCCGAGCTGCCTCAGGAATGGTCGCAGGCGGTCCGTCGCTGGCGGACGGTGAACGCGAAATACAAGCAGGAGATCGATGGCGAAGCGGCTCCGGATGCGAACGAGGAATACCTGATCTATCAGACTTTGCTGGGCTCGTGGCCACTCGCTCCGATGGACGAGGCGGGACGCGAGAGCTACCTCAAGCGTCTTCAGGAATACATGGGGAAGGCTCTGCACGAGGCCAAGGTAAACAGCAGTTGGATCGAGCCCAACGAAGCGTGGGATCGGGCGGTGAACGAGTTCGTGGCGCGGATTTTGGATCCGGCGCGAGGGAACCGTTTCCTCCCGACGTTCGTCCCGTTCGCGGAGCGCATTGCGCGGCTGGGCGCATTTAATTCACTGAGCCAGGTGGTGCTAAAACTCACGACTCCGGGGGTTCCGGATACTTATCAAGGCAGCGAAATGTGGGATTTCAGTCTGGTGGATCCGGACAACCGGCGGCCGGTCGATTATGAACTCAGACGCGGGCAGCTCGCGGCACTCGAGAGCGGTTCTTCCCCATCGGTTTTGCTGGAGGAATGGCGTGACGGGCGGATCAAATTGTTTGTCACCCGCACGCTACTCCGTTTTCGCCGGGATCATCCGGAACTTTTCGGTCAGGGAAGCTACACGCCGCTGACTTTGAGCGGGGCTTATCCTGACTCGTGCGTGGCCTTCCAGCGAACCCTCGGGGAATCAAGTCTGCTGGTGGTCGCCCCGCGGCTCACGGCTCAAGTCGGAACCCCGCCGGTGGGAGAATGCTGGAAGGACACGACCGTCTCCGGAACAAGCAAACCCGCCGGTGAATGGGAAAACCTGTTCACCGGAGAAAAGCACGCTGGCGGCGGCGATTTGCTGCTTCGCGACCTGCTCCGCGAGTTTCCGGTGGCAGTTCTCCGCGCCAGCTCCTGAGCGTGGGGAAGAGGCGCCTGTGCGGCCACTTTCGCCGCTGGATAAAGCAGAAGGCCGCGACTTACTCCACGTTCACCGTGAAGGCGTACCCGGAACTCTCGTTCAGCGGAGCATTCGGCCGATCATAGACCATCCGCACTTCCGTGGTCCCCTTCCCCGCGGCCTTGAACACCCACCTGTCGGTTCCGGGAAGCGAAACAGAAGTCGCCGTTGCGCCGCCCGAAGCGACCGGATTCATATAATCCTTGGTCGCAAGCTTGAGGACGGTTTCATCCGGCGCATCCGCCAGACGCCAGCGGTATCCGGCGCCCTCATTGGATTGCAGCGCCAGGATTACGGTCCCGTTTGGCTTCAGAGCGACCACGGCATCGCGCTCACTTTCGGAAAGCGTCACCGTCTTTTGCGGCGCGGGATTGACCATGGAGGGGCCGAGAGCCACGCCCGGAAGACTGGACGCGGTGCGGCTGGAGGTAGTGCGGCAGCCGGTGGAGAGAGCGAGCGCAAGGCCAAGAACGATGATGATCTTCATAAGGGAGTTCCGAGTGGAGAACCGCACGCGATTAATCAACTGCCGCGGGAACGCGTCAAGGGAACTTTTAGTGATTCTAGAAAATGCGCGCGTTCCGTCTCTTGCCCGTTTCCTTCCCCGTCCGCTAGACTGGCCACGCGCATGTTTACTCTGCTCGGAAATGATCCCAGTTCGAAAGCCCGCCGCGGTCGCCTGGTCACGCGTCATGGGGCGATCGAAACACCGATGTTCATGCCCGTCGGGACCCAAGGCACCGTCAAAAGTGTCTCCCCTCAGGAACTGACCGACTTGGGCGCCCAGATCATCCTGGGGAACACCTACCATCTTTTCGTCCGGCCCGGCATGGAGGTGATGCGACACTTCGGCGGCTTGCACGAGTTCATGCAGTGGAAGGGGCCCATTCTCACCGATTCCGGAGGTTTCCAGGTTTTCTCCCTGGCGAAACTGCGCCGGATCACGGAGGAAGGCGTGCACTTTCAAAATCATCTGGATGGTTCTCCGATGTTCCTCGGCCCGAGGGAAGCGATGGAAACTCAGGCGACGCTCGGCAGCGACATTTGCATGCTGTTTGACGAATGTCCTCCGTGGCCGTGCGAACGGGAATATGCAGCGGAAAGTCTCGCCCGCACCCTGCGCTGGGCTGTCCGGTGCAAAGAAGTCGAGACACCCGGGTTGAAGTTCGGGATTGTTCAAGGAGCGACTTGGGCGGATCTGCGCCGGGAAAGCGCGGAGGCTCTGGTGCAGATCGGCTTTGACGGCTACGCGGTGGGTGGCGTCAGCGTGGGCGAACCGGAAGTCGAAATGATGAAGGCGGTGGAAGCAGCTGAACCGTGGCTTCCAGCAGATCGCCCTCGTTACGCGATGGGCTTGGGCACACCTCCGCAGCTGGTCGAGATGGTGGCGCGTGGGATCGATCTCTTCGACTGCGTGCTCCCCACGCGGCTGGCGCGAAACGGCACAGCGTTCACCCGACTCGGTACGATCAACCTAAAAAACGCGCCCTTCACCTACGACAAAGGCCCGATCGAGAACGGCT
>DASVRR010000286.1:0-15286 GCA_036388515.1 Chthoniobacteraceae bacterium | reverse complement strand
GGCGGCTGGCGAACACAAGGGCCTGATCTACCGGGCGCCCGTCATCAACATCGAGCGCAACCCTTATTGGGGCCGAAACCACGAGGCGTTTGGCGAAGATCCATTTCTCACCGGGCGCATGGCTGTCGCCTACGTCCGCGGTCTGAACGGAGATGACCCGCGCTACCTCAAGATCGCCTCTACGCTCAAGCATTTTGCCGTCAACAACGTCGAGGGAGATCGCTACAAGCTCAACGTGGCGGTTTCCGAACGCATGCTGCGTGAATACTGGCTCCCGCACTGGCGCGACGCGGTGGTGGAGGGCAAGGCCCAGTCGCTGATGGCCTCCTACAACGCCGTCAACGGAACCCCGAACAACATCAACCGTCAGCTGCTGACCGACCTCCTCAAGGATGAATGGAAACACGAAGGCTTTGTCGTCTCCGACAAAAATGGCGTGAAGACCATGGTCGAGGGGCACGCCGGCAAAAAGATGAGCTACGTCGATGCGGTCGCCAAATCGCTGATGGCGGGCTGCGATTTCTCTGACCCCGAGTATGAGCAGCATATCCCGGCCGCCGTCCGCGAAGGTAAGGTGACCGAAGAACGCCTGAACGACGCGCTCGCCCGAGTCCTCCGCACCCGTTTTCGACTCGGCGAGTTCGACCCGTTCGAGAGCGTCCCCTTCAGCAAAATCCCGACCTCGGTCATCGGCAGCGCCGCGCACCGGGCGATCTCCCTCAAGACCGCGCAACAGTCCATCGTCCTCCTCCAAAATCGCAACGGCCTCCTTCCGCTCGACCGGAGCAAGATCAAGCGCCTTGCCGTGCTCGGGCCGCTCGCCGATCAGATCATCATCAACAACTACAACGCCAAACACGGCGAGTTCGTCACTCCCCTCGCGGGCTTGAAGTCGCGCCTCGGGGCCGGCACCGAGATCGTGAGCACCCCCGGCGCCTCCTCGGGAGCCCGTCCGCACAAATGGATCAAAGTGCCGACCGAACCGAAGTTCGACAAAGCAGAGGAACTCAAAAAAGCGGCCGACCTGGCGCGCGGAGCTGATGCGGCCGTCATCTTTGTCGGAACCAACGCCGGCATCGAACAGGAGGAACTCGACCGCACCACGCTGCACCTCACCGGCAACCAGGAAGAGCTCGTCCAGGCCGTCCTCGCGGCGAATCCGCGCACCATCGTCGTGCAAATGAGCGCCGGACCGCTCACCGTGCCGGCCTTGAAGCAAAACGTGCCCGCGATGCTCCAGGCATGGTGGCCCGGCGAAGAAGGGGGTCACGCGATTGCGGATGTCCTCTTCGGCGATGTCAATCCGGCGGGCCGTCTGCCGCACACCGTCTATGCCAGCGAAAGTCAGGTTCCCCCGCTCGACGAATACGATATCACCAAAGGATTCACCTATATGTATCTCAACGGAGAGCCGCTTTATCCCTTTGGCCACGGACTTAGCTATACGCAGTTCAAATATTCAAACCTGCAGATCTCGGCCAAGCAGCCGGAGCGGGCGGGGACGGTCACGGTCACCGCTGAGGTAGAGAACACCGGCCAGCGCGCTGGCGACGAAGTTGTGCAACTCTATGTTCACGAGAAGACTCCGGTCGTGAAACGCCCGGCGAAGGAACTTCGCGGATTCGAACGCATCAGCCTGGCTCCCGGCGAGAAGAAGACGGTCAGCCTCGCCTTGCCCGTGGAAAAGCTAGCTTACTGGGATGAGAAAACCCACGGCTTCGTGGTAAACCCCGGCAGCTTTGACATTCTCGTCGGCAGCTCCTCCGCGGACATCCGGCTCAAAGATCAAATCGCCATCGCAAAATGATCGGCCGCCATGCTAGCAGCTCCCGTACTTTGCGGAAGCCGCGGCAAACTAGCGCGAGCCGATAGTTGTTGCCGAACCAACCCGTCGCATTGTGCAGCTCGCCGCGTCCGAAGCTCGCGAACTGCGCGCCGTCGGTTACTTGCTCCGGTTTGCTCCAGCCGGTGCCGGCAGAGTAAAGGCGCCGCTTATCGCCCTCGTAATTGGCGGCTGCCCACTGCGGCGTGACCCTCTCATAACGTCCGCCCGGTTCATTGCGCGGTGAAACAGGATGAAGGACGGGGGAGTGTCGAACGCCTTCAGCAGCCGCTCCGTTTCATCCTCCAGCATGCGCGGGTAAACACTGGCGGAGCTGAACGGACTCCGCATGCCGCACTCTGGTTGAAGGTAAAAACTCAGCTCGTCTGCAGCGGTAAATGCGGCCTCCGGCGGGCACCAGGAATAGAAGCGGATGCCATTCAGGCCGAACTCCTGGCAGATCTTGATGATCTTTTCCCACGACTTTACGTCGGCCGGCGGATAGCCGGTCAGCGGAAAATCACCGCAGAAATTGCCTTCGCCACTGCGGTGAGGAAACGGGGTTTTGGAGGAGTTGCGACATCCCTGCACTCGTTCCTTCAGCACGAATTTCACGCTGACCCTCGTTAGGTCTGTTCTCGCCGAGGTGCGGTCGCGTCCATGATCCATATTGGTTATAGAATCAGCCCAACGATGAGCTCACTATGCTCAGTGAATTCGCACGCAAGCCTCCGGTAGGAAAAAGCCATGAAACGCCTCATTATTACTCGTCTCGCCAGCGTCGCTGCCTCGGCAGCTCTCGTCGTCACATCCATCTTCGCCCAAGCAGCTACCCCGGAGGGTTGGCCGAATTGGCGCGGTCCGAATGGCACCGGCAGCATCGACGCGGGCAACTATCCGACAAGGTGGGACGCTTCCCGCGTGGCTTGGAAAGTCGCGCTGCCGGGCAAGGGCACGTCCACGCCGATCGTGCACGATGGCCGCGTCTATGTGACCACTCCGGACAATGGCGAGGATGCGGTGCTTGCGTTCGATTTCACCGGAAAGGAACTCTGGCGCACCAAGCTTGGCTCAGGAGTTTCGCCGAAGCACCGCACGTTGGCTTCGAGCAGTAACGCGTCACCCGTGACGGATGGCAAAGGCTTGTTTGTTTACTTCAAGAGCGGCCACTTCGCGGCGCTCGAGCTCGATGGCAAAATACGCTGGAAGACGAACATCGTGGAGCGGTTCGGCCGCGAAGAACTCTTCTGGGATCAGGGAAGCTCGCCGGTCGTGACGGACAGCCATGTCGTGCTCGCGCGCATGCACAGCGGTGAGTCGTGGTTGGCGGGCTTTGACAAGGCGACCGGCGAATTGAGCTGGCAGCAGCCGCGCAATTTCAAAGTGCCCAATGAGAACGACAATGGCTACGCGACGCCGGTGGCATTTCCGCACCAAGGCAAGCCGGCGCTGCTCGTCTGGGGTGCCGATCATCTCACCGCGCACGATGCGGCGAATGGCCAGGTTCTGTGGTCAGCGGGTGGATTCAATCCGGAAGGCACTGGCTTTTGGCCCGGGATCGCCACGCCGGTAATCGCAGGTGAGACCGCAGTCGTGCCGGTCGGACGCGACGACCGCAATCAGGCGCGCGTGCACGGCATCCGACTCGGCGGCGAGGGCGATGTCACCGCGACGCACCGATCCTGGAAGCGCGAAGATCTTGGCGTTTTCGTCGCTTCGCCCGTCGCGCACAACGACCGCGTGTATCTGCTGCGGCATCGCGGCGGCGTTGTGTGTCTCAACCCCACAAATGGCGAGACGATCTGGAACGCGAATCTGCCGGAACATCGCGCGCCTTATTACGCATCGCCGATCATTGCCAACGGCCTGCTCTACGCGGCGCGCGAAGATGGCACCGTCTTCGTCGCGCGCGTGGGAGAGAAGTTCGAGTTGCTCAGCGAAAACGCGATAGGCGAACGGATCGTTGCCTCACCGGTCGCAGTTGCCGGCCGCCTGTTCCTTCGTGGCGACAGCCACCTTTTCTGCATCGCCGGCGATTGAGCGGTGCCGCGCCTATTCTTGCGAGGCGCGACGGTTTCTTAGGTGCCTAGCGGCGAAAGGTGAGCGGTGGTAGTGAGTGGCACGACGGCGGGTGGTTAGCCTCGGACTGCTCGTGCGCGTCTTACCGGGCCGGCAGGCGCCGGAGTTCTCCCGTGACGTCATCTATCAGGCACATCGGACGGTCCTCGCCCGGGTGCGCGTTGTGGAGTTCGCGGTGAACTACAACGGAGGAATTAAGGCACGCGGCTCACGAGATCCCTTCGGGAACGCCGAAGTCGCGCCCGCCGATCAAGTCGATGCCGTAGCCGGCGACGAACCCATCGAGATTCACCCGCCCGTCGCCGTCGAGCCGGCCGTCCCCGTCCGTGTCCTGGCGCTTCGCGGTGAGCGAAACATTGGTGCCCTGCGGGACCTCGTCGGTCACTCGCACACGAGTTCGAGTCGGTGCCCGTTGAGAGGCCCCGACTGCGCGGAGAGCGTGATGACGACGTCGTCTCGCGTGCCCTTGGAGAGGGTGAGCGGGGCGTGGCTAGGTCGCCATCCACGTCGGTGAAGGAAAAGCTGAAGCCGGCGCGGGCGATGCGGGTTTCGAGGGGTCCGATGTTCATGGCGGTTCGGTCTTAGGCGACTTTGGAGGGGTAGAACTCGGAGGGGCCGCCGCTCTGCCGGGTGGCCTCGAGCGGCGTCGCGGAGCTTGAAGATGTCGATCAAGCGGCCCGGCGCAGCAGTTCCTAGGTGGCGCCGGTTTTGATCGAGACAAGGTGCTGCGCTTCGACGGCAAAGAGGGTGGATCGGTGGAGCCGAACGTGGCGATGGCGCTCCCTTTGACGACCACGCTCGCGAGCCGCGAGACCACACCGGTGTTGTTCTCCCCGTCCTCGCCGCCCGCCTCGATGCGGCCGAGATCGCCGGCGATCTTGGTTGCGCCGAGATTGATGCCCGCACTGGCCGTGGCCTGGATGAAGCCAACGTTCACCAAGCCGTCCCCATCGAGGAACCCGCCGCCATTGGCGTCCTGCGGCTTGGCGGAAATGGCGATGCTGGCGCCGAAAAGTGCGTCCGCGTTAGCGAGCCGGATGCCGAGCAGTTGCTTGCCGCCAAAGACGTCCTGGTGAGCGTCAGCATTTCCATCGGCTCCGCGGCCGGCGTGACTTTGTCCGTCCGTCGTGCCAAAGGGAGCGATGCGGGACCCGAGTGGCTCGATCTTCAGGGAGGGCGAAATTTCAGGTGCACACGAGCTCCTCGAGATGGGATTGGGAGCGAGACGGCGCGCCGCCTCGCCCGCCACGTTGAGGAACGCACGCAGCAGGGCCGGAGGCAAGGCCCGCTGTTATGTCGGCTTTCGAGGAGGACCGAGCCTCAGGTTTCGCGGACGCTCGCGTCGGCGGTGAGCAGCGCGAGTTCGATGATGTCGGCGGGATCGCCGGGGAGTGACTTGAGTTTCGCAACGAAGCCGGCGGCCTTGAGGTGCCTGCTGCGCGACGAAGCCGAAGTGATCGCCGGCGTTGTTCGCGATGTCGCCGCCGCTCGTGCCCGCGACCAGGCCGCCGATGCTGATGCTGGCGATGCGGGCGACGAGCGTGCACACGCCGATCGCGAAGTGCTCAGCGGCGGGGTTGACGCTTTACAGGGGCTTTCCAGTTCCACCACTTCACAACCGCTCCGGCTCAGGATTTGGCTCCTTCGCGCGAAATCAAATCACTGACCCGCGCCTCCAAGGGGGCGCTCGGGTCGCGGAAGATCTCCGCCGGTTCCTGGGCTAAAGCCTGAGACGCCAAGGTGGAGATGAGGGAGAGAGTAAGCAGGGGGAGCTTTTTCATAGGGATGGAAGTCACGGGGGGCAGTGACTGTGGCTACTTGGGAGTGTTTCGGCTAGGAAGCGTTAATGACGCTACTTTGCGATGGCGGGAGCCTTGGCTTTCATCAAAGACAAGACAAAGATTGCCTCCGGCGACGCTCGGCGGCGGTGCCGAAAACTCCACCGTGAGCAGGCCGTCGGGCGCAGAATGGAGGAACGTCTCTGGGATGGCATAACGCTGCTCGATGAACTCTTTGCCTCAAACAAGAGCCGCGGGGATGAGTCGTGCGGCTTAGGTTTTTTGCTCAGCGCCGGACGAGCGGTCCCAGGCAAGGAACTGTAGACGATGAATTCACAGAAGTTTACCTTCGACACCTCCTTTATGCCCCAGCGTGTTCGGTCCCTCTTCCCAACCTCTTGCGCTCAATGGCGCTCATTTTTCTCCACTTTGTTGTTTTTGGCTAACCGCGGCCTCCGATGGTGCCGAAAAGTGGCGGCAATTTTATGACGGCGCGGTTGCCAAAGCGGCGAACCGCGATGTTGCCGGAGCACTGGACGATCTGAACCAGTCGCTTGAAGCGAATCCACGAGCAGTTCTCGCCGCCAACTACCGAGGCCAGTTGAAACAGTTCCAGGGAGATCTGGAGGGCGCACTGGCTGACTACTATCTGGCGACCCGAATCGACTCACGTTGAGTACCAGCATTCATAAACAAGGGCACAACTGAACTGGAGTTGAGCAAACTCGACGACGCGCTCGACACGTTCACGCATGCGACGCGCAGTGCCGACGGAATGTATGAAACTGTCCGCTTCAAGTGAATAGGGCCGCTTTGTAATCGCTGAACTCGGTTTCCCGGATCAGATCAGCTTGCCGCGGGGCTAGATTCGCCGCGATAAGGCGAGCGATTGCTATTTTGTTGCTACTTTTGGCGTACGTGATTCCGCGTACAGGGGACTGATGTGTTCGTTTGTGGTTCGATTCACCTGCTTGTGGATGCTCAGCCACTAGGCACTGCGGATTCGGGCATGGAGCGCACAAGCTGAGAGAGCTAAGCCGGCAAGCGGCCACATGAGGAAACACAAACCGTAAAAGCCAGAAGCCTGGCTGACTGAGCCAGCCGACCAAGTGAGATCCAAGGAGGAACCATGCAATTCAAGCGCTCATCGAGCAGACGCTGAAAGTCCAAAGGACAGTTGGCGAGAAGAAGGTCGAGCGGCGAAAGGCGAACCGCCAAACCTGAATGAGCATAAAAATGTCCCACAGGAAAACGCCGACCCCGGAAAGAGCAAGGCAAGCCTGCAGATCCAGTAGCTGAATGCCACTGCGCCACGCCGCGGAGATGATGTCAGATACAGCAGCTACGACGAAGAAGCCGAACAATATGGCGAGCGGGAAAGAGAGGACGCCGATAAGAGTAAATAGCCCGTAGGTGGCGATCATCGTTCGGCATACCCAATCTTCCAGTTGTGTCGGTGGGACAGTCATCACACGGAGCGCGTAGCATCGCCTAGCGCCAAAGGTGAACTACTGCGGAGCGTGGCGCGCTGGCTGCACGGCGGGTCTGCGGGGAAGCAGCCAGCATGACACGCGGAGCCGTTAGCTCGACCGAAAATGTAAGGCTTTTTGGGGTTCACTGTCGTCGGTCGGTCCAGAAAGAGCACCAACGTCGAAGGTGTCTTGAATCGGCACGTATGGAGCTTGGCCGCTGCGGTAAGGTGGTCGGGAGCGTGGATGAGGAAGTCGAGGATGCCAGAGCGAATCTCTTCGGCGGTGAACCGCTCCGGGAAAAGGAGCAACGCCGCGATGAACGGCTGCATCCGAGTTCCAGTCCGTCATATGGAAAGCGATGTCGGCTGCCGTCTCGGAGTCGAACTGGCTGCTGAGTGCCTGCGCACGGTGCGCTGCGCGGCTGGAACGGTTCTTCAATTTCGCTCGAAAGAAAAACTACCTCCCGTCGAAACTAAATCATTCGGCGCACGCCTTGGAGCCGGAGGAAACAATTAGCGAAGCTCGCGAAGTCTGGGATCCGGAACACCTCCGCCGAGCGCTCGAGAGCGTCGCCGCTCATGATCCGGAGTGGCTGCCTTGGCTTACCCTTTCTACTCTCGTGAACATCCGCTCCATGGGTGCGCGCCGCCTTCCCTGGAGCGACGTGCATTGGCATGATCGACTGCTCGAGCTCAAAGCCCGCAGCTCCACGCTCAAAAAGCGCGTGACCATCACGCTTAGGCAGAGCTGCTCACCTGGCTCGATCCCTACCGCGGTCGCAAGGGGCTAATTTGTCCGGAGGAAGGATTTGGATCCTTCATCGAACGACTCCGGAAGAAGTACGAGCTCCCCTACTACAAAAATCTTCTCCGGCGGAGCTTCATCACCTATCGGCTCGCCGAGACCGACGACGAGGAACTTGTCGCACGCGAGGCTAACACGAGCGTGCAAAAGCTCCGGGAGAACTACCGCCAGATTCGCACGTTCACGGGTCGCTTGGTCACGAAAGAATTGGCTGCCTCATGGTTCGGCACAGCCCGCATCAGCCCGGTGAATGTCGTCCAGTTGGAACTCGGCGCGAGGTAACCACCAAATGACCATTCGGAGCAACCCCGAGCCGCGCGAATCCGCAGACGCAGCCTCCCGACTCTCCAGTCCCTCCAGAGTAACGGCCCCCTGATCCCGCGCGAACGCGCATCAAGATGGCTGCCAGACTAGGATTCGAACCTAGACAAAACGAGTCAGAGTCGTTTGTGCTACCGTTACACCATCTGGCAATCGAGGGATTCGGAAGGTAGGCAGCGCACTCGGGATGGCAAACTTTTTCCGGCTCACGCTAGCTTTGCTGGGAGCGCTGCTCCTCGAGGGAAAGAGCTTTCCATTGCCTTGCGCCTCCTGAGCGAGCGGCAGGAAGGCCGACGACCGGCGCACGCGCTGGCGGGCCATGGATTTCAGTCGGGATTTGAACTCGCCAACCGTGAGTTCGTGCGGTCCGCTCCGCGTCGTGCTTCGATCCTTTTGCTCCACTCCATGAATCCCTCGCCTCGTCTTTCTTCCCCGTCGTGCTGCATCGTTCTCGCGGCGATGAGCTTTGTCTCCGCTCCGTCCGGTCTCGCTCAAGGTGCGGCCGCAACCGGAGCAGCGGCGCCGTATGCTCTGGAAAACGCCGCGCCGGGGATGACCTTCAGCCAGCCGCTGGGCCTGGTGAATCTGCCGGGCGATCCGTCGCGCCTGTTTGTGCTGGAGAAAACGGGCTGCATCCAGGTGATCGGCGGCTGGGGCTCGACGAGTCCGACGAAGCGCGTGTTCCTGGATCTGACGAAGCCGCGCGATGGAGAGTTTGTGACCAGCAGCGAATGCGGCGTGTTGGGTCTCGCCTTTCCGCCGGACCACGCCACGAGCAGGCGGCTCTTCGTTTACTACAGCTTGAAAATCGCCGGCAAGTTGCACCAACGCGTGTCGCGTTTTCAGCTCTCGGCCGCGGACCGAAACGTCGTGGATCCGAGCAGCGAGCAGCCGCTTTTTTCCCAGCAGGATCCGGCGGACAATCACAATGGCGGCGACCTGCACTTCGGTCCGGACGGTTACCTCTACGTCAGCACCGGCGATGGCGGCGGACGGAACGATCAGTTCAATACCGCGCGGTTTATCAACAAAGGATTCCATGCGGCAATCCTCCGGATCGATGTGGATAAAAAGCCGGGGAATCTTCCGCCGAATCCGCATCCGGGATTGGCTCTGGATGAACGAGGCGCCGCCTTCTACGCGATTCCTTCCGACAACCCGTTCGTCGGCGCCAGCTCGCATCACGGGCAGAGCATTGATCCGAAAACCGTCCGGACGGAAATCTGGGCCACCGGCCTGCGGAATCCGTGGCGTTTCTCCTTCGATCCACCGACTGGTCGGCTGCTCGTGGCAGACGTCGGGCAAAACCTTTACGAGGAGGTAAATTCGATCACCAAAGGCGGCGACTACGGTTGGAGCTACCGCGAGGCGCTGCATCCTTTCACGGAAGGACCGGGGAAGAATCAGGAGCCGGAAGGCTTTCGTCCGATGGAGCCGCTCTTCGAATATCCGCGCGCGACCGGCATCTCGATCACTGGCGGACTAGTGAGCCGGGGGGCAGGATTGCCGGAACTCCAAGGCGCCTATGTATGCGCGGATTTTGCCTCCGGGAAAGTGCTGGCTTTCCGTGAAAACGGCGCCAAATGGGAGCCGCAGACTCTGGCAACGGAGCCGGGGATTGCGGGCATCGGTTTGGATCCGCAGAACGGCGATTTGCTCTTCGCGAATCTCGGACAAGGAACGCTGAAGCGTCTGCGGAAAGCTTCCGCAACGGCGACTCCGCCAGCTGCTGGAGCAACTCCTTAGCCGGACCAAAGCGAGCGGATTTCCGGAGGAAAGCGCGTCCTACTGAGCGGGCAGCGGGTGCTCCTTCAGGATCTCGTCCACCATGTAGAAGTTGGCGCGGTCTTTGGTTTGCTCACGCAAGCGAGCGACAAACTCCGGCTTCACTGCGGGCGCTTTGTTTCCCCAAGTATTGCGGACGTAAGTCGCGACTCCGGCGAGTTCCTTGTCGGTGAGCAGCGGGCCGAAGCCCATCATCGGCGGAGTTCCCTTGTTGGGATCAAACTTTTGGCCGTTCACCTCGATCGGACCCCAAAGTCCTTTGAGGATGATTTTCACTAGGCGTTGCTCGTCGCCTTCGACCCACGGGCTTTTCACCAGCGAGGGATAAAGGTTTGGCATGCCCTGGCCGTTTGGCTGGTGGCAGGTGGCGCAATGCGCGTCGCGTTTGAAAACTTCTTCCCCGATTTTGTAGAGTTCCAGATCGGCTCCGGTGAGATTTATTGCTGGCGTTGGGTCGGGCGCTCTGGAGTCAAACTTCAGCCGTCCGGCCAGCGCATCCTGAGCGACTGAGTTGTTCGCGAGGTTGATCGTGCCCGCTTTTGCTCCAGCATCCAGGTCGTCGCCGAGCGTCCACATCGCCGCTTCAGTCGCTCTCCGCATCCACTTCTCGAGCGGCTTCTTCATCACCTCGGCGGCGATCTTCGCTCCTTCCTGATTGTCCATCCAGGAGGCGGCGGCGAGTGCTTCCAGCCGGACGCGCGGATGCTCGTCGCGTGCGGCCTTGAGGAAATAATCCGTGCTGTTGCGGGGAAGATCTTGCCAGCAATAGCGGAGCACATTGACGGCGGCGGCGCGGGTTTGATGCTTCGTCGCGCCGAGACAGAGCTCCAGCAAATCGCTGTCCACCTGTTTGTTCCCCTGCCCCCAAGTGGCCCAGAGCGCTTCCAGCAAATGATGCTCATAAGCGGCTTCAGTTTTATCCAGCTTGGCGGCCCACGCTTTTACCGCGGGCAAAACTTCCGCCGCTGGCCGGCCGCGGAGTTCGCGCTGGGTGCGGTAGCGCACGCGATCTTCCGGAAGCTTGAGGTTCTCCAGCAAAGTCGGCAGCGGTGCGCCGGCGACGAGCGCTGGCTTGATCAAAGGCCGCGCCGGATAAGTGATGCGATAGATCCGGCCGTGCATGTGGTCGCGGTTTGGGTCGCGGATGGAGTGCTGCATGTGACCGATCAGCGCGTTGTGCCAATCGACCAGGTAGAGCGAACCGTCGGGAGCAAACTCGAGATCTGCCGGGCGGAAGTTTGGATCGCTCGATTGCAGCAAATCGTGCCGGAGCTTCCCCGTGAATCCGGCGCCGTCTTCCACGATCGTGTGCTGCTTGATCCCGAGGAAACCGATCGCGTTGCAAAGGATGAAGTCGCCCTGGACTTCGTCCGGAAAATGTCGGCTGGAGATGAACTCCGCTCCGGAAGTCGGCCGCACCTTCGACGTCGTGAATTGTCCTTCCTTCCCGATTTCCTTCCCGTGCGGCACTTTGATGGAAAGCGGCAGCGAGTAGTAGTTGTCGCCGCCGGAAGCATCGGCGAGGAAGTTTTGTCCCCAATAATCCGACGCCAATCCCCACGGATTGCTAACGTCGGTCTGCATGTAACGCTGCAAGCGCCAGCTCTTCGGTTCAAACCGCCAGGAACCGCCGTCGGTCATCCGCTGCGGTCCGTAAGGCGTCTCGACTTGCGAATGAAGGAAGCGACCTTCCTGAAGGTAAACGGCGCCGCCGCGATCGCCGTGATACGCGTGAATCGCGTGGTGCGTGTCATGGGAATCGAAACCGCCCATGACGATCTCGCGACTGTCGGCTTTGCTGTCGCCGTTGGTGTCTTTCAGGAGAATGACGTTGGGTTCCTCCGAGACATAGACACCTTCCGGCTGAAGCTCGAAACCGATCGGAAGATGCAATCCTTCGGCAAAGATCGTCGTCTTGTCCGCTTTGCCGTCGGCGTTGGTATCTTCCAGGATCAAAATCTTGTCGTCCGGCCGCGGTCCGCCGGGAAGATAATGCGGATAGGCTGGCATCGTCGCGACCCAAAGCCGGCCTTGGTTGTCGAACGACATCTGCATCGGCTTTTGCAACGCAGGGAAATCCTTCTCCGACGCGAAACACTCGATCTTGTAACCTTCCGGCAAAGTGAACGTCTTGAGCGCTTCCTCAGGCGTCAGATACTTGATCGGCCGGTTGAAGTTGGTCTTCACTTCCGTGAGCGGCCGGGTGCGATGGTCCGCGACCGGAGGAAGGTTCGTCTTGCCCGCGGCGATCTCCCAAACCCGCTCATCGCGGAGCAGCGTCATCTGCCGGGTTTTCTCGATTTCCTCCGGATAGTTGAAGCTGCCAAATGGATTCCAGCGCTGTCCGTAAACGTGGACGCCATTCACGATCCGGTAGTCGCTAAACCACAGCCACGCTTTGTCGTTGATCGCCGCGCGGAGCTTGGCGGGATCAGCTTTTGAGACCACAGGAGTTTTGCCGAAAATCTCTCCGACCAATGCGGGCGAAAGCACTGCATATCCGCCTTCGGAAAGGTGACAGCCGTTGATCGTTGGCTTCGCTTTTGCGTTCCTCACTTCCGGGCTGTCGAACCACTTTTTCGTCACAGTGAAGAGATCGACTGCACCGACTTTCTTCTCCTTGGCCACCGCCAGCACTGCTTCCGCATATGCGGCCAGGCGCTTGTTTTCTTCCACACCTTTCGGCAGTTCGTAGTCCGCGGAACGATCCTCAAAAGCAATGGGCGTAACCAGCACGAGGCGCGGCGCGGTTTTGCCGTTGTACGCAACGGACAGCGTGTGATCGACAAAGGCGCTGAGTTCCGCCTTGAAGGCGTCCACCCGAGCGATTCCGTCGAACGATTCGTTGAACCCGAAGAAGGCAATGATCGTGTCGGCTTTCACGAGGTGCAGCCATTCGTCCGGACGCGGTTCGTGGCCTCGGCCGTTGTGCGTTTTCAGCTCAGGACGAAAACGTTCCGCACCCGGAAAAGCCCACGGATTTGAATGACCTGCACGCGGACGAAACGAAGGCGTGTCTCCGGGGAAACAAAGATTCCGCACCGTCAACCGGGCGGCGGGGAAGCGCTGGTGCAGAGCCGTTTCAAAGAAACCGTAATACTGCTCGCGTTCCCCGAGCGTGTTCCCCAGCAAGACGATCGTTTCCCCGGCCTGCGGTTGCAGCGGAAGAGTGACCGGAGCGGCTGGCGCGCTTGCTTTCGGCGGAAGAACGGGGCGCCCCTCGGGAGTGCTGAGGGCGGCTTTCGGCAAGGCGGCCGGTTCCTGCGCCACGAGCGGGAGAGCTGCTGCAGCAAAGAGGAGCGCGGGGAGAAAAGGGAGGGATGAGGTTTTCAAAGGGGAGAAAGATGCGGGAGAAGAGTATTGCGGATTGCTCCGGGTTTGTCTTGCCGATCTTCGGCAAGGTGAAAGGTGCTACCGCGCGGCGGGAGGAATCTTAGAACGCACGTGCTCCCCACCGGACCAGATCTTTCAGCGCGAACGATCTCTCTTTGCACCGGCGAGATGGTCCCGAGGCTAGATGTGGTCCCAGGTGTTCAACATCTTCGCCGGTGCACCTTTCGCGCCTGTGTTTTCCGCAGCTGCCGGGTTTCTTTCTTTTACGCGGTCCGACCATCGCGCACCCTGCCCGCGAAACGCTCAGACACATCACTCCATGAAAATCCACCCACTCCCTCAAGCTCTCGCGATCTGCGCTCTTCTCCTCCCCGCTTTCCCGCTGCGTGCGCAAGATTCTTCCAAGGTGGAGTCCGCGCCGCCGGCTGCCACTCAAACGCCGCCGCCCGACCTTGTTCCCCACACTCCGCCCACGCCGATCCCTCGGCCTTTGGGCGCTGCGGAGTCTTCCACACCCGCCAGCTTCGGGGCGACCAGCGCCGCGGGCACGCCGGCCGTTCCTCCGCTGCCTGCTTCGGAAAACGAAGCTTTGACGCGCTTTGAAATTGATCCGGTGCATTCGGCGGTGGGCTTCCGGGTGAAACATCTCTTCAGTTTTGTGCCGGGACGTTTTCGCGATTTCAGCGGAACCCTTTTCATCGACCCAAAGGCGCCGGAGAAATCCCGCGTCCAAGTTACCATCCAGACCGCCAGCATCGATACCGCGGATGAAAAGCGGGACACGCATCTTCGCGGACCGGATTTCTTTGACGCCAAGCAGTTCCCGCAGATGACCTTCAACAGCAAGAAGGTGAACATCAGCGGCGAGGAGACGGCGTTCATCACGGGTGATCTGACGATCCGCGGTGTGCAGCGAGAGGTGATCTTGCAGACGAAGTTCCTGGGAAAAGGAAAAGGAAACGACGGCCGGATGCACACGGGCTGGGAAGCGCGGACTTCGGTGAAACGCAGCGACTTCGGCCTGACCTGGAGCAAGACCGTCGAGGGCACGCAGCTCGTTGGGGATAACATCGAGATTACCCTCGAGATCGACGCGATCGAGCCGAAGCAAATCGCTCCTGCCATCCCGAATACTCCTCCGACGCCGGAAAGCGGCGCTCCTGCGCCAGCTGCCGCCTCGGGCAATCCAGCCGCGCCCGACGCTGCACATGGTCAGCAGTCTTCCATGCAGACCGCTCCTCCAGCTGGAGAGTCCAAATCTGCGACACCCGCAGGATCGACCGCGCCTTCAAACACTTCCGCACCAGCACTGCCTGGGCCTTCGACGCCCGCGACTCCGTCCGATCAGCCCGGCGCGAGCACTTCGAAGGCCGCGGGTGCCCCGGCACTCAATCTGGTTCCACTGAACGACCCCGCGCAACCGACCGAACCCGCGGTCACCAAGCCGTAGCTGCAGCATCACGATCTTCCGGAAGCTTCGGGTCGCAGTCGAGCGCCGGGAGCAGCGAGCGAAGATCGTTGCGCGCACGGTCCAGGCGGAAAACGTGGAGACCAGCGGCCGTGGCGCCTTTCCAATCGCTCACTGGATCGTCGCCGACATGAAGCGCCTCTTTAGCTGCAACGCCAGCAAGAGCCAGCGCATGCTGGAAGATCTGCGGACTCGGTTTTTCAGCTCCCACTTCGCTGGAGATCACGACGGTCCGGAAGAATCGGGCAATTCCAAGCTGCTCCGCGACGGCGCGGTAACGGCCGTCGAAGTTGGTGATCACACCTAGGTGGAACTGGTCGGCGAGTGCTTCGAGCACCGCTTCGGCTTCCGGATAAAGCGACCAAACCGCCGGACGAACGAACTCGGAGTAAAGCTCTTCGAAAAACGTGTCGAAATCGAGTTC
>DASVRR010000285.1:0-4854 GCA_036388515.1 Chthoniobacteraceae bacterium | reverse complement strand
CTCGCGCAGCGCCGGCGTGTATTCCGGAAAGCGGCGCGGATCGGGTTGCGCGGAGGTGTGCAGATCGTGCACGTGAAGCCATTGGCCGGCGAAGTTTTCCGCAAAGGCGCGCGCTTTCGGGTCCAGCAACATCCGGCGGACCTGCACTTCGAGTTCGGCGGTGTGACTCAGGCGACCCTCCGCCGCGATGCGGAAGAGTTCCGGATCCGGCATGGTGGACCAGAGGAAATAGGAAAGCCGGCTGGCAAGTTCGTAGTCGCCGATGAAGTGATCGCCCGTGCCGCGCGGCTGCTCGATGCAAAAGAGGAAATTTGGCGAAACCAAAACCGCGCGCAGCGTGCTCCGGATGGCTGCTTCAAAGGAATCTCCGCCTGCGCTCGCCTGGCGGAAGAGCTGCACGTACGGCGCCACGTCTTCCACAGTCGTCGGCCGGCGAAAGGCGCGGCTGGTGAAATCCAGGAGCAGCTTCTCGGCGGCCGCTTCGGGGCTGAGCGCGGCACTCGGACGCGCCGTGAAAATGCGCTCGGCTTTTGCTTCCGCGAGAACTTTGCCGGCGGCGGCGAAATACTTTTCGATCAGCACCGGCGGAACAAAAAGGGTCGCGGAATTGTTGTCGAAACCGCCGCCGCCGCCGCCGTCCGGAGGAAAATCATTGGCCGGCTGGGAATCGACTCCGAGCAAATCCCGGATCGTGTTGTTGTATTCGAGTTTGCTGAGCCGGTGAAGGAACGGCTGGCCGGGATCTTTCGGGATCGCGTCGAGATCCGGATTGTTGAGCGTTTCTTCCAGCCAACGCACCAGCAGCGCCCGCTCGTGGGGCGAAGGTTGCGGCTCATTCTCCGGCGGCATGGCTTCATCCCGAAGCTCGGTGAGCACCTTATCCCAAGTCGCCGCGCGGCGATAAATCGAGCTGAGGTCGGTCGTTTTATCCAGCCGAACCTCGCCCTTCGCTTTCTTTGCCCCGTGACAATCGAAGCAAAACGTCTTGAGGAGCGGCTTGATTTCCTTTTCGAAATCGTGCGCCGCCTCAGCGGAGACGCTCAGCAGGACGAGGACGGAGGCAAGTTGCGCACGGAAGGACATGGCCTCCCTCTCTAAGCTCAAAAGCCGGCTTTTGTTAGTGCTCTTTTCCTCCGGAGGCGCGGCCTTCCAGCGAAGCCAGCAGCGCATTCAACCCAGCCAAACCTTCGATCCGCCCAAGCACTTCGCGCAGTCTCGCAAGCGCCGCCGGAATGTGCTCGAGGAATTGAGTGCGTCCGTCGATATGCCCGAGTTTGCCGTAGGCTCCGAGCGCCTGCATCAGCCGCTGCATCGCGCACAAATCGTAGATCGCGAGGAACTCGGCGTCTTCCGAGTAGCCCGGCCCGTAAAGCCCGGAAAGATAGTGCGCCAGCAGCTCGTCGCGCTCTTCGTCGGCGAGGTTCACGTAAGGATCCAGCAACAGCGAAGCGAGGTCGTATTGAGCGAGCCCGCGGCGCAATCCCTGGAAGTCGATCAGGCAGACCTGGCCGTTGCGGACGATGATGTTTTGGCTCTGGAAATCGCGGTGGACAAAGCAGCGGGGAAGCGCGGCGAGTTGGTCGGCGATCGCGTGCAGCCGAGCCGTTTCGCAGCTTGCTTCGATCTGCTCCGGAGCAAGGCCGAAGTGTCTCCCGAGGCAATGTTCCAGGAAGTAATCCTGCTCCCAGCGATACAGCGCTTCGTCGAAGACCGGCTGCAGCTTGAGCGCCGGCACTTCGTCCGCAAGATGCGCGCGCGTGTGGAGCGTCAGCGCTTCATCCAGCGTGCGCTGGTAAAGCGCGCGGCGGATCAGCCACGGACTTTCCCGATGACTCCAGAGGTCCGTTTCCCCGGCGTCTTCCATGAGGATCAAACCTTCCGTTTCGTCGTGGAAGAAAATCGCGGGCACGCGGACTCCGACGCCGTCGAGGAACTTCGCGATCGCGACATACTGCGCGTTCTCCGGACGATCTTCCCCATAGCGGACGAGGATGAAAGTGCCGCCGCCGGTGAGCCGCCAAAACTTGCGACCGGAGCCGCCCTTTTCGATCGGGACGACAGCGACAGGAGCGGCGATGGGAAGCATGCGGGAAGTTTGAGGTTGCAAGGGCTGGTGTCGAGCGCGGGCCGTTCACAGATCGGCGTGGGAATGCAGCCCGCTCACCGCCACGCCGTCGGTGACGATGCAGTCGTTGAGCAAGCTTCCGGAGGCAATCCGCGCGCCTTCCCAGACGATGCAATCGTGCAGACTCGCATGTTCCCCGACGATGGCTCCGGCACCGATCGTCGTCGCGCCGCTGATCTTTGCGCTGGATGAAATCTGCGCCGTGGGATGAATCCAGGCTTCCCCAATGACGGCATCTTTTTTCAGCTCCCGATGCACCGCGAGATACTGTTCCCGCGTGCCGAGATCCCACCAGTGACCGTCGTCGATCACGACGCCGCCGAGCCGCGCGCCTTCCCGGATCATCTGGCAGAAGATCGGCACGACGCTGATCTTTTCCGCGACCGGAATGCGGGCAAGAAAAGCGTGGCTGACGAGATAGATTCCCGTGAAGAGGAAGCTCGGATCGCTGGCTGGATCGACGCGCTTGCCGATGTCTGTGACCAAGCCGCTCCGGGCGTCGTAGGCGACCTGGAGCGGTCCATCTTTCGAGCGCAAAACCATGGTCACTTCATTCCCCATCGCGGCGTGCGCCGCGAGCGCCGGCGCCAGCGGAAGATCGCTGAGGATGTCGCCGTTATAGACGATGAACGGATCGCTCCCGAGCAGATCTTCCACATTCTTGATTCCTCCCGCAGTCTCGAGCACTTCCGGAGTTTCGTGGCGAAAGGCGAGCGCCGATCCGCGGTAATTCCTTTCCGGAAAAGCGGCGCCGTACGCTTCCGCGCGCCAGTGCGTATTGACCAGAAACCGCTCGACGCCGACGCCGCGCAAGTGATCGAAGGCGTAAGTGATCAGCGGGCGATTGATCACCGGAATCAGCGGCTTCGGCCGGCGTGCGGTCAGCGACTTGAGGCGCGTGCCGAGGCCGGCGCCGAGAACGAAAGCAGTGCGGATCATCGGAGGAGTGAACAAGTCCGGACTATGGCGGCAGCGCGAATGCTGGAGCAATGTTCGCTTTCTTCTCCAATAAACTCGGCTGTGTCGGATCGGTCATCGTCTCCGTCGTCGGGACGCTTTTGCTGGTGCTCCTGATGCGCGGCTGCGGCTCGGCTTAGTCCGGAAGAAAAGGCGCGCAGTTCAGCGGGGAAGATCGGGCCACTGCGCCGCGGGAACAAACCCGCGAGGAGAACGCGCGCGGAGGAAACGGAGCACGGGCTTTTCCAGCAGAAAATGGCTGGCGAGACCAAAGCCCATCGCGGCGACAATCATCAGCAAGGCGAGCCCGGCGGCATCCCAGCCTCCCGGATGAAGATTCGGGAGCGCCTGCCAGAGTCGGCCGGCGGCGGAAAGCACGAGGATGTGGGAGAGATAAAGCGAATAAGAAGCGTCGCCGATCACGCCGAGCCAATGCGGAAGACGGAAGCGGTTCTGGAGTTCCAGAGCGACGGCGCCGAAGACCATCAGCGCGGCGGGAATTCCGAAGCAGAAAAGTCGCAAGCCGGTGAAGCGAAGCGGATCGACGACTGCGGAACCGACGAGGAGCAAAACGTAACCGAGGATCAACCAAAGAAACCCCGCGCGACGCCAGCCGCGCCCGATTGCCAGCCCGACCAAAGCGCCGAGGATAAACTCCAAAGTCAGTGGATTGCACGCATGCCGGATTGCCTGGAGCTGGCCTGGCTCAGAGCCGCTCAGGAGGTTCCAACCAAACGCCACGAGCGCGCCCCAAAGCAAAAGCAATCCCGGCAACAGCCGCTCCGGCGCGAGGAGCATCAGGGCAAAGACGAGGTAGAAATAAATCTCGTGTTCCAGCGTCCAGCCTTGCCCCAGCAAAGGCAGGATGTCTTGCGGCAGCAGGAGAAAGGAGGCGAGGAGATCGACGTGGTGATCCTGCGAGCTGTTCACCAAGTGCGGCCATCGCAGATAGATCGCGAGAATGGCGAGGCTGTAGATCCAGTAGAGCGGATAAACGCGGACGAAGCGCTTGTAGAGAAACGAACCGACTTCTCCCCGAAGCTGGAACCGACCGCGGCTGACCAGCGTCATGACGAAGCCGCTGATCACGAAGAAAAGATCCACGCCGGCGTCGCCGATCTTCAGCGCGTCGGGAAGAACCATCTCGCCGCGCGCGTATTTCTCCCCGAAGAGCAAAACGTGACGCCAAAGCACCAGCAAAACGGCAATGCCGCGGAGCGCCTGGAGATTCTGCAGCCGCGGCTGAGTCATCCGCGGCAGTTTCTCCCCGTGCGGATGATCCGTGGACTCAGGAGCCAGGGAGATCGGTTCAGCGGGGGAACGACTGAGAGGAGGAATGCAGCGGGAAAGTGCGCGGCAGCGGGAGCCGAAAGCGCGGCGCCGGAGGATTCGCTCCAGCCGGTGAACCGGGCGGAAACCTTGCGGAAGAAAAGTGACCCTGAGTGACCCGTGGAAGACAAAGTAACGCGCGACTGGAGCAACGTGCGGGCGGACTCTAAGGAGGCGATCTCCGGAGCGTCAAGATCCGGCGACCGGGGAAACTATTTCAGCGCAGTGGCGAGCAGCGTCTGGAAATGCGGCGGCTGCGGTTCCCGCGAGACGACGGAGATCTCGATTTCGCGAAACCCGGCGTCTTCCAGAAACTGATGCAGATCCGCCTCGCTGAACCCGAGCCAGCGATCGGCATAAAGCTCGCGAGCTTCCTCAAACTGATGCTGGAGCAAATCGAGGATCGCGATCCGGCCTCCTCTTTTCAGAATGCGGCTGGCGGC
>DASVRR010000284.1:0-14857 GCA_036388515.1 Chthoniobacteraceae bacterium | reverse complement strand
ACGATCGCCCAGAGGGAAGCCCCGCCGTCGATTGGTACGGTGATCACCTATCGGTTCCGCGGTTTGACGGACAAAGGTTTGCCTCGGTTCCCGACTTTTCTCCGGGTGCGCCGGGACTAAGTCGCCGCTTCTTCCGGAACTCAGCTTCGCTCTTCAGCAAAGCGCGCCAGCAACTCCCCGATGTCCACAGTGACAATCGTGGTCGCAGTGTCGCTGAGGCCATACGGAAGAATGAGGCGGCCCCGATGCAGCAGAGAGCCGCAGGTATAGACGACGTTCGGGACGTAACCTTCCCGGCCATTTCCCTCGGGCAAAATCAAAGGCTCGCTCAGGTGACTCAGCACCCGACTCGGGTCCTGGAGATCCAGCAACATCGCGCCGATACAATACTTCCGCATCGGCCCGACTCCGTGAGTGATCACCAGCCAGCCAGCCTCGGTTTCGATCGGAGAACCGCAATTGCCAATCTTCACTGTCTCCCACGGGCGCCCTGGCCGTTGCAAGAGCGTCGGATCACTCCAGAAGTGCGGGTTTTCCGAGAAGAGAAGATAGAGATTCTCATCATCCTGGCGGGAGATCATCGCATAGCGCCCGTCGATGCGTCGGGGGAACAGAGCCATTCCTTTGTTCTGCACCGCGCGTCCGTTCAGAGTAAGCGCGCGGAAGCTCAGGAAGTCCGTCGTCTCGAGCAGCTGCGGCAAGATCGCCCGTCCATTGTAGGCGGTGTAAGTCGCGTAATAGAGCACGCTGCCGTCGTCTTCCACGAACCGCACAAAACGCGCGTCTTCCATGCCGTTACTTTCGTTGGAAGAGACGGGGAAGATGATG
Source organism: Chthoniobacteraceae bacterium (assembly GCA_036388515.1). Taxonomy (GTDB): domain Bacteria; phylum Verrucomicrobiota; class Verrucomicrobiia; order Chthoniobacterales; family Chthoniobacteraceae; genus Chthoniobacter. Next base: position 14,029 of record DASVRR010000284.1, on the reverse strand, counting down.
CGCTCCGACACGGCCACGGAAGGCGCGAAATGGACTTCGTAGTTTGATTGCGCCAGCCACCGGACACACTCCAGCGTGCGCTGCAACTCCCGCGGCAAGGGTCCGGTCTTCCGGCCTGCCCGCTGCATGTTTTTCTCCAGCTCCTGCAGCGTGAAAGTCTCGCCGAGCGACTCCATCACGCTGGCCGACCAATCGTTCTCAAATCCCATCTCCATGAGCTTGTGGAGGAAAATGCTCTTCCGGTAGGTCGGATTCGGATTCAGCTCCGGCGCGGCGACAAAACCGGTCGGCGCTTCCACCGCAACCGAATGATCGGCGCCGATCACTCCAGTGCGGAATTCGATGGAAGAAATGTGGCCTTCGCCCGTCGCCCGCAGACTCATGATGAACCGCAGCTCGCCGGCGGCCAGACCACTTTGATCCGGATGCGCGACGATCGACGGATTGAAGAGCGCCGCCGCTTCCAGCGCATATTCGCCGGAGAAAAGCGCGCCAATATAAAGCTGCCGACTTTCCGACAAAGGACGGCTGCTGAAGACGTGCGACTTCACCCGCTCGAAATGCTGCCGCCAGATCGCCTGAATGTTGACATGGCGACTTCCGAAATCTTCCAGGACGGAAGCCAGCTCCTGCTGCGTCTCCTCTTCACTCAGCGCGAGCGCCCGCCCGATGATATTCACGATGCGCGCCGGTTCGCCCGGGATAAACGGACGCACCAGCACGCGCGAAGTGTCCGGCAGAAAAAGCGTGCCGGTAGGATGAAGATTTACGCCGCGCATTTTTTGCTGAAGCTGAGTTGGGAGGCGCGGACACGAGTGAGTTCCGCGTGAGACAGATAGAAGGCGAGGCTCGATTCGGCGCCCTGGTTTTGGTTGAGATGATCCTGCAGCAAAGCGTCGCGGCAGCCGCCGGTGGTCTGATCGTAAAGCGGCTGACCGAGATCGTTCCGGCCGAGGAACCACTCGAAACAGCGCTGAGCGGCTAAATACCACGATTCATCCTGCGTCACCGCAAATGCCTCCAGGCAAGCCGAGACCATGGCTTGTGCTTCGAGCGGCTGCTGATCGAACCGTGCGCGTTCTCCTCCGCGCGCCCAAAATCCGTGGCAACCAATGGGAGAGAAATGGCCGGCGGCCGCGGTCTGCGCGGCAAGCAGCCAGCGGAGTGAACTCAGGCCGATCTCCAGCACCTCGGGTTTTGACGTCCAGTGCCCACTGAGGATCATTGCGTGGGAAAGTTTCGCGTTGTCGTAAGTGACAATCCGCTCAAACCACTGCCAATCCGGGGTGGAGTTCGCGCGGAACAGATCGGCCAGCATATCCGTGAGCACGTCCCGCGTTTGACTCACCACGCGGTCGCCCGAAAAGCTCCGCAGGTATTCGTGAATCGCAATGATCGCGAACGCCCAGGCGCGCGGCGAACTGAAGCGGCCCACCGGACCCAACCCCCGCTGGAAGAGCAACCCACAGAGATTTCGATGCCCTTCATTATTCGAGCGTCCGAGCGCCGTTCCGACGGCCCAGAGTGCCCGGGCATGACTGTCTTCGCTGCCGTGCAGCTCCAGCCACTTCCGCTCGTGATTCATGAAGTTCCGGAAGCGGCAGGTATTCGCATCAAACGCATACCAAAGAAACGCCAGGTAGGTGCTGGCGAGTCGATCCAGCTCCGGCTGAGAGGCGTCATTCTCCTGCATCAAAACAGTGAAGATGAAGGCGCGGGCGTTGTCGTCGGTGCAGTAAGCCTCGTGGTAGTTAGGCACGTTATAGATGGCGTGCTGGAAGATTCCCGTATGGTCACTCATCTTGAGGAGGTGATCCAGTTTCAGCGGCGGAATCGGATAGTTTGCGTTCTCCACTTTCCGCTCAGCCACTCTCGCCGTCGAAGGAGCGCTCAGGCCGGCGCGCGCACGTTCAAAGCTTTCCATGTACCGGCGTGCCACAACCGGCCAGATCATCTCGCGTCCTGCCTTCCACGCGCGCTTCCGCATGGCGGTCATCAAGGTTGGATTCGAAAGGAAGTGATTCACTCCTTCCGCGATTGCTCCAGCATCGGCAAAAGGCACCAGGATCCCGCGCTCCCCAGCCAGTAATTCCTGAGCATGCCAGTAGGGCGTGGAGATCACCGCCTTTCCCGAACCGAAAGTATAGGCAAGAGTCCCGGAAGTAATCTGTGCTTCGTTTAGATAAGGAGTGATATAGATATCCGATCCGCCGATAAACTCTTTCAGTTCTTCCAGCTCGACGTAGCGATTGTGAAAGATCACGTGCTCGCTGACTCCACCCTCCGCTGCCAGACGTTCCAACTTCTCCCGGTAAGCCTCGCCTTCGCGTGCCACCAGATGCGGATGCGTTGCGCCGAGGACGATATAGACAACGTCAGGATGACGCCGCAGGATTGCGGGCAAGGCGTCGATGACGTGTTCGATTCCTTTATTCGGCGAGAGCAGGCCGAAGGTCAGCAGCACCGTCTTGCCTTCCACGCCGAGATCTTCCTTGAAGAAGTTCGAGTCGATGAAAGGCATGTCGATCACACCGTGGGGAATGAGGTCGATTCGTTCCGGAGCCACGCCATAGATCGTCTCCAGGAAATTGCGCCCGCGCTCCGCCATCACGATAAAACGCTCCGAGAGCTTGGCCAGCTCGTGCATCACCGCACGCTGTTCATCGTTCGGATCACGCAAGACAGTATGCAGCGTCGTGACCACCGGCATCCGGACTTCGCGCAGGAAACTCAGCAAGTGGCTGCCGGCTGCTCCTCCGTAAATGCCAAACTCATGCTGAACGGAAACGACTTCGACGTTATTGATGTTGAGGAATTCTGCGGCTCGTCGGTAGGAATCGAGTTCCTGCTCGGCGATTTCAAACCGGACACGCGACGGATAGTCGTAGCCCTCCGGGCGATCATTGACTGATCCCACGATGCAGTGCGCTCGGGGAAACTCCGCGGCAACTGCTTCGCAAATGTCCGCTGTGAAGGTGGCGATTCCGCAACGCCTCGGCACATAATCGCCGAGAAACGCGATGTGCTGGGTGTTCAAGGGATTATTCATGGCAAGAGGAGTTCGAGAGATTCCGAGCGCCTCACAGTGGCAGCGACCTTCGTTCGCCCACCGAGGCGAGAAGTCCTGAACGAAAGGCGTCTAATCTGAAGCCGATTGCCGCCGGGTCAACTCGCAACCGGCCTGGCCTCCGCTCCCGAGCTCCGTCCTCGCAGCTTAATGCCGCTTTGGTGGACTCTTTGCTCCCCGGGCTCGGTGCTCCGCGGCTTTCCCCGTGTTTGAAGGATCGGTTGCAGTCAACTCGCCCGGACGCGCAAGCTCGGCCACGTAGATGTAATGCGCGGAACGTTTCGCTCGTTCATGCGCCTTGGCAGGAACGGACCGGACCGTGAACCCTGCTTGCATCAGCTGCCGCGGAAACTGCGGCTCCTCCGCCGCGGACCAAAATGCCACGCGTCCGTTCGGTTTAAGCGCGCGCTGGAGCAGACCAAATCCACGCCGCTGATAGAGACGCGCATTCTTTGCCTGCACGAAAGAGGTGGGCCCGTTATCCACGTCCAAAAGGATCGCATCGAAGCGCAGTTCAGGCGCAGTGCCCGCTCGCTTGATGAGGTGGAAAACATCGTCCACCAAAACCTTAACCCTGGGATCGTCGAGCAGAGTTCCATTTACTTCCCTGAGGAACTCCCGGTTCCAGTCCACCACCTCACGCAACAATTCAGCCACGTGAACTTCCGCTGCGGCAGTGACCTTCGCCAGCACCGCCCGGAGCGAGAAACCGAAACCCAATCCGCCGATCAAAACACGAGGAGCCCCATGTTTTCCCAGGTGGCCGCAGGCGAGGTCGCCCAAGAGCAGTTCCGAGGTCGTGGAAGTGGTGCTCATCAACTCCCGCGAATTCAGCTTCAGGTGCCACTCGCCATCATGCTCATGCAGCGAAAGAACGGCTCCATCTGGCGCGATTGTCTTAGCGACGTTGCGGTAAGGCTTCATCTAGATGAAGCCGTGGCGGCTTGCCTGTCATCTCGATCACTGGGGATGAAGTCGGGAATATAGATCACGCGAACCTGCAGCGGCCGCAGCATCCGGAGGATGAGCGAGGAGAAGCCCGTGGAGTTCACAGGTACTTTAGGATCCTGGAAGTTGAGTAGTTCCGCTGGTAAATGCATTGCTTCGAGCGTGAATAGACTGACCCGCGAGTCAATGGCGTTCGTCCCGCTTCGGCTGATGAGGATCTTGAATTCTGTATTGTTTCCTGAGCCGGAAAGGCGCACAACGCCTTCCATGGATCCAATCTCGAAAGAACAGCGGACGTGGGCAATGTTCGCGCATCTCAGCGCCTTTGCGATGTACCTGACCGGCATCGGTCATATCCTTGGCCCATTGATCGTCTGGTTGCTGAAGCGCGAGGGGAATCCGTTTGTCGATGATCAGGGCAAGGAAGCACTCAACTTCAATATCTCTTATTCGTTATACCTGATCTGCGCGGTGATCCTCGCCTTCACTCTGGTCGGTCTCCTGGTCGCGATTCCCGCGCTGCTTATCCTCCCGATCTTGCATATCATCTTTATGATTGTTGGCGCGATCAAAGCCAACGATGGCGTGCCTTTTCGCTATCCCGCGACCATTCGCTTCCTTTGAGATTCTTCTCTCGCGGAACACATTGATGTCCATCGGAGCGCATGCCGTTCCGCTCAAGCGCGCACCGCAGTCGGAACCATGATTGCGTCCTTCATTCCGTGGAGGAGCTTCTTGTCAGCGGGGCAAATCGTGGCTAGGGCGCCGCGGAGTTCCGCTTTGCCTTCCAGCAAAAAGTAATAGGGACAGAGCCGCACGCGACCGCGCATCACGTCGATCTCGCCGGTCCTGCGGCTCAGAAACGGCTGCTCCACGAGGCGGCCTTTGTGAAAGCGTTGCAGGAGATATGGATGTTCAGTGAACGCTTCGAGGGCATGCGCGACGGCGGCTTCCCACTCCGGCTGCGAAGCGTCGGAGCCGAGCGTCACGCTGCGGCTGCCCCAGCCGAGCTCGGAGAATCCGCTGATCTTCAGAATGAGATCGCGCTGCTTTTGGCTGAGGTGCTTGAGTTCTTCCCATGAATGGATCTCCAACCCGGGAATCACCGCGTGCTGCGGGAGCGGCGCAGGATCCACAAGCCAGGTATAAGGGATGTGTTTTTGCAGTTCGACGAAGTGCCGCTCGCCAAGTTCGCGACGCCAAAACTCTCGAAGAGGACGCAGCCAAAAAAGCGCGAACCACATTTTCTCCTCGAGGTATGGCTTGAATGGCGGAGTGACCCGGACCTCCCCACGCGCGCCGGCCGCCATGATTGCGGAAGCAACCGGAACATTTGCGAGATCGAAGTTTTCGAAAAACCGATAGATCGACTTCGGACTCTCGGCTTCTGACTTCTGTTCTCCGTCTGCACCATCGAGGACGCGCAACGCGCCGCCGCTCAGGCGGGCGAGGAACTGCATCTCGGGCCGGTAAGTCGCGGCTTCTTCCGAGACGACGATGTCGCCTTCGCCTCCGAGGATGCCGCGGAAGCCGTCGAGCATGCCGGCCGCGCCGCCGAGCACGTCGTGAGTGCCGAAGCCCGCATAGGTTTGGTTCAGCCACTGCGTGAGACCGATTCCGCCGGGAATATTGTCGAGTTCGGCGATGGTGAAGCCCTCTTCCGTGAGCACCAGATCCGGCCGGATCACCTGCGGCAAGTCATCGCGGAACTGCTTCCGTCGCGAATACTCGATCAGCTCGGCTGGCTTTCCGCGGTCCAGATAATCTGCGATCCAGCGCGGCTGTTTTCCGGCGATACTGCGCTGGTAAAGCTCGTTGCACGCGCGCACGAAAAGGTGCAGCCGATAGCCGAGCTTGGTAAGCTGTTCCGCCAGCCGACCATCAATGACAAATGGCTCCGGCGAGAGCAGCCATTCTTTGTCCGCAAAGAGTCCTTCCGGCGGGACCGCGGCACGGATCGCCGCAATGCGAGCGAGCGCGTTCATTCAGGCGGTCTTGGTCGGTGGTTCTGTTCGGCTTCTTTTTTCCTGATGAAGTCGACGAACCCTCTCGGCGTGCGGCCGTGCTCCGACCATTCCGTCGGAGTGATGCGAAGGGAATTGGTGACTCCACCGCTCCGAGTGACCGCCAACTCGTAGATAACGCCGTCTTGGGAGTTCGGGCTGAAACGATTCCACACAGTGCCAGCCAGGTCCCTGGCGCGTCTCAGATCCGACTCGCTAGTCAAAATCGCTGTTGGTTCCTTTTCCAAGCGACGGACGGCGATGCGGGCCACATCCTTGGGGATGCCCGTGGAAGGATATGAACCGAACGCAACAAAAAGCATGGCTCCAATGGCCGCGAAAGCGATTAAGCAACCCAGTTTCAGGCGGCGCATGCTTTGATGAGCTAGATCAGCAACTTCAGCGCGGCGCGGACCAGATCCTCGCTGCTTTGTGCCGGACCGCCTTTGTCGAACGCCTGCTTCACAAACTTGTGCGCCTCGACTTGCTTGTAACCCAGCGAGATCAGCGCGAGCACCGCGTCGTTGACCTGGGTTTCTTCCGGAGTCGGCGCATGCGAGGCGCTCGCGGCTTCCCAAGCCGCGGCAACGCCGACCTTATCTTTCAGTTCCACGATGATCCGCTCGGCGGTTTTCTTCCCGATGCCTTTGATCTTGGAAAGTGACCCCGCATCTCCCGCCACAACCGATGCTTTGAAGGAGGCAACGCTGCTGCCGCTGAGCACGTCGAGGGCGCTTTTCGGTCCGATGCCGCTCACGTGATTTACCAGAAGCCGGAAGAGATCGCGTTCGCCGGTGCTCATGAAACCGAAGAGCACGTGCGCATCTTCGCGGACCTGAAGATGCGTTAAGATCTTGATCTGCTGCCCGACCGCCGGGAGCCTGTCGTAGCTCGAGAGCGGAATATAGACATGATAGCCCACTCCCTGAACGCTCACGACCACGTGGGTCGGCAAACCCTCCACGAGCGTGCCCTCGAGAAATGTAATCATCGCGGTGACCATAGGAGGCCGCCGTGGGGTGCAAAGTGGAAAGTGCCTCGTATGACAATAGTCGCGCTGGTGGTGCTGTTTGCGCGGTCTGCGCTGGCAGCGACGCCGGAGGAGGAGCAGCGTGCGTGGCGGATCTGGCTGGAGCCAAAGGCGATGCGCCCGGCGGTGATGCAGACGGTTCCGGGCGCGCAGCGGACGGTTTTCACGGCGGGAAAATTGAGCGGTCAGGAGCTCACGGCGTTTTCAAAAACTGAGTTTTCGGCGCTGCAGCTTGATTGGGCGCAACTCACCGCCAAGGTCCAGGCCAACGCGGCCTCGGATCTGGCCAGCCTGGAGCCGCGGTACGTGCGGAATCGGAAAAAGGTGATCGAATACGCGGAGCTGAGTTCGACCCGGCCGATCGTCGCCAGCGCGGTGCTCGCGCCGGGATTTCTCGCGCGCTTCCAGGAGACGCTCGGCGAAACCGTGTTGCTCGTGGTGCCGAGCCGTTACACCGCCTATGTCTTCCCGCGGCTCGCGAGCAACTATCAGGATTACTATCCGCTCATCTTCGAGGCCTACCGGGCGACGGCGTTTCCGGTGAGCGTCGAGGTGTTCGAAGTCAGCGCGACCGGTCTACGCGCCATCGGAGTTTACAGCGAGCCGTAGAGCTGGCTGGTGAAAGCAACGCGGCTGCCGCTTAGGACGCGCTTCTTCGGGAAGCACGTCCACAACAGCCAAGGCGCCTGTCTTCCTCAGGCCGAGGTGGACTTTTACGCCAACTGCTCGCCCACGCTGTAGCGGAGGAAGCGGCGGATCACCAACTGGTCACCGAGCGTCTTGCTCTTCTCCGCGAGGAGCTGGGAAATCGTCTGGTCTGGGTTCTTGATGAACGCCTGATCAACGAGACAAACGGTGCTGAAGAACTTGTCGAGTTTTCCATCGACGATCTTCTCGACGATGTTCGCCGGCTTGCCGGGCGGCACCTGGTCCACGTAGATCGCCCGCTCGCGGGCGACGGTTGCTTCCGGAACACTGGTGCGATCCACGCTGATCGGATTCGCCGCGGCGATCTGGAGCGTGATGTCGCGCACGAGTTGCTTGAACTCTTCGCTCGACGCTGTGGCGTCGTTATTCGCGCCGACTTCCACCAGCACGCCGACTTTGCCGCCGGTGTGGATGTAAGCGGCGACCGCGCCGCCGCCGGTGACCTCCACGCGATCGCTCCGGCGGATGAGCACGTTTTCGCCGATCTTCTGCACGGCGGCGACGCGATCCGATTCGAGGTCCACGCCGGGTTCGTTCGCGATCTTCTTCGCGATCTCTTCCGTAAAGGCGCGGAACTGATCGTTCTTCGCCACGAAATCCGTTTCGCAGTTGATCTCCACGAGCACGCCGACTTTTGCTCCCGGCAAAATGGCCTGCGCGATCACGCCTTCACGAGCGTCTCGATCTGCTTTCTTCGCCGCACTCGCCGCGCCTTTCTTCCGGAGGAAATCGATGGCTGCTTCGAGGTCGCCGGCCGTTTCGCCGAGCGCGCGTTTGCATTCCATCAAGCCGGCTCCCGTCTTTTCGCGGAGGGTCTTGACAAGTTGGGCGTCGATCACGGTTTCAGTGCTCATAGGGAATGAATTCAGGGTTGGTGTGGAAAAACGAAGAGACGAGAGCGCGGCGGCCCTCGTCTCTCCGAAAGAGAAAATGTCCGGAGGACCGGGCGGGCTATTCGCTGACGGCGGAAAGCGCCGCCTGCTCCTGCTTGCGTGCTTTCACCCCGGTGGAAACAATCGCGTCCACCAGCTTCTGCAAGACGATGCGGATCGCGCGGATCGCGTCGTCATTCCCCGCGATCGGGTAGTCGATCAGGTCCGGATCCGCGTTGGTATCCACGATAGCCACCGTGGGAATCCCGAGCCGCTTGGCTTCTGCGACGGCGATGCCTTCCCGCTGGGTGTCGATGATGATGATCGCGTCGGGCAGCTTTTCCATGTCGCGCAGACCTTCCAGGTTGCGCTTGAGCTTCTCACCCTCGCGCTTCACTGCCGCGATCTCCTGCTTCCCCATCTTGGAAAACTCCGTCTGCTTCTCCAAATCTTCGATGTAACGCATCCGAGCCACGCTCTTCCGGATGGTGGCGAGATTGGTCAGCGTGCCGCCGAGCCAGCGTTGATTGACGTAAAATTGTCCACACGCCGTGGCCGCTTCCTTGATTGCTTCCTGCGCCTGCTTCTTGCAGCCGACGAAGAGAATCTTGCCGCCGCGGTCCGAAGTTTTCCGGAGGAAATCGGTGGCCGAATCCAGCTGCTGGACGGTCTTGCCGAGATCGATGATGTAGATCGCGTTGCGCTTTTCGAAGATGAACGGCTTCATCTTGGGGTTCCAGCGTTTGGTCTGGTGACCAAAGTGGACACCTGCCTCAAGAAGTTCCGTCATCAGTTCAGTGGACATAAATAGCGCGTGCGGGATCGAAGGAGAAAAATGGGCGGAAGGGATAAGCGAACGTCCGGAGGAACGCAACGGGAAACTTCCTGAATCTCCCCGGCCCGGAGCAAAGCGAGTCAGCGGGCGGCGAAGCTGGCCTGCTGCCAGACGAAAGGAAGGCTGAAGATCGCGGCGGCATTCCAGCCCAGGAAAAGCAGGCGCATTTGCCACGGTTCGTAGGGGCGATTCCGCCAGAGAAATGCCGCGTCGGCCACGAAGAACGCCGCGCCCGCGAGGAGAAAAGCTGCGGTCCAAAGATCCGTCGCGCACCAGCCGACGAGCGCGCTTTCACCCAGCAAAAGAAAGATGAGCAGCAGTTTGGCCCGTCGAATTCCGAGGACTCCTGCGGTCGTCCGCCGGCCTGCGGCGAGATCCGGAGCATGATCCATGATTTGCCCGAAGAGATGCGAATGCATGGCGAAAAGCGCGCCAAAAACAAAGGTGAACCACGGTGCTTGCGGAAGATCGCAGAGCCAGCTTGCGAGGATGAAAACGAGGAGGTAACCGACTTGATTGAGCATGTCCCAGCCGGCGCGACTCTTCAGGGCGGGAGGACGCAGATTGTAGAGCGCGATCAGGGCGAGCAGCACGCCGATCCACACCAGCGCTTTGCCGCCGAACATCCAGACAAACCCGGCGAAAAACGGCGCCTGAACCAGGGCAATCCAACCCGGCAGGCGCGCCAACTGCGCTTCATCCGGACGCGCGCCGAAGAGGTAGCTGTCCTTGCGCGGATTCAGCCGGTCGGTTTCGCGATCGACCAGATCGTTGCAACCATAGATCAGCAGACCGAGCGGGAAGGTGACGTAAAGCAACCCGAGCCAAAAGCGCCAGTCATCGAAGACCCACTTTTGCCCCAGCGGCAGCAGATAAAACCAAACCGAAGTGCTCCAAAAACCCGGGCGCGCAGCCTTGATCAGCAGCGCCGTCAAGGCGCCGGCGTCGGCGCGGGAGTCGGCGTCGGAGTAGGAACTGGCGTGGGCGCCGGTGTGGGCGTGGGCGTCGGCTGGGGAGCATTCGCCCGCAGCGTCAGGGCGATGCTCCCGGTTTGAGTTTGTCCGTTGAAGATGCCTGCGCCGCGTGCGCCTTCGCTCCCCGTTCCCTGGATGAGCACGCCGGTGCCTTTGATCCGCCGCCCGTTTTCATCCACCGTGAGGTTGGCTTTAAAGCGGCCGCTGTCACGGTCGATCTTCATCCGGAAATCTTCCGGACCCTGCGTTTTTACGGTCACCCGATCTTCCTCATCCACTTGCAGATTGCGGGTGAAATCCTGGCTCAAGTCACCTCCGGAAAAGATGATCGTCAACGCTTCCGCTTCTTCCCCAGCGGAAACCGCGAGGGTGCGCTCGCGATCTTCCGGCGGGAAGAAACGCGCGCCCGTGGCCGATTGTGTGAGGTCATATCCTTGGGGAAAACGGTCGTCGTCCGAGCGGCTGCGATCCACGCGCATGCTGCCCGTGACGGTGTCGCCGAGCTGATAGGCGCCGATCACCCGCGTGTCGCTCGGGTCATCGTAGAAAGTCACCGTCGCCACTCCATCGCGCACCGTGAGCAAGCCGCGGGAGGAAAACGAACGGCCATCCGAAAGCCGGCCTTTGATCCGAGCCGAACCGTCTTCGCTCAGCTTGATCGCCGCCCAACCGGTTCCCGCCGGAAGCAGCGGCGTCTCCGTTTCGGTGGGCGTCGCTTCGCCTGCATCCGTGCCCGTGTCCGGCGCGGCCTCGGCTCCCGCAAACTCCAACGTGTAGCGCCCAGCCAGTTCGGTGCGTCGGCCTGCTTCTGCGGAAGAAAACGCGCTTTCTCCCGTGAAGCGACCGCCGCCAAAGTCCGCACTGAGCTTGGTCTCGCCGTTGGTTTGGGTCGTCCGCAGTTGCACCGTGACCGCTTCGCCATCGATCCAGATCGTCCCCGTGTAGCTGCCATCCGCGCTCAGTTTTCCCTGCAACCGATAGCTTTCCCCATCGATGCTCACCGATCCGGAGAATGCGCCGGACGCCATCGCATCCACGCGGAAATATCCGATCTCCTTGCCCTCGGCATTTTTCACGAGGCCGCCATGCGCACCTTCCAGCGCCGCGAGCGGCGAACTCAAAGTCACGGTCGCGGTGGCGAACCCGCCGTAAGTGTCTTCGATCGTGTAGGTGAAAGTGTCCGTCCCCCGGAAATCAGCGCCGGGCGTGTAAAGAATCCGGTCGCCCGAAATGGTGGCCATTCCGTTGGCCGGCTGCGTCACGGCCGTGATTGCGATCGGATCACCGTCCGCATCGCGATCGTTCTTCAGCACCGCCAGCGAGATCGGCTGCCGGTCCGGCAAGCTGTAGCTGTCGGCCACCGCCACCGGAAGATTGTTCGCGGTGACGAATGTCTGATCGATGGTCGAGGCGATTGTCACGTTCCCCGCATCCTGAAAGACGAGGTGGAAATGGTAAGTCTTGTCTCGTTCTAGACCGCTCAGCTCCGCCGTCACCGCCCGCCGGATGTCGCCCGCGCCGATGGCGATTGGCGGAGTGCTTTGGCCATACGCGTTGGTCAGACCGTACTCGAAGAATACCGTGCCCGGCGTGCCGTTCGCCGTCACCGTGCCGCGCAGCGTTGCCTTGCCTCCGCTCACTCCAGTGGGCGCCTGAGTCGCCAGGGTCGGGGTATAAGCCGGCTCCGCGAAGGTGGCGTCGGCGGTTTGCGTCTGGCCGGCAGCGTTCGAGGCTTCCACTCGATAGTGGTAAGTCTGTCCCCCGACGAGCCCGGTGAGATTCACCGAAACCGCTTTGTTGTTCGCCGTGCCGTCCACCGTCACCTGTGCCGAGTCGGAGTAATCCGCGCTCAGCCCGTAACGGAAAGTCACGGTGGTGAAGCTGCCGTTCGCCGTGACCGAAGCGCTCAGACCCGCCTGGCCGTTTGCTCCGGGAGCGGCGTTCGGGTTCGCCAAAACCGGCGCGTCCGCCGCGAACCCAGCGCGGGAGAAAAGAACCAGCACGAGGAAGAGACCGCGGAGCGCGAGATTCATGGGAGCGGGGAAGCAGGAGCGTGCAGCCGAAGCGCCGCGGGAGCAAGTGCGCACTACGCCTGGATCGCCCGGCCGGCGCTGGTTTCCACCCAACGCGCCCAAAGCCAGCAAAGATCCGAGAGCCGGTTCAGGTAGCGGATGATTTCCGGATTCACCTCTGCGCCGCTTTCCAGCAAAGCGACGACACCGCGTTCGGCCCGGCGGCAAATCGTCCGCGCGACATCCAGCGCGGCGCTTCCCGGCGTGCCGCCCGGAGTCGCCCAGCCGTCGTAGCTGATTTGTTGGTCTTGCTCCAGATCGTCGATGATCGCGGTGAGCCGATCGACCATCGCCGCATCCACCGCCGGATAACTGGCGCGGTACTTCTCCCGATCTTCCGGAGCCACCGCCAGCTCGCCCATGAGCGTGACCAGTTCGCGCTGAATGGAAAGCAGCGCTTGCCCCACGAGCGGATCGCCGAGCGTCGCGCGGACCACGCCGAGCGCGGCGTTGAGTTCATCGATGCCGCCATACGCGGAGACCCGCGGATCCGCTTTGGAAACCCGGCGTCCATACATCAGCGCGGTGCTGCCGTCGTCTCCCGTCTTCGTGGCAATGCTCATGGCGGCAAGCTGCACGGAGCAGCGCGGCGGTTGAAGGCGAAAAGTTTCCCGAGCCGCAAACCGGTGAGGTCAGTTTTGCAGCTTGCCTTCTGCGCTCGGATATCGGAGAGCGACCCTGTCTCCGGTTTGTTCCCCACCCGCTCTTTATCCGCATTATGGACCCTTTGCCCGGCTCGATCCTTTCCTCCCCAGCGCCCACAGCCAAGCTGCCGGTGCGCCGCTGGATCCACGGTTTTGCTGCCGCGTCCGCTTTGCTCCTCATCGCGCTTCATCCGGCGGCGGCGCAGTCCGTGGCCGAGGAGGAAAAAGCGCACGCCGTCGCAAAGGCCGCGTTCGAGCAGCTCATGGCGGCGCATTCCCGGCCGACGCTGAGCGATGGCCTGCCGCTGGAACCTTATACGGTGGATTCATCCACCGCTCTGCCGACGCAGCGCACCAGCCAAACCTTCCTCGCTGCCGCTCCGGAAGACGGGCTTTTCTGGATGCGCAACCCGGCGCTGTTGCCTACGAATCGACTGGCGAAGACTTCTTCCGGAACCACTCCGGCGCACACTGCGGACGTCTGGGCTTATGCTGGCCGAACGCAAGATGCGGCCTTTCATCCAGCCGAAGTGCCGGCTTGGATCGACTACACCGATCCGGCGACCGGGCAGGTCACGGGCCGCTATGCCTTCGCGATTTGGGATGAATCCGGCAAGGTGGACGTGAACTTGTTCCTCCCGGACGCCACGATCGATGGACTCGCTCCCGCCAATCTGCGTCTGGAGCAATTCAGCACGGATCCTGCGCAGCTGGCGGGATTCCTCAATGGCCCGAATGGCGCCCGCGACCGCAACCACTTCAGCCCGCGGCGGATCACGCTCGGCCTTCAAAACGATACCGGGGACGATCGGCGCTTTTTCTCCACGGCGGACTTGATCGGGAGCGGAATCATCGAGCCGGTCCGGCTTTGGGATG
>DASVRR010000283.1:0-5280 GCA_036388515.1 Chthoniobacteraceae bacterium | reverse complement strand
GGGCGGAGGGAAAGCTGAACGAAGGTGCGACCTTCTACTTTACCTTGCCGCCAGCGGAGGACTTCTCCGGATGAACTCGGAAGGCGATGTGCTGCTGGTGGAAGACAATCCGCGGGATGCCGAGCTGACACTTCGCGCACTGAAAGGCCGCGGCATTTCCGCGAATGTCTGCCACGTCAAAGATGGTGAGGAAGCGCTGGACTTCCTCTTTGCGCGGGCGCTTTACCGCGAACGCGACGTGCTGCTGACTCCGCGGCTGGTGATGCTGGATCTGAAGCTCCCCAAGATCGATGGCCTCGAGGTTTTGCGAGCCATCCGCGGAGACGAGCGCACGCGGCATATTCCGGTGGTCGTGTTGACTTCATCCGCCGAAGATCGCGATTTAGTCGAAGCTTATTCCCTGGGCGTGAACAGCTTCATCGTGAAGCCGGTCGAGTTTGAAAACTTCACCGACGCAGTCTCCCAGCTCGGGCTTTACTGGCTGCTCCTCAACCGTCCGCCACCCGCGGACACGAACCGGGAAGGAGCCGGACAATGACTCCGGAAGTCAAGGTTCTCATCGTCGAAGACCGCCTGCCCGACGCCGAACTGGTCGAGCGCGCGCTGCGCAAAAGCGACCTGCGTTTTACCGTCACGCGAGTGGATCAGGAGCCGGAGTTTCTCCGCGCGCTGGAGGAGTTTTCGCCGGATCTGGTGCTTTCGGATTTGTCGCTCCCGAGGTTTAGCGGAAGAGAAGCGCTGCGGCTGCTGAAGGAGCGCAATCCGGAGGTCCCGCTGATCTTTGTCTCCGGCACGGTTGGGGAAGAAACCGCCATCGATCTGCTCAAGCTGGGCGCCGCGGATTACGTCATCAAAGACAATCTGGCGCGGCTCGTTCCGGCTGTGGAACGAACCTTGAACAACGTCCGGCTGGAGCGCGAACGGCGCGCGTCTGAGGAAAAATATCGCGACATTTTCGACCGCGGGATGATCGGAATTTTCCAGGTCACCCGGAACGGGGAATACCTCACCGTGAATCCGGCGTTTGCGAGATTTCACGGTTACGATTCTCCCGGGGAAATGATCGAGGCGATTCAGAATATGGGCGCGCAGGTTTGCGTTGAGCCGCAGAGGTTTCAAGAGGCCGTGGAGATCCTGGATGCGCGGGGAACGCTGCACGATTTCCAAGTGGAGCATCGGTGCCGCGACGGAGGCACGATCTGGTTTTCGCTGGATGTGCGTTCCGTGAAAGATGCGGAAGGACGCACCGTTTACTTCGAAGGATTTGCCCAGGACATCACGCGCCGGAAGGAAGCCGAAGCGAGCCTGAAGGCGGCCCAAAGCCGTCTCATCGAAGCCTCGCGCTACGCCGGAATGGCGGAAGTCGCGACGAACGTTTTGCACAACGTCGGGAACGTGCTCAACAGCGTGAACGTGTCCACTTCGCTCCTCACGGAGAAGCTGCGCAACTCGACGCTGCCGAATCTCACGCGCGCTGTCGGGCTCTTGCGTGAGCAGGAAGACGATCTGTTCACCTTCCTGCGCGATGATCCGCGAGGGAAGCAGCTGGTCAGCTTTCTGGATGAACTGGCGCGCTGCCTGGAAGAAGAACGCAGCGCTTTCACGGCCGAAATCCGCGCCTTGGGGAACAACATCGAGCACATCAATTCCATCGTCGCGATGCAGCAGCACTACACCAGCGTGCGGGGAGTGGTGGAAACCGTCCGGCCGGCCGAGTTGATGGAAGACGCTCTCCGGATGAACATTGCAGGGCTCGGCCGGCATGGCGTGGAGATCGCGCGGGATTTTGCGGACATTCCGCCGGTTCCTCTGGATCGTCACAAGGTGCTGCAGATCCTGGTGAACCTGATCTCCAATGCGAAGTACGCGCTGGGCAGTTTGGAGCGCGATCGCCTGCTGTCTCTCCGGATCAGCGCCGGCGAACCGGGGCGCATCGTGTTCGCGGTGATCGATAATGGGATCGGGATTCCAGCGGAAAACCTGACCCGCATCTTCGAGCATGGATTTAGCACGCGGAAAGATGGCCACGGATTTGGGCTGCATAGCAGCGCGCTGGCCGCACGGGAACTCGGCGGCTTGCTCACCGTGCTGAGCGAAGGACCGGGTCGTGGCGCTACTTTCCTCGTCGATCTTCCCCTGCTGGAAGGCCGCTCCTCTTCGTCCGCCCATGTCCTCTGAGTCCCAGTCTTCCCCAGTTTTGCTCGAACACCGTCGAGTCCTGATCATCGACGACAACCGGGCGATCCACGAAGACTTCCGGAAGATCCTGATGCGTCCGGATTCCGGCCGATCTCAGCTCCAGGCGCTCGCCGCCGAGTTGTTCGGCGAGGCGGTGAAAGCCCGGCGGTTCATCAGCTTTGAATTGGATTCCGCGTTTCAGGGAAAAGATGGATCCGCTCTCGTGGAGAAAGCGCTCGCCGCCGCCCGGCCTTACGCGCTGGCCTTTGTCGATATGCGGATGCCGCCGGGATTGGATGGCCTGGAAACCATTGCGGAACTTTGGGCAATCCAGCCGGATCTCCAGGTGGTGCTTTGCACCGCACACTCGGACTACTCTCTGGATGAAATTCAGGAAAAGGTCCAGGTGGCCGACCGGCTGGTGATCCTGAAAAAGCCGTTCGATAGCGTGGAGGTCCTCCAGCTTGCCCAGGCACTGACGGAAAAGTGGCGCTTGGGGAAACTCGCAGAGGCTCACGCGGCAAACCTCGCGACGCTGGTGGAAGAACGCACCGCAGAGCTGCAAGAGGCGAATCGCTTTCTCCAGGAACAGGCGCGGCTGATCGACTTGGTGCCGGATGCCATTTCGGTGCGCGGTCTGGATGATCGGCTGCAGTTCTGGAGCGTCGGAGCGGAGCAGCTTTATGGCTGGAAGGCGGAGGAAATTCTCGGCAAGTCGCTGCCGGAGATTCTTTTCCCCTGCCGCTCGGATTACTTTGAAGCCAAGGAAGCGCTTTTGGCCCGTGGCGAATGGCACGGCGAATTGACCCAGCGCACCAAGGCGGATGTCGAGATCACCGTGAGCAGCCGCTGGACCTTGGTGCGCGACGCGGCCGGTCAGCCAAAGTCCATTCTCGTGATCAACACGGACATCACGGAGCGGAAGAAGCTGCAGCATCAGTTTCTCCGCGCTCAGCGGATGGAGAGCATCGGCACATTGGCCAGCGGAGTCGCGCACGACTTAAACAACATCCTCGCTCCCATCCTGATGTGCGCTCCGATGTTGCGGGACGAAATGCGTCCGGAACAAAAGGAGTCGCTCGTCTCGGTGATCGAGAGCAGCGCGGCGCGCGGTGCGCAGATCGTCAGGCAAGTGCTCGCTTTCGGGCGCGGCCTGGAAGGTGAACGCCAGCCGATCGATCTCCGCCAGCTCATCCAGGAAATCGTCCAGATCGCTTCGGAGACGTTTCCGAAAAACATCCGGATCAGCTGCGACGTGGATCCCGCGCTCGGCAAAATTATTGGGGACCAAACTCAGTGGCATCAGGTCCTGCTGAATCTTTCCGTAAACGCTCGAGACGCGATGCCGGCCGGCGGCGAGCTTTGCTTCCGGGCTTCCAACCTGGAGATCGATGCCGCGTACGTCAGCATGCAGCCGACCTTGTCGCCTGGATCTCACGTGGTGCTGGAGGTGAGCGACACTGGAGCTGGAATCCCGCCTGAGCTCACCGAGCGAATCTTCGACCCGTTTTTCACCACGAAAGCCATCGGGAAAGGAACCGGGCTGGGGCTTTCCACCGTCGCCGGAATCGTGAAAAGCCATGGCGGAATCATCGACCTGAAGAGCGTGCCGGGTCGCGGAACAACCTTCCACCTGCTGGTGCCAGCGACGAGCGGAGCGTTCGTTTCTTTGGCTGCCGGGAATGAGCCGGCGGTTCGTCCGCAAGGCCACGGTGAGTTGGTGCTCCTGGTCGATGATGAGGAAAGCATTCGCCAGGTCGGCCAGCATGTTCTGGAAAAACATGGCTACCGCGCGATGCTGGCCGCGGACGGTCCGGAAGCGCTCGCGCTTTATGCCCAGCACCGGGAGAACATCGCGGTGGTGCTGACGGATATCATGATGCCAATCATGGATGGCACGGTGCTCATCCGAGCCTTGCGGAAGATGGAGATCCGAGTCCCAGTCCTGGCCTCGACGGGGCAAGGCGAGCGCGCGCGCCTCGATGAACTGGCGGCGTTACACGTCAGCGGGATTTTGCACAAACCTTATGCCGCTCACCAGTTGCTCGGCTTGCTCGAGCAGGTCCTTCATCCCGGCGAAGAGGTCGCTGCAGGTCTGAACTAGGCTGGCGGCCGCCGGTGTTCCGCATTCGGCGGGCGCGTTTTACTTCCGCGCGCGGCGCCGGGAAGTCGCGAGCGAGATGATCCCCAGCAGACCCAAGGCTGCGCTGGACGGCTCCGGCACTGTGGAGACACCCACATTGCTGAAGCGCACCTGATCGGCATTCATGCTGTCGCCCATCAGGAACCCGACCCGATCAAAGCTGTAAGAGGTGACGCTGCTGTCGGAACCGGAGAAGGGAGCATGGCTCGCGAGCGTGCTGGTATCGATCATCGAAGTCGCGAAATCCAGGCCGCTGGCGGTGCGGGTCAGGGTGAGCGAAAACTGATAAGTCCCGGCGGCCAGACTCGCTCCGGGTGTGGCGAGGAAGTCGCCGGTGAAGCCGGTGCTGCCGGCTCCTCCCGCGCTCCAGTAATTGCCGGTCGCTCGCTCGCGCACCTGGCCGCTTTGCCCGGAACCAACGGCCGATGCCACGTATCCGGTCCAGCCGCTGACGCCGGTCTGAGCATTCGAACCAAACAAGCCGAACCGGAATTGATCTCCAAGGCCGTCGGAGCCGATGAGTTCCACGAGTCCCGTGAGCTGGATTCCCTGGCCCACGCTGCTGAGGACGATCGCTGTGCTCAGCGGAGCATGGATCGCGGTGTTATCCGCGCTCTCCGCGACTCCGCTGCCGACGATGGGTGAAGCCGAAGATCCTCCGGAGGTGATCAGGCCGGATCCAGTTCCGACCGACCACGGACCGGCGACGGCGGCGGCTTGAGCTGCGGGAACAAAGAGCGAGCAGAGGGCAATCGTCGCCGCGATCTGGCGGAGAGGGGAAGCTTTGGGCGTTTCGAAAACAGGTGGGAAGAGAGTGGCTTTTTGCATGGCTGGGAGCTGCTCCAAGCAAAACGAATGCCGCACCAGCGTTCCCTCGGAAAAGAGCCGAACTGCAGTTCGGTTCCTCCGGGCCCTCGGGCTCTGTTTCCTCCGGACTGGCGGCTGTTTGCCTTTACCGG
>DASVRR010000282.1:0-12277 GCA_036388515.1 Chthoniobacteraceae bacterium | reverse complement strand
CGCTTTTTATGGCTCGCGTCTGTTCCCTTCCATGAGCCAACCCTATTTTCCTGAAGGCGCCTTTCGGTGCCGGTTTGCCAGCCGCACGGTCCGAAGTTTCGCGGCCCTGCTTCTCTCCGGACCGTACGTTCCCGTCCCCCGGTGGCGGGGTTTGCGGGTCAACGGGGCGCCAAGGAACGGGCGCTGGAAAACTTACGGTAGCAGGCTTCCGCTTCCGCTTCTTCCTGCCTCTTCCTCCTCCTCTTCCATCATCGGATGGCGTAAAGTTACCTAATTACCGGAAGGGAAAAATCCGTAAGCAGGCTTAGCACTGAAGTCATACACCCCGATTCCGCGGTACCCCTTGCGTGCGCCGGCCCCTCATGGCCCAGGGATTAAACAATCCTTTATTCAACACGGCCCAAGCCCACCCAAGAGGTGGCGAGAACTCATCCTGCCGTTTTTTGGCGTGCCAATAAGTGCCGACCAAAACGCATTCATCTACATTCCTAGCCAAGAATCTGAGGCTATCAGAAGAGGGGCGACCAACCTGCGTTCCTGTATATTTCCGGGTTACAGAGGAAAAGCAGGAGTGGGTTGGGAGGGACTCGAACCCTCAACCAACGCCTTAAAAGGGCGCTGCTCTACCATTGAGCTACCAACCCGACTTCCTCTGTGTTCTCCCGAGCTTTTTTCCTGCACTTTAGCAGCTGGAATTGTAGCACGGAGCTGAACGGGGCTGGAGAGTCGTATACCGCCGCTCCATGGGCAAGGCGAAAAAATCGCCGTATTTTCAACTCCGCTGGATCTAACGCCGCGACGAAATAGATTGGCGCAGCCCCCATGCAGCAATCGCGCTCGGCCATCGCGAAAGGCTACAGGCGAAGCTGATCGTCGGGCAGTTCTGCCACGTCGCTGATCTCGGCCGACGTGCTCACAAAGGCAGAGTAGCTCGGGTCTGGTTATGCCCGGAAGAAACGGAGCCCAGCACAAGCGGCTCTCCCATCGTGGTGGCACGCTCGATTTTCGTGTCCTCGCGGAAGACAAAGCGGTATCCGTGCGGATGTCCCACCCTAGGTGGGCAAGCAGCGCGGCGAAACGAGAGAGCAACGGCACGATGACCTTCCAGCAATTCTTCACCGCCGCTACCGGCGGCAACCCGCCTTACGATTATCAGCGCCGGCTGGCGGAAGAGCCGGCCTGCGACTCCCGGCTGATCGAAATTCCGACCGGCTTGGGCAAGACCGCGGCCGTCGTGCTCGCGTGGCTGTGGAATCGCGTCATCTGCAAGGATCCAAAGCACAAAGACAAATGGCCGCGCCGGCTCGTCTATTGCCTGCCGATGCGGACGCTCGTGGAGCAAACGCAAAAGGAAGTTCGTAAATGGCTGCGGAACGTGTGGAAGAAGCGAGTGGAACTCGCCCTTTCCGATGAGTCCATCGCCGCGCTTCGCTGGCTGCGGTTGCAAGGGCCTGTTTTGCTGATGGGTGGAGAAAGGAGACATCCGCGCCGCCCAGAGTGGGACATCCACCCCGAGCGGGAAGCCATCCTCATCGGCACGCAGGACATGCTCCTCTCCCGCGCGCTGAACCGCGGCTACGGCATGAGCCGCTACCGCTGGCCGATGCACTTTGGTTTGCTGAACAACGACGCGCTGTGGGTGATGGACGAGACGCAGTTGATGGGACCGGCGCTCTGGACTTCGGCGCAGCTCGATTGGATGCGGCTGGATCGTTTCCCGTCGCTCTTCCCGTGTCCGACTTGGTGGATGAGCGCCACGGTCGGGGTGAGCCCTACCGGCGGCGCGGCTTTTCTTAAAACCTCGGATCGCGAGCGTGCGAAGTTTCCGATCCCCTCATCGTTGGTTCTTGGTGACGAACCAAACGCGTCGGTGCAACTCGGCGCTTGCCGGCCA
The DNA here is from genome assembly GCA_036388515.1 of Chthoniobacteraceae bacterium. Lineage (GTDB taxonomy): Bacteria > Verrucomicrobiota > Verrucomicrobiia > Chthoniobacterales > Chthoniobacteraceae > Chthoniobacter. The sequence goes on along the minus strand of DASVRR010000282.1, from coordinate 10,383 downwards.
TGCGAGCTGTGGACGGCTCCGGCGTCACCGAAGAAATCCGCTGCCAGCACGAAGAAAGCTGCCGCTGAGGCGAGCTCGCCGGAGGTGGAGTTTGCTTCGGCCTTGGGAAATGCCGTGGTGGCAGAGCATCGGGCGGGGACGCTCTCGCTCGTGGTCTGCAATACAGTCCGCACGGCACAGGCGGTCTTTGCGGCAGCAAGCGCTGCTTCCGGAGGAAAGATTCCGTGCGTGTTGCTCACGTCCCGCTTCCGCAAAATGGACCGCAAAGATTGTGTCGCCGCGCTCACGGAGTTTGAAGGGAAGCGCAAAGCGAAGGATGCCGGCGTTGGGTCCGGTTTGATTTGCGTGAGCACGCAGGTCGTGGAGGCAGGCGTCGATGTCTCCTCAGTCCGGCTTTGGTCGGAAGTGGCCCCGTGGCCTTCGCTCGTGCAGCGGCTCGGGCGTTTGAATCGCGATGGCCGCGACAACGCCGAAGCGCGTGCGCTGTTTTTCAAACCGCCGCTCAAGGATCAGAAAACCAAAAAGGGCGCGAAGATCGGCCCTTACCTGGCCGAAGCCGTGGCGCAGGGTGAGCGAATTCTCGCAGCCTTGGTAAAACTCACGGTCATCGAACCGAAGGTGCCTTCGCGAGAGGCGTTGGCGCGTTTGCGCGAAGACAAGACCATCGGCAAGGAAATCGCCGCCGCGCTTCAACCGGTGCCCGAGCCGTATCCGCGCGCCATGGATATCCAACGGGCTCTTTTCGACCGAGCCGGAGATCTTTGGCGGCTTCACGGATGTCAGTCCATTCGTGCGCGACTCTGACGAAAATGCGGATGTCACGATTTACTGGCGCGCGGATGATCCGAAGCGCCCATTCGCCATCGGCGAACCGGACGGTCCCGTCTTCCGTCCCGAGGAAGGAATCACCGTCCCTGTGCATCGGCTGAAAGAATTCCTTGGCACCCGCGCGCGGGCGCACCTGTGGAATGAGAAGGCCAACCACGGCGATGGCGCTTGGGAATCGATGCGCAACGACGACCTCTGCCCCGGCATGGTGCTGATGCTACGCGCGAGCGCCGGCGGCTACGATCCAAAGCTCGGCTGGACCGGAAACCCGCGTGACAAGCTGCCCGATCTGGACCCGCCAGGCCGGTTTGCGGATCGTTACGCCGAAGACCGCTTCACCCAGACTGGGGAATGGGTCGAGCTTTCAGCGCATCTCGATGCGGTGTGCGCGGCTGCCGAGGCCATCGCCGATCGCCTCTCTCTCGCCGAACCGCTGCGTCATGCGCTCCTCACCGCCGCCGCTTATCATGATATCGGCAAGGCGTTGTCGCGTTGGCAAAGTGAGCTGCCTCAGCCTGCACCAACCGGGGGGAAGCAGTGGGCCAAAGCCCCGCTGTTGCTTTGCGTGCGTCCCAAGGACGGCAGTTTCGACCCCGACGAGATCGAAGCGTTGCTGCACGAAGCGAAGATCGGGGCCATTCCGGCGATCACCCCAACGTCCAAGTCCACGGAAGGCTGCCATTGCTGGCAGGTGCAGACGAGGACCGGCGAACTCACCAAGCTCGCGTGGAGGGAAAGGATCGCCGCACTTCCCCGAATCGAGAAAGCATGGCACCGCGCCTTCCGGCCCGGCTTGCGCCACGAAGCCGGCTCCGCGCTCGCACTCTGGCACCGGTATTTTCGTGAAGGTGCGGACTTTCCCGCGCTCGCGATTTACCTCGCAGCGGCGCATCACGGCAAAGTCCGAACCGTCCTCACCTCGCGCGATGTCGATGCGCCGAATGTCTGCGGCGTCATCGAGACGACGGAACCGCTGAATTGGGAAGGCGGGATGCCGATGGACTTTGCGTGCGCGAGCGACGGCACGAGCGGCAACTTTTCCGTGGACGGCAGCAGCTTCGTCAGCGATTCGCCGGGCTGGACTGCGCTCGTCATTGACCGGGACGAAGCACGGGCTTGGCTGGACAAGGACGAGGATCCCCCAAAATGGCAGCTCAACGGGCGACTGAGGTTCGTCTGGTTGCATCGGGCGTTGATGCCGTCATCAATTGCTGAGGTCAACCGCGTTCTTGGCGGATCTCGATGAGCTGGAGAGCGTGCTTTCCGAGATTGCCGAACAGCGCGGATGGTCGGCTTACGCAAAGGCGTGGGACAGCCCGCAGAAAGCCGACACGAAGGCGCAGAGTGCGCGCAACTCCAGCCTGTGGCGCGCGACCGAGGCCGATGAGACAGAACTGGCTTTCTTCCACGCGCATCTGGCCACCGGGCGGAAGCTGAACTTTAACCCGCTCTTCGGCACGGGCGGCAACTCGGGCAAAAGGGACTTTCCCAAGGGCTGGGAGCGCGCTGCGACTTTCCTGCAAAAGCCGCCGCGCGGAGCGAAGCGCGAGGACCTCAATGCCGATCTGCGCGCCTTTCTTTCCGGGGAGCCATGCCAGTGTCTTGGCGATTTCAACGCCGCGTGCTGGTTTAGCGCGGCGAACAAAGCTTTCAACAGCGGCACTGCAAAGCCCTTCCGCGAGGGGCAACTCACGCCGTGGGCGATGGTCCTCGCCTGCGAAGCGTTTCCGCTCTTCCGCGGCAGCGCGTCTCGGCGGCTTGGTAGCGGGCGGCGGGCGATGGGCGCTTTCCCTTTCATCGTCGGGCCGCCTGCGCCCGAGACGGCGGGTGAAGCTGGACGCGTCACCGGCGAGGCTTGGTTGCCGGTGTGGCATCGGCCCATGTCGGTGCCGGAAGTCGAGGCGGTCTTTGCGCGCGGCAGGGCCGAGGTGAATGGCAAAGGCGCGGTCACGGCTCCGGCGTTTGCGGCGGCCATCGTCCAGCGCGGGATCGATGCCGGGCTGACGGAGTTTCGGCGCTTCACGCTGCTCCGCACCACGAGCGAGAACACTTTCGAATCGCGGCTTACCCGCATCATTCCTATCCCGAAAGGCGGGGCGAATCCTGTGCGGGCGAAGGCGGTGAGCATCGCGCTGGCGCTTCGCGAATCGCTGCCGCCGGATCGCAAGCAAGGCCAGCGCTGGATTTTCGCCGGCCTGCGGGGTCCGATTGATCGCGCGCTTACGGAATATGCCGCCACAGAGTCACCAGAAGACGCCGCGGGTTTAGTCGATGCCATGGTCGAGGCGCTGGGCAAAGCCGATCGCAATCGCAATCATCGCGCGCGCAACATACGCTTCAAGCTGCTCCCCCCTGCGTGGCTCGCGGACCTCTGCGAATTTGGTCTCGGAGCCGAAGGCCGCATCGCCTTGGCAACAGCCTCGATCTGGCGGACCAAGACCGCGGAATCCTTCCTTCCTTACTGGCTCGGAGCGACGCGCGCTTACGGCGCGTGGTGCATTGCGGAGAACGTCCCCTTCCGCCGCGTCTGGGCGCCGACCACGCTGCCGGCGAACCTCGCCGCCGTCGTCGAACGACGCTTCGTGGACGTGAAACTGGCCGACGCCCGCCCGCCCTTTCAAGCCTCGCTCTACGCGTCGCTCGCGGATCTCGCCGCTTGGGTGCGCGGCGAACTCGACGAAGCCGAACTCGAACGATGGCTCCTGCGATTCAGTCTCTTCGAGTTCGATCAGGATTCCATTCCAAACCTCCGCCCGCATCTTTCGGCAGAACGCGACACCGGCGGCGCGGGTGGTGACATCGCCGTGCTGGCTTTGCTCAAGCCCCTCTTCGAGCCACAGCTTTTCACTGAGATCATGCGCGACACTCCGGGCCGCAAGAATCCGCGCTGCGCCCGCGTCGCCCGCATCGGCGCGCTGCTCTCCCGCGGCGATCTGGCTGGCGCTATGGATTTTGCCCGACGGACCTGGCACGCCGCCGGGGTGCGGCTGATGGAAGGCCCCCTCAATTACGCCCCCGACGCCGGGACGGATTTCTGCCAACGCCTTCTCGGCGCGATGCTGCTGCCCGTGCGCTCGCGCGATCTCCTTCCCGTTTTCCGGCGCTGGTGCGCCCCGATCAAAACCAACCCAACCAACCCATGAGCACAACCACACTCGATCCCGCCGCGCTCCTCGCAGACGCGAAACGCCACCGCCTCGTTCTCGAGGCCACCCTCACGCCGGTCTCGGGCGACCGGTTCCAGCCGGCCGGCTTCCCGGAAATCGGCCACGTCATCTACAAGGCTCCGCGGGCCGTGATGGAGATGCAGCCACCGGAAGACGGCGAAAAGGATGCGAAACCAAAATTGGTTCACGCGAAGGATGCGAATGGAAATCCGCGTTGGACCACGCAGGAGGTCTGCATCGTCGATAGCGCCGCGAGCATGGCCAATCACTTGGAGAGTGTAATGCACGACAGCCCGCAAGCTCTCACTGTGCATCCTGACCTTAATGGATTGCCGTTCGTCCGTTGCTACACGGATGAAGGTTGGAAGCCCGTGACAAAGGAGGGCGCACATCGGCTCGTCGTAACAACCCTTTCCGAGGGACACCGACTGGCATCCAGTTACTTCATGGGAATCAAAACGAAGAAGAAGACCTTCCAAGTTTTCGTCGCAAAAGAAGGGGTGAAAACCAACGAAGACTTCGGCGCGACTTTGCGGACGAAGATCGGGATGGCTGACCTAGGCACGCGGAGTCATCCGCTCCCCGGTGACTGGTGGAAGGTCTTTACAGCGATCTTTTACTACGACCCGAATTCTCTCATTCACGGCATTCTGTTCCCGGCGCTTGGCATCAAGATTCCCAGAGTCTTAACGGCCCACCACGAGGCGTTCAGCGCCCGGCGCGTGGAAACTTCCGGCGTCAAATTCGACAAACTTCAGAAGACAAACTCCGGGCAGCCGATCTTCTCGAGAGACGATGAAACTCCGGAGATCATCCAAGCCTCGTTCGTTTTGGATTTGGCGCTGCTCCGGTCTTTTGGAAGTGGAACTAACGGTCTCTCAGAGCCGCAGAAGCAGTTCCTGTTGAGGCTGATCTTTTGGAAAATCGGCCGCTTGCTTGAAAACACCTATCGCTATCGCAGCGGGTGCGATCTGACGTGTTCCAAAGTCACGGTTCGTTTCGGGGAGGACACGTTTGAGGTTCGTCCCAACGAACTCAGCTCGCTTCTGACGACGCCGCTAGACCCGCTTCTGTTTCGACCTGAGGGTGACGCCACTCCGGTGCAGACCGATGTGTATTGGGCAGCGGATGAGCTTTTCAAGGAACCTGAGAAAAAGACCAAGGCTGGCGACGGAAGCACCGACGACGCACCGACTGCTGAAGGCGACAACGACGACGACACCGAAGAATAGTTACACCGAAATGCGTGTCATTCTCCGCCAGACGTTCCCTTTCGGGCGTTTCCATGCGACGCCTTGGAAGGTCTTCCCGTTCGACGATCCGCACGGCGAATGGCCACCCAGCCCGTGGCGGCTTCTCCGCGGTTTGTTGGCGCGGTCCTTTCAATATCGTCGCGAAGGCGGCGAGGTCAGCGACGAGCAACAAAGTGCGCTCGTGACCGCCTTCGCCGGCAGCCGCATCGCCTGGCACCTGCCGCCCGCTTCGTGGCGCGGTCCGGGTTTGCGGCAATATCAACCGGCCGAGTTCAAGCGCGTCCCCGCGAGCGCCAAAGAGCCAGGCATGATGAGCTACAATACTACGAAGGTAGTGGATGCCTTTTGGCTCACGGAGCGCGCCGCGTCTGTAGCACCGACCTCTGCCCTGTGGTGGCATTTCGAGGGCGAAGGATGGACGACCGAAACGACCGCATTGCTCGACGCCTGCGCCGCCAGGCTCACCTACTTCGGACGCGCGGAATCCATCACCGAACTGGAGCGTATCACCGACACCGACGCCGAGATTCCCGACCCGAACTGCACGCTCGAAACGCGCCGCAAACAGGGAGCCGTGCCCGTCCTCGGCCTCGCCCGGACCGCCACGCTCGCCGATGCCCTCCGCACGACGGATGACCCCGAACTCGCCGAACGTGATGTCCCGACCGGTGCGCGCTGGGCTTACGCGGAGCGCCCCGCCCGCCCGCCCGTCCGTCCCACGGCGCGCATGAAATCTACCCGTCCACCAACGCAATGGATGCAATTCGCTGTCGGCAGCCGGATTCCCATTTACGAACGTTCCACCGTACCGCTGACAGAGCGTTTCCGCGGGCGGGTGCTGAGGTCTTTCATTTTCGCGGCCACCGCTGGCGAGACCGGTGAACTCAAGAAAGCGCCGCGCGAAGTGCGCGAACGCGCCGCGCAACTCTCCGGGAAAGACGTCGACGGTGAGCCATTGTCCGGCCATTCTCACCCCGTCTATTTCCTCCACTTCGATGGCGATCAAGCATCGCGCCTTTGCGTCTGGCGAGCGCAGCCCTTCACCGATGAAGAGCAAATCGCCATTCTGAAAGCAGCGGAGGAGCCCATTATGCTGACCTACAAAAAATCTTCATGGGCGGCGAATCTCATCCCGCTTGATCGGCTTGTGCCGCTCCCTCCCTCCGCCGGTTCACCTCCAGCCACCATTTGGCAAAGCAGCACCCCCTACGTGCCTCCGCGCCACGTCCACGACCGTCGCGGAAAAGAAAAGGCCGGGGAATCCGTGATCGACCAGATCACCGCCGAACTCGCCAGCCGCGGTTTCCCCGCAGCCACGATCACTCTGCTCGAACAACCGGCAACCTGGGTGAAGGTCCATCAACCCGCCCGTGCACGGGACGGAGCGACCAGTGATGACAAGCGCGGCTATCGGCTAAAGATCGTGTTTTCCAAGCCGCAAGAAGGCCCCATATTCCTGGGTAATTCCTGCCACTTTGGATTGGGGCTGTTCATTCCTGCCGAGCAGACATAGAAGGCGGGGAGCGAGAAACTAGGAGACTGCCATGCGTGAAAGAAAACGTTCGGGACGGGGAGAGGTGCGCCGCTCAGGTGGAGACGGCGAGCCGGATTTGTTTGCGAAGCAGCTTTCAGAAGTCGTGCAGCAGGCGTTTGCGGAGACGAGTGGCGAGGCCGGTGTGATCGAGGCAACAGTCCCGTCGGAAGCGCTTGTGGAGAATCGGGGCGACCTGTCTGGAGTGAACGCGCCGGATGGGACAGTGGAGATCGTGGTGCAGGATGCGGAGTTGGAGGCGTTCGGGGAGGATGGCGATGAACTCAAAGTGGAGCAGCGGGTGGAGTCGATCCCGGCGCGGATGTTAAACGAGTTCGTCTATTGCCCGCGGCTTTTTTATTACGAGCATGTGGAAGGCGTCTTCGTGGAAAGCGTGGACACGGTGAAAGGCGCAGCGGTGCATGCGCGGGTGGACAAGGGCAAGGGTGCGTTGCCGGCTGGGAAATCCGAGACTCGACCTCCGAAATCCGAAGCGAGCGGTGGAATGGACGGCGAAGGCCCGGCCGATCAATCCGAAATTGCAAATCCGAAATCGGAAACCTGTGCGGACGAGATTCATTCGCGCTCGGTGATGCTCGGTTCGGAGCGGCTCGGCGTCGTGGCGAAGATGGATCTTGTGGAGGCGACGTTGAGCCGGGATGGCACTGTCGCGGCGGTGCAGCCGGTCGATTACAAAGTGGGTGCGCCGCGCGAAGGTGTGGACGGGCTGGAGCTGTGGGATGCGGATAAAATGCAGCTCGGGCTGCAATGCCTGGTGCTCCGGGACAATGGTTACGCGTGCGATACGGGGATCATTTATTACCGGAAGACGAAGCAGCGTGTCCCGCTGGAGCTGACCCCGGAGCTGGAGGCGTGGGTCGTCTCCAAAATCGGCGAGGCGCGCGTCTGTGCGCGCGGTCCGATTCCGCCGCCGCTGATCGATTCGCCGAAGTGCGCAAGGTGTTCGCTGGCGCCGGTGTGTCTGCCGGATGAGACGCGGATGCTTTCGATTCCGACGGTGGAAAACTTCGCGCCGGGCGAGGAACGCGACAGGACTACGCCGATCAGCGCTCAGCATTCACCTTCCGCCTCGCCTCGCCGCCTGATCGCGCCGCGCGACGAAAAGCGCGCGCTTTATCTCAATACCCAAGGCTACCGCGTCGGCTGCAATGACGCGGTGCTGAAGGTGAAGGAGAAAGACCGGCTCGTGGAGGAAGTTCGGGTCATGGATGTCTGTCACGTCGCCCTCTTCGGGAATATCCAGATGTCCACGCAGGCGGTGCAGCGGCTCTGCGACGAAGACATCCCGGTGACGTGGTTTTCCATGGGCGGCTGGTTTTACGGGATGACGCGCGGGCATTCGCTGAAGAATGTGCTGTTGCGGATCGAGCAATTCCGGCACGCAGCAGACCCGGCGAGCTGCCTGCGGCTGGCGCAGCAGTTCGTGCGCGGGAAGATTCACAATCATCGGGTGATCTTCATGCGCAATCACGTCGAGCCCCCAGAGCGCACGAAGCTGCGGCTCGGCCAGGCGCGCGAGGATGCGCTGGCGACGCGCTCGTTGGAGGAATTGCTCGGGACCGAAGGCGCGGCGGCGAGTGTGTATTTCGCGCAGTTCGGCGGGATGATTCGCGAGCGGATCGAAGAGGAGGATTTTCTGGAAGGGATCCCGCGGCCCGAGACGGCGGCGGCGCCGGAGGTGGCGTTCACGTTTGACTTCACCACGCGCAATCGCCGTCCGCCTACGGATCCAGTGAACGCGCTGCTTTCCCTCGCCTATAGCTTGCTCGCAAAAGAATGCACGCTGGCGGCCTGCGCCGTCGGGCTTGATCCGTATGTTGGGTTTTATCATCAGCCCCGGCATGGTCGGCCCGCACTGGCGCTGGATCTCATGGAGGAATTCCGCCCGCTCATCGCCGAGTCGGCGGTGCTCACGGCGATCAACAACCGCTTCGTCTCGACGCTGGATTTTGTCTCCGCGGGACGTGCTGTAAATCTCAGCGCCGCCGGACGGAAGAAGTTCTTCCAGTGCTTCGAGCAGCGGATGAACTCGCTGGTCACGCATCCTGTTTTCGACTACAAAGTTAGCTACCGCCGCGCGCTGGAGCTGCAGTTCCGCATCCTCGCCCGCGTCCTCACTGGCGAGATCCCAGAGTATGTGCCCTTCCTGACGCGGTAACGCGCCAACGCGAATTCGCACCCTCCTTTTCCCATGCGAAATACCTATCTCGTCTGCTACGACATCACGGACGACAAGCGACGTGATCGGGTCTTCAAGGTGTGCAAGAATCACGGGGAACATCTGCAGTTCTCGGTCTTCGAGTGCGACCTGAATGGCAGCGAGATGGCTGGCTTGCAGCGGGAATTGGCCGCCGTGATTTCGCAGTCCGACGACCAGATCTTGTTCGTAAGTTTGGGCCCGTCAGAAGGCCGCGGCGACCGGGTGATCGCCGCGCTGGGAAAGCCTTACACGAAGCTGGATGCGCCATGTTACGTAGTTTGAGTGGCTTGAGCGTTCCGACCGCCGAGGCATGTTCATTGACATCATGATTCCAGCGCAGCCGCTGCGCTTCCTGAGCCACGCGAGCGGTAACATGCTGTCGCCGGACGGTGTGGGCACTCGCGATCAAGTGGGGACGGGCATCGGGAGCACATTGGGCGATGTGTAGTCTCGGCCGCTCGGCCTCTTCCCTCAGCAGATATTGGGACGACTCGCAACATCCTGCTTTGCAGCCTCTCCGCGAAGAAGTTAGATGGCCACTCCCTCCGCGGTCTCCCGACCGCGGCCTCGTTGAAGCCGCTCTGGATCATTCTCATTGCCGCTCTCCAAAACCGCCCTCCGCGGTCTCCCGACCGCGGCCTCGTTGAAGCGATCCAGACGCCTATTTGGCGACTGCTGCCACGCAAGCCCTCCGCGGTCTCCCGACCGCGGCCTCGTTGAAGCCGGCTTAACTGTGCGGAGAAGTGCGATGGCTTTCTCTCGCCCTCCGCGGTCTCCCGACCGCGGCCTCGTTGAAGCGACCCTCCCGTGACTTCATCAGCCGTGCCCGCATCCCCTCCGCGGTCTCCCGACCGCGGCCTCGTTGAAGCCTCTTCAAGAGCCATTGATCCAAACTGAGTCCAGTCGCCCTCCGCGGTCTCCCGACCGCGGCCTCGTTGAAGCGGGGTCAATTTTTGGCGACTCGCTGTGGAACAATTCAACCCTCCGCGGTCTCCCGACCGCGGCCTCGTTGAAGCTCCTCATCGCGGCGTTGGTGGTTTTCATCCTCGCAACCCCCTCCGCGGTCTCCCGACCGCGGCCTCGTTGAAGCGGGAAGAGTGGAGGTACAGATGCAGATGCAGATGCAGACCCTCCGCGGTCTCCCGACCGCGGCCTCGTTGAAGCGGACTCCGGTGGCTTGGTCGTCCATCGATGAAGCTGACCCTCCGCGGTCTCCCGACCGCGGCCTCGTTGAAGCCTAGCGTGGCTGCGGCCTTGATAGCCACACACCTGCCCCTCCGCGGTCTCCCGACCGCGGCCTCGTTGAAGCCTCGCCACCCAAGACAACACCTACGACATCGGCGCGAGCCCTCCGCGGTCTCCCGACCGCGGCCTCGTTGAAGC
>DASVRR010000281.1:0-14665 GCA_036388515.1 Chthoniobacteraceae bacterium | reverse complement strand
GAGGTTAAGCGCATTCGTAAGATAGTTCGGCGCGAGCAAGTTGTCGTCGTCCACCAGGACCAGCACGTCAGTTTGCGCAGCGCGAAACCCGCAGGTTCGCGCCATGGTCAGCCCGAGGCGATCTTCCCGAATCGCGCGGGCGTTTGGATGCCACGTGAGATCGCAGCGATCCGCCACCGCGTGAGTGCTTGCGTTGTCCACCAGGAGCAACTCCCAACCTTCCGTCGCCAGCGTCTGCGCGCGCAGGGCCGCAAGGGTTTGCTCCAGATAATCCGCACGAGGATTGTGCGTGCAAAGGATCACCGTGAGTTCCGGTCGCACGGGCCGGGCTGGATCGTTGATCATCCGGAGGTTGGGTTGGTCCAGCGCGCGGGCAGCGGAGCTGCGGTTCCAATTTCGGTTTCGAGTTCACCGCCCAACCGCGCCTCCAAGCGGCCGGTCGCTTCGAGCACTTCGTCGGCCGAAATGCTCCGCATGCATTCGCGGTCGTAGGCACAGGTGCTCCAGAGCCAGCAAGGAGAACAGGGCAACGGACGGTGGACGTTCTCATTGCACGGATAACCGGATTGCCGCGGCGATTCGCGTCCGCCGTAGATGATCGCGGCGCGGCAATCCACCGCTCGCGCGAGGTGCATGAGGAAGCCCACCAAGCCGACGAAAAAGCGGCTGCCATGGAGAATCGCGGCGCTTTGCCGAAGCGTCGTCTGGCCACGGAGATCGGTGGTGCCGTGGAGCAGGGGATCGGACTTCGAGCCAAGCTGCAGAATGGTGAAGCGGTCCTTGAGCCCGTCCACCACGAGTTGGAAACGCTCGGGAAACCACTCCTTGTTTTGCATCGGATACACCGCCGAACGGCCAGTGACCTGAATGGCGATTTGCCGCTCCGCGATGCGACCCGCCTGAAGTTCCGCTGCGGTGAGCGCAAGATACGGGCGGAGAGTCACGGGTCCTTTGATTCCGGCGGAGCTGCACATGGCTGCGATGATGTGTCCTTCCGCCACGAGGTCGCGGTCGGCGGCAGCATCGTGCCAGCAGTAGCGCAGCCAGGAGAAACGCGCCTTTGCCCGCCCGACCAGCATCCGGTGTCGGTCGTCGTGCGGGACCACCGCATCGACGTCGGAATTGCCGCGGAAAATTTCCGGATGGCGCGTCATCATCCAGAGCCGTTTCTCGCCGCGGAGTTTCAGTTCGCGAGCGACGGCGGTGGAAAGCAAATCGTCGCCGAGCGCGGTGCCGAAGTGAATCGCGGCACTCGGCACGCCGTGGCGCGCGTAAGTGTAAGCGGCCCAGGTTTCGAGCTTGGCCTTGTCCATCAAACGCCGGCCGAACGCGGCAGGCGGTGGAGCTGCAACCTGTAGGTCTGGGGAAGACGCGGCGCTCACGAAGCTTCGTCGATTTCCCACCGCCAGGTAGCCGGCAGCCGCACGCCGCCGGTGTCGCGCACCAACATTCCCGGAGTGCTCGGACCAGGAAGAATTTCCACTGCCGCGCAACCGGCGACGTAGTCCAGCGGGGAGTTGTCTCCGGAGCGCGCGCCGACATCGAGGCCGTATCTTCCGGGTTGAAGATGAAAGGTTTCGATCGTGGCGGTGACGTATCCGCGGCTGCCGGCGGGAAGATCGCGCCGGACTTGCTGGAGGTCGCTGTCGAGACTCAGCAGCCGCGTTCCTTCCAGCGTGGCAAAACCGCAGCCGATCGACGCGTCCTGCACTGCGACCGGCGAGCTGAATCCGATTTTCACCTCCAGCGTCTCGCCATGTTTCACCGCTTGTCCGCGGTTGAGCTCCACCTTTTCCAGACGAAAACCGCCGCCCTCGGTCAGCGTCCGCGGCCGGTCGCTGAGATCAATCGTTGCGGCGGAGTTGCCCATCGTGGCTTCGAGATAACGATCCACGATTTCACCGGATGGACCGGAGGCGACGATGCGGCCTTGATCCAGCCAGACGGCGGTGCGGCAAAGTGATTTGATCGCGCCCATATTGTGCGCGACGAAGACCACTGTGCGACCATCGTTCGTGGCGACGCTGCGCATCTTCCCCAGACATTTCTTCTGGAAGGCCGCGTCGCCTACCGCGAGCACTTCATCCAGCAGCAGAATCTCCGGCTGCAGATGCGCGGCGACCGCGAAGGCGAGGCGAACATACATCCCGCTGGAGTAGCGTTTCACCGGCGTATCGAGGAAAGCGCCGACTCCGGAGAAGTCCACGATGGCGTCGAACTCGCGGGTGATTTCCGCGCGTTTCATCCCGAGGATTGCGCCATTCAGAAAGATGTTTTCGCGCCCGGTGAGTTCCGGATGAAAGCCGGTGCCGACTTCCAGCAGTGAAGCCACACGACCGCGCATCACGGCACGTCCGCTGGTCGGTTCGCTGATCTTTGAAAGGATGCGGAGCAACGTCGATTTCCCGGCTCCGTTGCGTCCGACCAAGCCGAGAACTTCTCCTGGTTCCACGGCAAAGGAGATGTCGCGCAACGCCCAGAATTCCTTTGCTCCCGCGGCTTTGTTCCCGCCGTTAGGAGACGCCGTTTTCTTCCCGAACCAATGCTCCAGCGCCTCGCGCAAGCTGCCCGGGCCGATGGCGCCGAGCCGGTAGAGCTTCGACAGATTTTCGATCTCGATCGCCGGTTTCATACGGAGTCCACCACGGTGCGTTCGACCTTGCGGAAGGCGAGCAAGCCCGTGATCAGCAGCAGAATCGTCATCCCGACCGAAAGCGCCACGGCGGTCGGCGGCAACGCGCCGCGGCCGAGGAGGCAAATGCGAAAGGCCTCGACGGGAACAGACATCGGGTTCGCCCAGATCAGCCATTCGTAGCGTTCCGGCACGCGCGAGAGCGGATAGATGATCGGGGTTCCAAACATCCAGATCTGGATGAGGAATTGGTTGAAGTGAATCAGGTCGCGAAATTTCGCCGTCGAAGCGGACATCCACAGGCTGACGCCGAGGCTGAGCGCGGCGACTTGCAGGAGCGGCAAGGGCGTGAGCAGAGCGAGCCAGGTGAAGTGGATGCTGGCGCCTTCTCCCGCCAGGAATTTGTAGTAGAGGAAGAAGGCGAAGAACGGCAGAAGCTGCAGTGCAAAGGCCACCAGATTCGAGATGATGATCGCGATGGGGACGATCAGGCGCGGGAAGTAAACCTTGGTGAAAAGGTGCGCGTTGTTGACGAAACTCGCGCCGGCTCCGGTGAGGTTTTGCGCGAAGTAAGTCCAGCCGAGCAGGCCGCAGAGATAGAAGAGCGGCTTGGGAATTCCGTCCGTCCCAATCTCCGCAACGCGGCCGAAAATCAAGGCGAAGACGAGCGCAGTGAGGACCGGCTGGAGGACGAACCAAAGCGGCCCCAGCATCGTCTGCTTGTAGCGCGAAGTGATGTCGCGCCGGACGAGCAGCACGAGCAGATCGCGATATTCCCAGAGCTCGCGCCATTCGATCCGCAGCCATCCTTTTGACGGCTGGATGATGCTCTCGTGCAGCGACGCTTCTAGTTCAGCCATGACCACGTGTTCAGTTCGTAGGATCCACCTTCCACCGCGAGCGCAGCGGCGTATCCGGGAGCCGGCATCAGCTTGCGCAAGGACCAGCGATCCGGCTCGGCGACGCGCGTTCCTTTGCTCAGGCCGAGTCCGCTGGCTTTGAGGCACGCCTCGGTGGAAGTCCAGAGATCATAGAAGGTGGCGGCGCGTTCGGCGGGCGGCAGGAGGCGCAGTTTCCAGGCTTGTTCCGGCTCGAAGTAATGATCGGCGAGCGTCTGGAAAGGGACGTTGTCCTGCATCAGCTCGAGATCCACTCCGATCGCGCGAGTGTGTGCGACCGCGAGCAGCATGAGGTCGCCGGAATGGCTGAGATTAAAACGCAAGGCGCTGCAGATTCCCGCCAGCTCCGGCCGACCGTGCGGACCTGCGGTGAAGCGCAAGTTCTCTGGGGCGAGATCGAGGTAACCGGCGAGGACCTGGCGGAGGATTCCGCGCGCGGCGATGAATCGCTCGCGATCTGCGGCAAAGTGGAAGCGCTCGGCGCGGATGAGTTCGCACGAGGAAAGATGTGGCTGCAGCCGCGGCAGATCTGCATGGGGAAGATTGGCGCGCCAGAGATGCACTTCGTCCGCGGGCAAAGGCGGTGGCCGAGTCGCGAAACTCCAGGCTGAGGGAGCGAGGTTCATGGTTTTGCCGCCAGCGAGTTCTCCGCCTCTTGAATGGCCGAACGCATCCGTTCTCCGGTGAATACGACATGGGAGTTTTGCGAGATGCAGGTGTGATGTTGCCCGGGGATTTCGATGACTTTTAGCTTCGGGCAAACGGACTCCCATCCGGCTGCGGGGCCGCGACTCGAGGGTGCGGGCTCGTCCTTCGGCCAGAGCAGGATCATCGGGACGTCCGAGTGCTCCGGAACAAACGCGCTGCACGCTGCGCCGTAAGCCGCGCGGACTTGCTCATTGCTGATCAGACCGTTGCCGGCGGGTGGAACGGCTCCGTTGCTGGTCCTCGGCGACTCCTGGATCCGCGTGCCGTTTCGGCCCAGCACTCGCTGCGCTTTCTGCCACAGCCGGGCAGCCTGAACTTTGGGCGGATGCGTCAAAAGATCTGCGGCCGCCTTCGCGTAATACCGGCCCATGTCTTCCCGATCCCGCAGGCGCCGGCGAACGTTGAGGAAACGCTGCTGCCGCGCGACCTCATCTTCTCCGCGGACCACACTGCTGACTCCGCTGGCCCGTTTCAGCCAGCGGAAACGAGCATTCGATCCATCCGCCATCAGCATGAGCAAGGTGGCGACGGACTCGCCGGCGTCGCGCAGGAGACGGGCGGCGTGATAGGCAATGAACGAACCGTTGCAATAGCCTCCCAGGATGTAAGGTCCGTGCGGTTGCAGTTTGCGGATGAGGCGCACTCGCTCGGCGGCCATGGTTTCAATGTTCAGCGGGACCTCGTCGCCCTGCAGGCCGTGCGGATGAACGGCATAGAACGGCCGATCCGCCCCAATGGTCTGAGCCAATGTTTTGCAGAAAAACCCGCCGCCGATGAAGTCGCCGTGGAAGAAAAAAACCGGCGTCTTCGTTCCGGCGGGATGGATCAGCGCGTAGGGAGTTTGCTGGACGGTGGACTGGCTGGAGAGCAAGGCGCGCGCATGATTTTCGACCGTCGGCTGGCTGAAAAAATCCGCGAACGGAAGTCGTTGGCCGAGCCGCTCGGAGATCAGGGTGATGACGCGTGCGGCGAGGAGCGAATGCCCGCCGAGCTCGAAGAAATCGTCGCGAATGCCAATCGGTCGGCGGCGCAGCACTTCCTCCCAAATCTCGATCAGCTGAGCCTGGACGGTGTTGACTGGCGGCACGTGTTCGCGGGCGGAAGTCTTTTCCTCCAGAACATCTGGCAGCGCCCGATGATCGAGTTTTCCGTTGGCGGTAAGGGGAAGCGCCTCGAGCCAAAACCAGGCATACGGAACAAACGGCGGCGGGAGGGAACTGACCAGATATTCGCGGAACTCGGAGTCGCTCACCGCTTCATGCGTGGGCTTCCGGACGAGATAAGCGACGGGCACTTTTTCCCCGGAAAGACTTGGCCGGGCGAGGACTGCGGCCTGCGCGACGGCGGGATGCCGCCGCAACTGGGCCTCGATTTCCGCCGGTTCGATGCGGAAGCCCCGGAGCTTAAACTGCTGATCGATGCGCCCCTGATACTCGATGGTTCCGTCTGGCAGCCAGCGACCGAAATCACCGGTGCGATACAAGCGGCCATGCGGCGTGGGGAGGAAACGTTCCGCGGTGAGCTCGGGCCGATGCAGGTAACCAAGCGCCACGCCAGGACCGCCGAGGTAGATCTCGCCGCTGACTCCAGGCGGCACCGGTCGCAGCGCTTCATCCAGGATAAAGGCGTCGGTGTTCGCGATCGGACGGCCGATCGGCACGCGATCGCCGTGAACCGCTTCGATCCGCTGACATACCGCGAAGGTGGTCGTCTCCGTCGGTCCGTAGCCGTTGACCAGCAGCTTCGGGCGTCCGTGTTCCAGCACCCGCTGGACCATCGCCGGATCGGCCGCTTCCCCGCCAAAAACCACGCATTCCAACCCGGCAAACATCTCCGGCGCTTGCCTCGCGTGCTGGTTGAAAAGTGAGGTCGTGAGGAAGAGCGAGTTGATTCGCTGCCGGGCGATATGCTCGGCGAGCGCCTGGTGGTCGAGCAGCGTCTCGGTGCGGGTGAAGACGAGCGTTCCGCCGTGCAGCAACGCGCCCCAAATTTCGAATGTGGAAGCGTCGAAGCAAAGATTCGAGCCCTGCATCATCACCGTTTCGCGGCTGAACTGGACGTAATCCGTCGCACAAACCAGGCGCGTGACGCCTTGATGCGGAATGACCGCGCCTTTTGGTTCGCCGGTGGAACCGGAAGTGAACATCACGTAGGCGGCTGCTTCCGGAAGACCAGCCGGGACAGGCGGAAGCACGGATTCACCGGAGACATCCAGCTTTTCCTCCAGAGTCGCGGCAAGATGCTCGCGCAATGAGGCCAGGCGCGCCGGCGGGTCACGCGGATCGAGCGGCACGTAGGCAGCTCCGATCTTCAGGATGCCAATCGCTTCCGCGACAAACGGCCAGTAACGATGCGCGAAGAGGCCGACGTAATCGCCTTCCCCCACGTTCCGCGTGAGAAGATGATTGGCGTAGCGGTTCGCATGTTCATCCACCTCCGCGTAGGTCAGCCGGAGTTTGCCGTCGATCACGGCGATTGCATCCGGCGTCTCGGCGACTTGTCGGGCGAAGATCGAGTGAATGGTTTGATCCGCGGGATACGGCGTGCGCGCGCCGCGGCTCCAGGCGAGCACTTGCTCCTGCTCGGGCGCGCTGAGGAGATCGAGCTGGCTCAGCGGCTGGCCGTCGGTGCGGAGAACCGCGCGGAGCAGTGCGGCATATTGATCCAGCCAGCGCCGCACCGTAGCCTGGTCGAAGAGCTCGGGATTGTAATCGCACTCGAGCCGCAGCGCTTCCGGTTCGTCCACCAGATTAAAGCCGAGATCGAACTGATAATGGCGGCGCGGGTTCAGTGCGATTTCATGCTTCAGATCGCCGAAATGCAGATCGCTGAGCGGCGGATCCAGATTGAAGATCACGGGGACAAGCGGCACGCGGCCGGCGTCGCGCGGGATCTTCAACTGGGCGAGCAACCGTCCGAGCGTGAACTGCTGATGTTCAAAGGCGTCCAGCACTCCGCCGCGCACGCTCCGCAGCAGATCCGTGAACGGTCGGGCCGGATCGAGCCTTGTCCGCAGCGGCAGGAGATTGGCGCAGTGGCCGACGAGATCAGCGCCGCCCACCACATTTTGTCCAGCGGCGGGAACGCCGACCACCAGATCGGTCGCACCAGTGAGCCGATGCAGCAGTGTCTCGAAGCTGGCGAGCAGAACCGCGAAGAGCGTCGCACCTTGCCGCGCGCCAAATTGCGCGAGGTCTCGCTTCAATTCACCAGGTAAAGCGAGGTGACAGCGCGCGCCACTCCAGGAACGTTGCGGCGGGCGCGGTCGATCCGTCGGCAACTCCAGCGTGGGAGGCAAAGTGGAGAATTGGTCTTTCCAATACGACTCTGCCGCGAGCACTTCCGGAGAGATGAAGGAACGCTGCTCCGTCCGGGCATAATCGGCGAACTGCATCGCGGCGCCGAGCTTTGGCACTGCTCCGCGCGCGAAGCTGGAATAAAGCGACGCGAGTTCCCGCAGGATGATGTCGTAGGACCAGCCGTCGCAGGCGATGTGGTGCGCGGTGAGGACGAGCGCATGCGAATACGGCTCCAGCTTGACGAGCTGCGCAGCGAGCAGCGGCCCGTGTTCCAGATCGAAATCGCGCGCGCCTTCCCCAGCGAGGAGCAAGCCGAGTTGGGTCGCGCGTTCTTCCTCAGCGAGCTCGGTGAAATCGTGCGCCTGGAGTTCGATCGAGAGCGTGTTCCGGAAGGTTTGTGCGCCGTGGTTTGGATCGAACCGGCTGCGGAGCGCGTCATGCCGGCGGATGACTTCATCCAGCGCCTGTTGCAGCGCGGTGACGTTCAAGCCGCCACGCAGGCGGATCGTGCAGGACTCGTTAAAGGCGGCTCGCGCGGCAGCGCTCATCTGCGAGGCAAACCAGACTTCGCGCTGCGCTTCGGTGAGGGGAATGGATTCCTCCTGCGGCGGTGATTGCGGCTGGAAGTTCTCCGGAAGAACCGGCGCGAGGGCTTTCGGAGAGTCGATGAAGCCGGCTTGCTTCAGCTCGGCGAGGCTTTCGTGAAAGGCGGTGACGATGCGGCGCACGTCTTCATCGGTATGCGCCGTGGAGAGGAAACACGGGCGTCCTTCCCAGATGTGCACGCCGCGGTGGCGGAGCAGTGCGTAGAGCAGTCCGGAATACTTGAAGTCCTTGGCGCGAAGGTAAAAGAGCGAGGCAAAATGCGGCAGGTCGAACGGCGTTCCTTCCAGCGCGGGTTGAATGTCGCGGATCATTCCGGCGACGCGCTCCGCGACGGCGTCTTGCAGCGCGACTCCGTGTTCCTTCAGATGCACGAGCACCGCGCGCGCAGCTGCGAGCGCGAGCGGATGACGGACGAAGGTTCCCGCAAAAAAAGTCACTCCGGCGGTGGGGAAGGAATCGTCTCCAAACTGCCAGGCGCCACCATCGAAGGCATCGAGGTATTCGGCGCGACCGGTGATGGCGCCGATCGGCAAACCTCCGCCGATCACCTTGCCATACGTCGCGATGTCGCCCTTCACTCCGAAGTGCGCCTGGGCACCGCCCGGATGACAGCGGAAGCCGGTGATCACTTCGTCCATGATCAAGGCGACGCCGCGCTCGGTGGTCAGCGCGCGGAGAGCCTGGAGGAATTCGCGCGGCTGCAGATCCGGGCGGCGGCTTTGCACCGGCTCCACCAGCACCGCCGCAAGATCATCCGCATGCGCGCGGAGGATCTCCAGCGATTGCGGGTTGCCGTATTCCAGCACCAGCACATTGGCCACTGCATCCTGGATGATTCCGGGTGCGATCGGCGCGGCGCGCCACTCGCCATTGATCGTCAGCGGGCGGACGAGGACTTCGTCGTTGATGCCGTGATACGCGCCGGAAAAGAGCGCGATCTTTTGCCGACCGGTGACCGTGCGCGCGATCCGGATGGCGCCGAGCACCGCTTCCGAGCCGGTGTTGCAAAAAGTCGCGCGCTCGTGGCCGGTCATCTCGCAGAGTAATTGCGCGACTTCCCCGGCGAGCGGAGAACTCGGCCCGATCTCCATGCCGCGCTTCATTTGCTCCTCGATCGCGCGCATCACGAAGTCCGGCTGATGCCCGAAGAGCGCGAGCCCGAAGCCCATCGTGGTATCGACGTAATCGTGGCCATCGACATCCCACAGATGCGCGCCTTGCGAGCGTTCGACGACGATCGGATAGACGAGTTCTTTCCAGACCTGCTTGAAGCCGGCAACTGCCCGCGGATCGGCAAAATGCGGCCGATGCGTTTGCGTGTGGCGCTTCGATCCGGGCGTCCGTGCGGAGTAGCGGGAGACGAATCCTTCCAGCCAATGCTGCTGATCCTCCGTGAGGGCCGCGCCAAGATCTTTTTGCACCGGGCGGAAAGGCCCGTGTTGCGCCGGAGCTGCCGCGGCTGGGACGGATGGGGAGAAAGGCGCGGCCTTGAGTTCGATCGCAGGCGCTTCTTTTCCGGAGGCATTGGCGTCCAGATAATCCGCAATGGCGCCGAGCGTGTTCAGGCCTTCCAGGAGTTGGCGGAAGGTGATGCGAACTCCGAACTTCTTCTGAATGGCGATTGCCGCCTGAGTGAGGAAGAGCGAGTCGAAGCCAAGTTCCAGCAAACACGTGCTGCCGGTGGCCGCGCGCAGATCGAGTCCGGATTGCTCCGCGAGAAATGCCTTGAGCACCTCGAGTGTCGGTGCCGGCGCTTGCTGCGCGCGCGGTGCGTTGTCGTGGGGAACAAGCCGCGCGGGAGCATCGCGGAGCGGGGCAATCCAATGTTTCTTCCGATCAAACGCGTAGCCAGGAAGCGAAATGCGCCGTGCTCCGGAGTCGCTGTGCAGCGGATGCCAGTCGATCTCTTCTCCCGCCAGCCAGCGGTGACCCAGCGCGGTGAGCGGATCGTCCTCCGCACGCGGATCGACTCGGCCGAGCGGACTGGTGAAAACGCGCTGGCGATCTCGCTTGCGGAGGAGTTTCGCAGCCTCGGTCGCTTCGGATGCGACGACAAAAAGACGATGCTCAAAAGCGCGCCGGCCGGTCTGGAGCGTGAACGCGACATCGGCGAGCGAGAGTGATGGATTCGCCCGCAGATGCTTGCTGAGCTGGTCGATCATCGCTTCCAGCGAGCGTCGCGTTTTGGCTGAGAGCACGAGGAGTTGCGGAGCCGTTTTGTTCCGCAAATCTGGAGTCGGCGTGGGCGCTTCTTCCAGGACGACGTGTGCGTTGGTGCCGCCGACTCCGAATGAACTGACTCCGGCGCGGCGAGGCCGGGCGTTCCGCGTCCAGGGTGTCAGTTCGGTCACCACGCGGAAGGGACTGTTCGCAAAATCGATGCGCGGATTCGGGGTCGTAAAATGCAGCGTGGGCGGAAGCTGTTCGTGCCGCAGCGCGAGCGCCGTCTTGATCAAGCCAGTGACGCCCGCAGCTGCTTCGAGATGGCCGAAGTTGCTCTTCGCCGCGCCGAGCAGGCAGAAGCCGCGCGCGTCGGTGGTGGCGCGGAAAGCCTGAGTCAGGCCGGCGACTTCGATCGGGTCGCCCAGCGGCGTTCCGGTGCCGTGCGCCTCCACGTAATCGATGCTGTCTGCGGTGACTCCGGCGATCGCTTGCGCCAGCGAAATCACCTCCGCTTGTCCGTCGGCGCTGGGCGCGAGATAGCTCGCCTTTCCCGCGCCGTCGTTGTTCAAGGCGGCGCCTTTGATCACCGCGTAGATTTGATCCCGATCCGCCACGGCATCCGCGAGCCGCTTCAACACAACGACGCCGCAGCCGTGGCCAAAGACGGTGCCTTTTGCTTCCGCATCAAAGGGGCGGCAATGTCCGTCGCCGCTGGCGATGGAACCTTCCTGATACAGGTGGCCGCGCTCTTGCGGAAAGGTGATGGACACGCCGCCAGCAAGCGCGGCGTCGCATTGATAGCTGAGCAGAGCCTGCACGGCCTGGCAGACGGCGACCAGCGAGGTGCTGCAAGCCGTTTGCACCGTCACGCTCGGTCCGCGCAGATCGAGTTTATAGCTGACCCGCGTGGCGAGGTAATCCTTGTCGCTGCCGATGAGCAGCGGATAGCCATCCGCCTGAAATTGGGAGACGAAGTCGGCGATCAGTTCGCGATGCGAGCCGAGATTATCCAGCAGATAAGTATTAAGACTGGCTCCAGCAAAAACGCCGACCGCGCCGCGGAAACGCGTGGTGTCCAGCGCCGCATCTTCCAGCGCGTGCCAGGCGCATTCCAGGAAGACGCGATGCTGCGGGTCGGTGAGTTCGGCGTCGCGCGGCGTAAGGCCGAAGAACGCGGCGTCGAATTGATCCGCATCCGCCAGAGTGGCGCGGCCCCGGACGTAATTTGGGTCGGCGATCAGCGCGGGATCGAGTCCGGCGGCGAGCAGTTCTTCGTCCGTAAAAGTGGAGATTGACTCCACGCCATCGCACAGATTTTGCCAAAGTTCCGCGACATCGCGGGCGCCGGGAAAACGGCCGGCGAGACCGACAATGGCGACTCCTTCCAGAGGTGTGGTTTCGTCGGACATTCTAGCGGGAGCGGGCGGTGGCGAGCGCGCGCTGGCGGGTGTTTGCTTCGCGCTGGCGCGCAGCACGATCACTGACGGCTTGCTGCTGCGCTGCGGCACCGGCGTTGGTGTCGAAGCGCAGCAAAGAGTCGATCGTCGGATGCTGGAAGAGCGAGGTCAGCGCGAGTTCCGGATCGACTTGCTGCCGGAGCCGCTGATGCAGCTGGACGAGCAGCAACGAGTTCCCGCCAAGCTCGAAGAAATTGTCGTGAATGCCAACCGAATCCAGTCGAAGAAGCTCGCACCACAGCGCGGCGACGGCGTGTTGTTCCGGAGTCTGCGGAGCGGTGAAGGCGACCGCGATTTCCGGCCGCGCCCGACTCGGTGCCGGTAACGCCGCGCGGTCGATTTTGCCGTTCAGATTGAGCGGCAACTTCTCCAGCAAAACGAAGGCGCTGGGGACGAGATAGTCCGGCAGTTTCTCCATAAGGAAGGCGTGCAACTCGCCGGAAGTCGGCGCGCTGGAGGAATCGGCGAGCACATACGCAACGAGGCGGCGATCGCCGGGAGCAAACTCGCGAGCCAGGACATACGCCGCGCGCACCTCCGGATGTTGCTGGAGGGCCATCTCGATGTCGGTGGGTTCAACTCGGTGCCCGCGAATCTTGATCTGATCGTCGATCCGGCCGGCAAACTCGAAGGAGCCGTCGGGAAGCTCCCGCGCTAGATCTCCGGTCCGGTAAAGGCGTTCGCCGGGACGCTGCGGATGGGGAAGAAACTTCTCGGTCGTGAGTTCGTCACGTCCGACATAACCGCGAGCGAGGCTGACGCCGCCGACGTGGAGTTCGCCGATTTCGCCCACCGGAACTGGATCTCCGTTTGGGTCGAGCAGATGGATCGAAGTGCGCGAGATTGGCCGGCCGATCGGCGGAAGCTCGGGCCAGGAGGCTGGTGAGCCGGTGAGATCATGAGCGGTGACCACGTGCGTTTCGGACGGGCCATATTCGTTCCGGAGCTGGCAATTGGGGAGGCACGAGAACATTTCCCGGAGCGCGGGCGTGATCACCAATTGATCCCCGGCGGTGACGACTTCCCGAAGCTCCGGGCACGAATTTCTTCCGGAGTTGAAGCCTTCCGCCAACTGTTGCAGCGCGACGGCCGGGAGGAAAATGCGCCGGACGCGGTGGCGTTCCAGGACGGACGCCAGCTGGGGAAGATCGTGGCGTTCCGCTTCCTGGAGCAGGACCAAGGTTCCGCCGCTCAGCAGCGTGGAAAAGATTTCCTGGAAGGAAACATCGAAGGCCAGCGAGGCAAATTGCAGCGTCCGTGCGCCAGGAGCCGAAGCCGAACGGCTGATCATCCAGTCGAGCAGATTAAGCAGCGGACGCTGCGTCATCGCGATGCCTTTTGGGCGGCCGGTGGAGCCGGAAGTAAACGTGATATAGACCAGCGAATCCGCGGAAGAATCCGCGCTCGAGTTCGCGTCGGGACGAAGCGAGAGGCGCGGCGATTCCGCTTCCAGAAGTTCGGCGGTGAGGACAAGGCCGATGCCAGCATCCGCGATCATCTGGCTGCGGCGTGCGGCGGGCAAAGCGGGGTCGAGCGGAACGTAGCCGGCGCCTGCTTTCAAGATGGCGAGGACCGCCACGATCTGGCTGAAGCTTCGCGGCAAACTGACGCCGACGGCAGACTCCGAGGCCACGCCTTGCTCGCGCAAAAAATCGGCCAGCTGGTTGGCGCGTTGATTCAAGCTGGCGTAGCTCAATTCCTCATCGGCGAGAATCAAGGCCGCTGCGTACGGCGACCGAGCCGCTTGTGCCTCAAAGCGAAGATGCAGCGGCAGCGGCGCGCCTTCTTCCGGAGGACGTTGCGCGCTGGGTTCGACGGCTGCTTCCTCCAGCTGGGAGCGGGGAGGAAAAGTCATCGCTGACAGCCCGCCCTCGCCGGGGGCGTGCAGCTAAAAATGCTGAGAGTGAGAAATGGAATCGCAGGCATCAGTGAAAATGAAGTTCGTTCAAAAAGCAGTCGCACCGGGCGCCCCGCTTTTGTGATAAGCAGTGGATATGCCACGGCGTTCTTCCGCTCAAAGATAAACCATGGAACTGCGCGGCTACACCACTGGAGATTTTGACCGCGGCGCGCCTGCCTGGAAGGAAGCGCTTTGGGTCGGGATGAAGTGTCTTTTCTTCCAGAATCCGATCCCGTGGCCTTCCGAACTGCGCGTGATGTTGCTGCGGGCGTTTGGCGCGCGGATTGGGGAAGACGTGACCATTCGCTCGCAGGTGAACGTCACTTTTCCCTGGCGGCTGGAAGTCGGAGATCACGTTTGGATTGGGGAAGAAGTCATCATCCTGAGCCTCGCGCCGGTGCGGCTGGAGTCGAATGTCTGCCTCTCGCAACGGGCCTTTCTCTGCACCGGATCGCACGACTTTGCCGCGCCAAAATTCGATCTGGTGACCAAGCCGATCACCGTGCGCGCGGGTTCCTGGATCGCCGCGCAGGCATTCATCGCGCCGGGAGTGGAGATCGGGCCGGGAAGCATGGTGACCGCCGGAAGTGTGGTCGTCGCCACGGTGCCGCCGCGGAGCATTGCGCGGGGCAACCCGGCCACGGCAACTCAGCGCGGGGATTAACCGGCGTGCGTTTCCTTTTCCTCAACAAGTATTTTCCTCCCGACCCCGCACCGACCGGAGTGCTGCTGCGGGAACTCGCGGATGAGCTGGAGAACTCCGGACATATCGTTGATTTCGTCGCCACCCGGCAGGATTACCGCGCAGCGAAAGCGCAGCGCGGCCGGATGCGCCGGGAAGTCGCGGCCTTGGGGCAAATGCTCCTCGATGGGCTTCGGAGCCCGCGGGCGGATGTGGTGATTTCCGCC
Organism: Chthoniobacteraceae bacterium; assembly: GCA_036388515.1. Lineage (GTDB taxonomy): Bacteria > Verrucomicrobiota > Verrucomicrobiia > Chthoniobacterales > Chthoniobacteraceae > Chthoniobacter. The sequence continues at coordinate 92 of DASVRR010000281.1, read as the reverse complement.
AGCTCGCCGCCTTGCTTGATCGTCGTCGCGACGCTGGTGGCGTGGCGGCATCGCGCGCGTTCCTTCCACTGGATCATGGATCTTTATCCGGA
>DASVRR010000280.1:0-4250 GCA_036388515.1 Chthoniobacteraceae bacterium | reverse complement strand
CGAAGCTTACCTCGCCGCTTTTCGCTGGATGCTGCTCGCGCGCGTGACGGAGGAAAAGCTCGCGAGTCTGTATCGCGGCGGAAAGATTCAGGGCGGAGTTTTCCTGAGCAAAGGGCAGGAAGCATTGAGCGCCGCGCTGGGAGTCTCGCTGCGGAAGGGCGACATCTTTGCTCCACTGATTCGGGATCAAGCTGGGCGCCTCGCGTTCGGCGAAAGTCTCCTCGATTGCACCCGCACTTACATGGGTTCGCGGCTCGGGCCGATGCGCGGCCGCGACGGCAACGTGCATCGCGGCCGACCGAAAGATGGACTCCTGGCGATGGTCAGCCATCTCGGCGCGATGATCCCGGTGGTCGCGGGCGCACTGCTGGCGCGACGTTTCCGCGGCATCACCGGCACCGTCGGGGCGACTTGCATCGGTGACGGCGGCACTTCCACCGGCGCGTTTCACGAAGGGCTGAATCTCGCCGCAGTGGAAAAACTCCCGCTCGTGATGGTCGTGGCAAACAATCAGTATGCTTATTCCACGCCGAACGACCGCCAGTTTGCCTGTCAGGATTTGGTGGATAAGGCGATCGGCTACGGCATCCGCGGTCACTCGCTCGACGGCACCGATCTTGCCGCCTGCCTGCAAGTCGTGGGGAACGCGGTCCAGTTGGCTCGGGAAGGCGACGGTCCGCAGTTGGTCGTCGCTTCGTTGCTCCGGCTGGCAGGTCACGGCGAACACGACGACGCCAGCTACGTGGATCCGATTTTGCGGGAATCGCTGGTCGGTCGCGATTGCTTGCGTCATGCGGAAGATCAGATCGTCAGCGAGCAATGGGCCGACGCGAGCACCGTGGCCCGCTGGCGGGAAGAAGCTCAGTTGCAAGTGGAAGAAGCCGTCGCCACGACGATTCGGGAACCTTTGCCCGATCCGAATGAGGAAGACTGGTGTGCGCTGGCTTCACGGCATCTGACCGACGGCTTCATCAGCGAATGATCACCTATCTCGAAGCCATCCGCGCCGCTCAGGCTCAGGCTCTCGCCGATGATCCGCGCGTTTACATTTATGGTCAGGATGTGGGGCAATTTGGCGGCGCCTTCAAGGCCACCAAAGGTCTCGCGCAGGAGTTTCCCGGACGCGTCCTGGACGCGCCGCTGAGCGAAGACGCGATCATTGGTTCGGCGATCGGCGCGGCGATCGAAGGCATGCGTCCGATCATCGAGATGCAGTTCGCCGACTTCTCGACGGTTGGGTTCAACCAAATCGTCAACCAGGCCGCGACGCTGCATTGGCGGACGAACGTTTCCTGTCCGATCACGGTCCGACTTCCCAGCGGCGGAACTTCCGGAGCAGGCCCATTTCACAGCCAAAGCATGGAGGCGCTCTATGCGCATTATCCGGGCTTGATCGTGATGACTCCGGCCACGGTGGAAGATGCTTACTCCATGCTCCTCGAAGCAGTCGCGATCGATGATCCGGTCATCTTCTGCGAGCACAAATATCTGTATTACCACCTGAAAGCCGAGGCGCTCCCGACCGAAGCGGAGCCGACGGGAAAAGCCCGGATCGCTCGTGCCGGACGCGATGCCACGATCGTCACCTACAGCGCGATGGTTCATGAATCGCTCGCCTGTGCGGAAGAACTCGCGACCGAAGGCTGGGAAATCGAGGTCATCGATCTCCGCTCAATCAAGCCGCTCGATACTGACACCGTCCTGGCGAGTGTGGCGCGAACTGGCCGGCTCCTCGCGGTCGGCGAGGCGTGGCCTTGGGGCGGAGTGACGGCGGAAGTCGTCGCCCGCGTGGCCACGGATGGTTTCGGCCTGTTGGATGTTCCCCCGATGCGCCTGAACGCCAAGGATACGCCGGTCCCATATCATCCCAATCTCTGGGGAACACATCGCCCAACGGCGCAGACCATCAGCGCGAAGATGCGCGACCTTTTGCGCCAGTAAACGCCTCTTCTCCCGAGCCATGCCACGCATCCCGATCATCATGCCCCAACTCGGCGAATCCATCGCCGAGGCCACCGTGATCAGCATTTCCTTCCAGCCGGGAGACGCGGTGGCGAGCGATCAGGATATCCTGGAAGTTGAAACCAACAAAGCCACGATGGCGGTGACGACGCCGTGCGCGGGGTTGGTGGCCGAGTGGCACATCGAAGTGCAGCACAGCTATCCGGTGGGCGCGACGTTGGGTTACCTGGAAGTCTCGGATGAAGAAGCGATGCGCGCCGGGCTTGATGCTCCGGCGCCGAGCCCCACGGCGACCGGCGAGAGTCGGACCGCGGAGGCGGCTTCCCCAGCATCCGGAAGAAGCGGCGTTCAGCCAACCGTCCGCGGTCTTCCGGTGCCCGCGCATGCCGCCGGCGCGAGTTACATGTCCCCGCGGATGAAAGCGCGGATGAACGAACTCGGCCTCCACGCGGCGGATCTTTCCGGAATTGCTGGCAGCGGCGCCGGAGGACGCGTGACTATCGAGGATTTCGAAAAATTCCTGACCAAACTCGAGGAACACAAACTCAGTCCCGCTTCCTCCATGCGCGTCGCCGTCGCCGATGCCATGCGCCGCAGTTGGTCCCGACCACTCGCGACCGTCGGACTTTCCGTGGTCCTCGATCCGCTGCTTGCTCATCGGAAATCGAGCAATCCAAAACCCGGACCGGCGCTCTACGCACTGCGCGCGCTCGCCGTCGCGCTCGGGGAAAGCAGCGCGCCCGCGGGCCGGTTGATTGGGGACAAAATCGTTCACCCGCGGGCGATCGACGTGGGATTTGCCGTGGAAGCGGAAGACGGCGTGCTCGTTCCCGTCTTGCGCAATGCGGATCAAACTCCGCTGGCGGAGATGACCGTGCGCTACAACGAGCTGGTCGAACTCGCCCGACAGCGCCGGCTTCCGGCGGGCGCTCAAGGCGGCTCGATTGCGACTGTGACGAACTTCGGCACCTTCGGCTTGGAATGGGCCACGCCGATTCCGCTTCCGGAACAAACTCTGGTGCTCGGACTCGGCGCTGGTCGGGTGATGCCGGTGTGGAATGCGGCGAAGCAGCAGTTTCTCCCCGCAACGGAAGCGCAACTCACGCTCAGCTTCGATCATCGCGTGCTGGATGGCGGCGGCGCTGGTCGTCTGTTGCAGCGGGTCGCAGCCTTGCTGCAAATCCCGGCGAACTTGTAGCCGCACGAATCCGTTCGTTCAAACAACCGCCAAACTTCTCCCCATGATCCACCGTCTTTTTCCTGTCGCAGCGTTCGGCATTCTCCTCCAAAACTCCGCACTGCTCGCCGATCCGCCGGAACCACGCTTCCGAGCCGTCACGATCGACGACAAAATCCAGATCGGCTATGGAGTCGCCGTCGCGGATGTCGATGGGGACAAGCTTCCGGACATTCTCCTCGCGGACAAAAAGCAGATCGTCTGGTATCGGAATCCGGGCAGCATCGAAGCCGGCGCAAACCTGCCGAACGCCGGCTGGCAGAAGTTCCTCATCGCCGAAAACCTGACGGCGAAAGACAACGTTTGCCTCGCTGCGGAAGACATAGACGGCGACGGCAAATGCGAGCTGGCGGTGGGCGCCGAGTGGAATCCTGCCGACACCGAAAAGAGCGGCGCCGTCTTCTACCTCATCGCCCCCGCGGATCGCACCCAGCCCTGGACTCCGGTGCGCTTGCATGCCGAACCGACCACGCACCGGATGCATTGGCTGGAATTCGAGCGCAAGAAATGGGGCCTCGTCGTCGTGCCGCTTCACGGTCGCGGAAACGAGAACGGCGAAGGCGCTGGCGTGCGGATCCTCCTCTATCATCCTCCCGCCATATTGAACGATCCGGCGGGGACTTGGACGACCGAGCTCGCCGATGATTCGCTCCACCTGACGCACAACTTCTTCACGCTGAAGACCGGCTTCATGGTTGCGAGCAAAGAAGGCGCGCCTTTTATCTTTCGGGACAAAGGCACGTGGCGGCGGGCGCGAGGAGTGCCGTTCGCCGATCCAGTTCTGCCTCAGGCGGGGCCCGGTGAACTGGCGTTCAACGAAGTCAGTTTGAATCGAGGTTTCACCGCCACTATCGAACCCATGCATGGCCATGAGCTCGCCGTTTACCTGCACGACTCGGACGTGAATGCGCGGCGCGTTCTCTTGACGAATCGGCTCGTGGAAGGTCATGCCCTGCGCTCGGGTCCGGAGGAGGGCCAGATCGTTGTCGGCTGGCGGGGAAAACCCGGCGCTCGGAACAGCACCACCGGCGTCGCCGTCTGGACTGCGCTC
>DASVRR010000279.1:0-4375 GCA_036388515.1 Chthoniobacteraceae bacterium | reverse complement strand
CACGTCGGGTGGAGTTCCAGTCCACCGATGGGTGGGAATGCCCGCGAAGATCGCGGCGATGCTCAAGCTGATTTGCTCCTCGCCTTCGCCGGAAACTACCGCGCTTTCTTCCGCCAGCGGCGAAGCGTCTGTCGCCGCTGCCGTCGGCGCTGGTGCTTCCTGATGCGCGGTTTCGACTTCGGTTTGCTCCGCAATTCCAGCGTTCGCCAGCGTGGTGGCGACGGGCGCGGGAAACTTCGGGTCAGGAGCCGAATCGGCGAGCAACGTTGCATTCACCGGGGCGACGTTTTCCTTCCCGGGCTCCGATGCCGTTTGCTGCAAAGGCGCGGGCGTTGTTTCCTCCGGAGCGCTCGCGGCAGCATCGGCCTCAGTTTGTGCCGCACCCGTCGCAGCCGGGGCTTTCCTCGCAAGGATCTCCGGAGGATTCTCCAGCGCGGAAGACTCGCTTACTTCAGCCGGCGCGGCTGCGGGGAGCGGCCGGAAGACACCAGCGGCTTCGGCCGGCGGCCGGCCCGGTGAGCGGATCCGACCAAACTGTTCGAGCAGCTTCTGGAGCGGCAATCGGATTTCCATGTCCTCATCTTCGACGATGGGACTGTGGAAAAGATCCGGACACAACGCGGCGACGCGGGAAAGCGCGACGGTCGCGCGGCCGCGTGCGATGTCCGCCGAAAGATCGTCCAGATGAAAGCGGAGTTCGCGCTTTGGCTCGTGATGTCCGGCACGCAAAAAGTGCGGCGGAATGCGGGGAATAATGTCGCCGACCGTGAGGGAAATTTCGTCGATCGCGACCGGCGTCGGAGTAATCGGTGGCGGCCTGCGCTCAGGCGGACGATTGGGCGCAATCGTGGGCCTGGAATGCGGAACAAGAGGGTTGGCGCCGCGCGGGACGTGACTTTTTGGCTGGCGGAAGATCGATGGATCCGGCGCCGTGGTTCCTCCCGACGCGCCCTTTTCCGCAGCCGCAGCTCCCGCTGCTTTCACCGGGACTTCGGCATCCTTTTCTCCAGTGCTCTCGGGCTTGGATTTGAAAAGGTGGTCGAAAAGTCCCATGGCGACACTAGTGGTCCTCCGCGGTCACCCGCAGAATCTCCTCCAGTGTCGTAATACCCTCTTTTGCTTTGTCAATGCCAGTCATGCGCAGCGTCTTCATCCCCTCGCTGATCGCCTGATTTTTGAGGATCGCGGCGCTCGCTCGTTTGATGATCAAGCGGCGGATCGTCTCGCTGACGGGGAGAACTTCGATCACCGCCGCACGGCCGATGTAACCGCGGCGTTTGCAACGTTCGCAACCGATGCCGTGATAGAAAACGGTGTCGCTGCCGTCGGTGATGTCGAGTTTCTGCAAGAGCTCCGGTTCGGGAGCAAATTCTTCCCGGCAGTTGGGACAAACGCGGCGGACGAGACGTTGAGCGCAGGTCAGGATTACGGCGGAGGAAATCAGGAACGGCTCGATGCCCATGTCGTCCATGCGGGTGATCGCGCCGGCGGCGTCATTGGTGTGCAAGGTGGAGAGCACCTGGTGACCGGTGAGCGCTGCCTTCACCGCGATGTCGGCGGTTTCGTTGTCGCGAATTTCCCCGATCATGATGATGTCCGGATCCTGCCGCAGGATGGAACGGAGCGCATCGCTGAAGCTCAAGCCGATGTCCGCTTTAACGGCGACCTGGTTGATGCCGCCGAGCTGGTATTCGATCGGGTCTTCGACCGTGACGATGTTGTATTCCGAGCTGTTGAGCTCGCTCAGGACGGAGTAAAGCGTCGTGGTTTTTCCGGAACCAGTCGGGCCGGTGACGAGAAGCAAACCGTGCGGCGCATCGACGGCTTTCTTGAAGACGCCGAGCGTGTATTCGTCCATCCCGAGCTGATCGACCGAACCGGAAAGCGCGCCTTTATCCAGCAGACGGATGACGATCTTTTCCCCATAAACCGTCGGGAGCACGGAGATACGCAGGTCGACTTCTTTTCCGGAAACACGGATGCGGAAGCGTCCATCCTGCGGCACGCGGCGTTCGGCGATATCGAGTCCGGCGAGGATTTTGATGCGGGAGGCGATCGGCAGCTGGAGCGCCTTGGGCGGCGAGCTGGCTTCGATGAGCGAGCCATCGACGCGGTAGCGGAGTTTGAACTGCTTCTCAAACGGCTCCAGGTGAATATCGGACGCCTTCTCCTTGAGCGCCTGGACGAGGATCAAGTTGACGATCTTCACCACCGGCGCGTCTTCGCTCTCCACCGCGAGCCGATCCAAATCGATTTCCTGCCGCTGTGCTTTGACTTCCTCGACTTCGCCCGCCGCCGCAGCGTCCTTCAGCACCTGATCCATCTGCGAGCTGGCGTTTCCCACGCCGCTCAGCGCTTCGGTCACCGCGCGCTCCGTGGTGATCATCGCGATGATCTCCATCTTTGTCCGCTGCCGCAGATCGTCCAAGGCGAGTACGTTCAGCGGATCCGCCATCGCCACGTAGAGTTTGTTCCCCAAGCGGCAAACCGGCGCGAGTTTGTACTGCCGCGCCATTTCCTTGGGGACGAGGTTTTGCACCTCTTCCGGAACGCGCACTTTGGAAAGATTGATCGGCGGCGTATCCAGACAGCGGCCCATCGAAATCGTCATGTCCTGCTCGGTGACATATTGTTTGTCCACGAGCAGCTTGAGCAACCGCCCGCCTTGTTTCTTCTGCAACTCCACGGCTTCCTGGAGCTGTGAGGGAAGAAGCAGGCCGTCTTCGATCAGGACGTCCGCGATGCGCTCTCCAAAAGATTTGATGCTCATTTAGGCGAGACGATAAGTTTCCCCGATGACCTTAAAAATGGCCTGGGGCGAGGCGAGGTGCCATTGGATGTTGTAGTCGAGAAGTTGCTGGACGGCTTCCTTGCCGAGCGCGTCGAACGGGTTCGCCGTGGCGACCATCACGGTGCGGCTCATGATGTCGAACGGAACCATCAGCCGGCCGATGGTGAGGCTCTCCGGCAACATTTTCAGGATCGAACGATCGACATCGTAGTATTCCAGCGGGATGTAAGCGAACTTCGAGCGATCCAGAATGCTGGAAAGCAGCGCGTCCATTTCGATCGCGCCGCGGCGGCAAATCTCGTCGATCAGCGAAGCGCCGAGCGTGTCTGGAGCAAGGCTCTTGTTTTTCTTCTGCACGCGCTCGAGTGCGGAGTGCACGACCTCTTCGCTGACGAGTCGGTGCTGGATCAAAAACTTCCCGAGCGCCTCGTTGCCGTCGTCCTGCAGCTTGAGTTCGACGTCCGGGTTTAGCGCCGCTGCTCGGATTGCTCCTCCGTCGGGCCGCATCGTCGATGCGGTGGTCATCAGATTTGCCGGGTCGTTGTCGAGGGCGACCTTGAAATCCAGCGCGATGCCGGATTTTCCATTCGTGCGATTGCTGGCGCCGTTGGTCGCCGGGACGTGTGTTTCCGGAAGCTTCTGGCCGCTCTTCGCGAGGCGTTCCTCCACTTCTCCCAGAGCCGCCATGATTTCCGGATCGTTTGGCTGCTTCTGGAGAATGCCTTCGTATTCCAGCATCGCGGACGAATATTGTCCGAGCGCCAGATACGTGTCCGCCAGTTGCCGTGCGGTCTTCAACATCTCCGGAAGCTTCCCCACGCGTCCGTAGGCATCCTTCAGGATCTCGAGACTCTGCGCATCCTGCGGATTGGCCTGCGTGATGACCTCGAACATTTCGATGGTCTGGAGCATCTGCTCTTGCTCCTCCTGGGAAATGGTTGGCATCGCGAGACTCATGGGCAGCTTTGAGTTAGCCAGAACCGTGCCTGATCGCGTCGGCTGCCAAAATTGAGAAGCGCGCCAGCTCGGCTTTTGCCTTGCGCCGCTTCGGGGCGCCACTTATCGAAAGCGCCGTGAACTCTCCCCATCGGTGGCATTTCTAAAGACGGGCTGAACGCCGGCTCTTCCAGCTGGCGCGGTCGTCGCCACCTTTTCGTGCGGCTCTGATCCTGGCCGCCGGCGCCGAACTCTCCGCCCGATGATTCCACCGAATCGTCGGGCTTTTTCTTTCTTCTCACCATGATTCCTACTTTGAAATACAACGCCGACGGCCTTCTTCCCGCCATCGTGCAGGACGCGCGCACTCAGCGCGTGCTGATGCTCGCGTGGATGAACGAAACTGCGCTGGAAGCCACGCTGCGCTCCGGATTCATGAACTACTGGAGCCGGAGTCGACAGAAATACTGGCTCAAAGGAGAGACCAGCGGCCACACGCAAAAGGTCGTCCGCTGGAGTCACGATTGCGACGCGGACACCTTGCTGTTTGAAGTCGAACAAGTCGGCGGCGCGTGTCACACCGGCTACGAGAGTTGTTTCTTCCAGACCTTCGATCCTGCCGGAACACCGCTTCCGGTCGCCGAGTCG
>DASVRR010000278.1:0-1992 GCA_036388515.1 Chthoniobacteraceae bacterium | reverse complement strand
CAGCGCGCCGGTTCGGAGCAGCGCCTCACCGGCAAAGGCAACGGGCCGATTGCGGCGTTCGTCCGCGCGCTCGCCGCGGCTGACGGAGGGCCGAAGATCGAGATCGCCAACTTCAAACAACACGCGCTAGGGGCGGGAACGGAGGCGAGCGCGATCGCTTACGTCCAGATCAAGCTGCCCGAGGGCCAGCAAAAATGGGGCGCAGGCGTTGACACCAATATCGAGCTGGCTTCGATCAAAGCCGTGCTCAGCGCAGTGAATCGGGCGAGCCGCCATGAGGAAAGTTGACGCGCCGGGCGCGCGTGGTAGTCATTGCGCATGAACCGGAAGTTTTGGAGCGTGTTGGTGGTTGCCGCGCTTTGCGCAGGCGTTGGTCAACTCGCGGCTGCGCCGCTGAGTTTCGTCGTGACTGCGAATAAGAAGCGTTTCGAAGTGGATCGTTCCTCGACGGCCAGCACCATGAGCACGAAGGAGCAGTGGGGCTATTCTATCACCATCGAGAACAAATCGTTCAAAGCCCTGGAGAATCTCGATGTCCAGTACCGGCAGTTCAAGTTTGACGATGATCGGAAGAAAGAAGGGCAGCTCAAACCGGTGCCGGGCGAAACGAAAATTCCAGCGTTGGGGAATGGCGCGAAATTCAAGTTCGATACGGCGCCAGTGACGATCGAGAAGCAGGAACTGAAGGCGAACTGGTCTCATATGGACGGTTCGAAGGACAAGGTGAAGGACGCGCTCGCAGGCTACTGGCTGCGTATTCTGAAGGACGGCGAGGTCGTCTTCGAAACACAGAATCCTCCGGCGCTAAAGGACAAGGTGAAGTGGGAGTAGAGGCTTGCCTGCCGTGAGGCGAGGTGGATCCGGAACGCTGATGTCAATGCCCCGCCGAGCACTGGCGATCTTCCCGGTGCGTAGATGGGCTCTGGTGGTCGCCGCTGCGATGCTGCTGAGCGGCTGTGCGTCGCACTCCGGAAGAAACTCGGCGCCGGCGGGACTGAACGTGCAGCAGATGCTGGTTCCGGAAGGCCGGTTTGCACGGCGGAAAGAGTTCCCGCTGCGGGCGAGTTACATCACCATTCACAGCACTTCGAATCGCGGGGCCACCGCGCTGCAGCATGCGCGCGGCTTGCGAAACGGCGCGTTCCGGGGGCGCTCGCGCTGGAACCGCACGGGCTACGTTTCGTGGCACTTCACGGTGGACGATCAGCAGTCGATTCAGAGCCTGCCGCTGAACATCCAGGGCGAACACGCGGATCATGAGGGACCGGGAAATCGCAGCAGCATCGCGATCGAGATCTGCGAGTTCAGCGACCGGCGGAAGCAGGCGGCGGCGGTGGATCGCGCGGCGCGGCTGACCGCTTGGCTGATGCGGGAAAAGGGGATTCCGCTCGCCCGCGTGGTGCCGCATTACCATTGGCCCCAGCATCATTTCAGGCACTACCAAAAACCGTGTCCGCGCATCCTGATGGACGGCGGACGACCGGGGGCAAAGTGGGCCGCGTTTCTGCGCCGGGTGCGGAGCTACCGTTGATCCTGCGGCCGTGGAAGAGGAAAGCCGTGGCTGAAGCGCGGAAGCGGCGTAGTTTTCCGCTCCATGAACGCCTCCGAAGCTCCCGAACTCCTCGCGCCCGCGGGCGGTTGGGATTGCCTGCGAGCGGCCGTGGCAAATGGCGCGGACGCGGTTTACTCCGGTCTGCCGCGCTTCAATGCCCGGCTGCGGGCGGATAATTTCACCGAGGAGGAGCTGCCAGAGGTCGTGGCGTTTTGCCATCGCCACGGCGTGAAAGCCTACGTCGCTTTCAACACTCTCGTTTTCACCAGCGAACTGGAAGCAGCTGGGGATTACCTGCGGCTGCTCAACCGCGCGGGCGTGGACGCCCTCATCGTGCAGGATGTCGGCCTGGTGCGACTGGCGCGCGAACTCACGCCCGAATTGTCGATCCATGCTTCGACTCAGATGACTGTGACTTCGCCGGAAGGCGTGACTTTCGC
>DASVRR010000277.1:0-10284 GCA_036388515.1 Chthoniobacteraceae bacterium | reverse complement strand
CGACATCTTCGCGTATTGTTCCGGAAAGCTTTTCGGCCGGCGCAAACTCGCGCCGCAGACCAGTCCGAACAAAACCATTGGCGGCGCACTTGGCGCGCTCGTGCTGACCACCGCGCTTTTCGCCACGCTCGGGCATTTCATCTTCCAAGGCACGCTGCTGGATCATCCGCGCCACCTCCTGATCTTGGGCGCGCTGCTTTCCCTCACCGGCCAATGGGGCGATCTGGTGATGTCTTCGGTCAAGCGCGACCTCGGGATTAAAGACATGGCGGCAACCATTCCCGGCCATGGCGGGCTGCTGGATCGGTTCGACAGCTTGATCTTTGTCGGGCCAGCGTTGTTTCACTACATCGGCTACTATCTCGGCGTCGGCTTGGATCAACCGGCGCGCCTTTTCTCCGGTCAGCCATAATCGAAACCGGCGAGATGAACGAGTGGCGCTACCAACCCGCCGGCGATCTCGGTTTGCCGCCCGGCCAAAGCTTCCGCAGCTTGAAACGCGAGGCCGGGCTGATCGGCGCGGCGACGCAGATGAGCTGGCGCAGCGCTGTCTGGCTCTACTTGCGCGGCTATCATCGGCTGCGGATCTCCGGCGCGGAACATCTTCCGCGACAGGCGCCGTTTATCCTCATCGGGAATCACACCAGCCATCTCGACGCCATCACGCTCGCCTCGGCGATCCCGTGGCAATTGCGTCGCCACGCCTTCCCGATCGCCGCGGGAGACGTCTTTTTTGAAACGCCGGCAGTCGCCTTTTTCTCCGCCATGATGCTCAATGCGCTGCCGATGTGGCGGAAGCGCTGCGGCTCCCACGCGATGCAGGAGTTGCGCGATCGGCTGCTTCGCGATCCCGCGATTTACGTGCTTTTTCCGGAGGGAACCCGGAGCCGCGACGGAGTTTTGGGCAGTTTTAAGCCGGGGATCGGGATGATTATCGCGGGGGCCGAAGTGCCGGTCGTTCCGTGCTATCTGCAAGGCGCGCATACCGCGTTTGCTCCCGGAAGCAGCCTGCCGCGCCCGGTCAAACTCAGCCTCCAGATCGGGCGGCCGTTGAGCTTCGCGGATGCGGCGAACGATCGCGCCGGCTGGCGGGAAATCGCCGCGCAACTCGAAGCTGCAGTGCGAGCTTTGCAGCCGAACCGCTAACTGGAACGGTCGCTGGCGTCTTCCCCCGGCTTTTCACGGCGAATCACCTGAACGATTCCACTGAAAACCAATCCTGCGCCGAGCCCGACCAGCGCCCCGAACGGGCCGAAGAAAAACGCGGAAACCACGATGCGGGTTGCGAGCGCTGAAGGCGGGATTGGGGTGTCCGCCGTCGCTGGCGCTTTGATCGGGATGGGCGCCGGCAATCTTCGCCGCACCTCGTGTCCGTATGGCGCCAGCACCAGCAGCAGCATGTAGATTTCCGCGAGGATGAACCCCGCGATACAAAATGGCTTGGCGTAGTTGCGGGCCAGCATGGATGTGGGAATAGAGCGGCTGCATGGCACGATGTCGAGAGTGGCTGAGAAAACTCCGCGCCCGGCAGAGATCATGCTAAAACAATTTCCATAATCTTCATGAAACCAAAGTTCTCAATCTTATCGGCGGTTGCCTGCCTGTTCCTCGGAGGTTGCGTGCATACTCCTCCAGGCACGTCCGTGGAAATCGCTCTGGCAAAGAAACCCGAGCTCGTTCGGTTGCCAGCCCCTTCCGCGCCCGCGCTCGCAGCAGCTTCGGCCGCGCCTGCGCCGGGCGCTCGCCCAGCTGCGGGTGGAGTTCAGGTTCCCGCGGTCGAGCCGCCGCTTCCCGCCGGCGGGCTTCAGGTGGAGCAAGTCGGCGACGCCTATTCCCGCGGAACTTTTGCTCTGGAAGCAGGCAAGGACGACGAAGCGATCGCGGCTTTCGAGGAAGCAGTGGCGCTTGATTCGAGTTTCTCCGAGGCGTGGCAGAATCTGGCTCTGCTCTACGAGAAAAAAGGGGACGAAAAAAAGGCGCTCGAAGCGTTCAAGAAGGCAAAAAAGATCGCGCGCCACTAGCATCCAGCGGCGATCGCGCGCTGGGCAGATCAGGCTTCAAAGCTGGAGCCTTCCGGCGGACGATTCCCCGGAACCATTGGATTCAGCGGATACTTTCAGCCTCGGCTGCCGCCGTCGCGGAGCACTCGCTCGATTGCCGTCGGCAGCGGCATCGCGCCATCGCCGCCGAGCGCTTGATCCAGCGACTCCAGGCGGTGGATCAAGTCCACGACTTCCCGCCGGCCATACGGTCCACCCGCAGCGGGGCAAAAATGCGTCCGGCAACCAAAGGGCCGATCCTCGTAAATGAGGCAGCGCCCGGAGCGCGGATCGAGCAGGGGACAAGCGCCGGTTGAGTTGATCGGGAGCTTCGTTCGGCCGGTCGCGCGGAGTGCTTTGACGGCGGTGAGCGCTTCGCCTTTGGTGAGGAAAGGCGTGCGGCCGGTGAGTTTGAAGTGGCAGCACTCCGTCAGCCGCGTGCAGCTGCGCTCGATCGGACGCGCGACGAGTTCCCGATAAATCTGGCGCACGGATTCCACCGCTTCGCTGGCGGGAACCTCAACGGGTCGGCGTTTCATCCTCAGACAAATTGCGCCGCAGCGTGTCCGGAAGCCCACGCCCAGTGGAAGTTGTAGCCACCCAGCCAGCCGGTCACATCGACGACTTCCCCAATGAAAAACAAGCCGGGAACCTTCCGCGCTTCCATGGTCTTCGACGACAACTCCGCGGTATCCACGCCGCCGAGAGTGACCTCCGCTTTCGGGTAACCTTCGGTTCCGGAAAACTGCATCGGCCAGGCGTGGAGCAAGGCGGCGACTTCTTCCAGCTCGCGGACTTTGTAGTGCCGCAACGGTTTTGCTGGAGCGTGTCGCGCGCACCACGCTTCGGCAAATCGGCGCGGCCAGTGGCGGCTGAGCATTGCCGGCAGATCGGTTCCGGAAGCTCGCGCCGCGGCGAGTTCCGCGCCGTTGAGTCCGGGGAGCAAATCGAAGAGCAACGTCTCGCCTTCGCGCCAGTAGGAAGAGATCTGGAGAATCGCTGGTCCGCTGAGGCCGCGATGCGTGAAGAGCAGATTTTCGGCGAAGGCGTGGCCGCGATTCCGCGCGATCACCGGCACCGAAACGCCACTGAGTCCCTGGAGCTCGGCGTCTTCCGGAAGAAAAGTCAGCGGGACCAAACCGGGCCGCAGTTCGGTGAGGCGAAGCCCGAATTGCTTTGCCACTCGGTAACCGAAATCGGTGGCGCCAAGCTTCGGGAAGGAAAGTCCACCGGTCGCCACGACCACCGAGTCGCATTCCCAGTTCCCTTGATTGGTGCTGAGGAGAAAACGCTCGGGCTTTTCGATCCGCTCCACGCGGCAACTGGTGCGGATCTCGACTTGCGCCTCCGCGCACTCCGCGAGCAGCAGATCGATGATTGCGCGTGAGCTGCCATCGCAAAACTGCTGGCCGAGTTTTTTCTCGTGGTAAGCGATGCCGTGTTTCTCGACAAGTTCCAGGAAAGCGGTGGGTTGATAACGCGCCAGCGCCGATTTGCAGAAGTCGGGATTGGCCGAGAGATATTGCTCCGGACTCGCGCCGAGGTTCGTGAAATTGCATCGGCCGCCGCCGGAGATCGCGATTTTCTTCCCCACGACTTCGCCGTGTTCCAGCAAAACAACACGCCGTCCGCGCTGGCCCGCTTCGAAGGCGCACATCAACCCCGCAGCGCCGCCGCCGATGACTACGACATCACAGCGCGTCGGCTCGCTCACGCGGGCAACAAGCTAAGATGCGGCGCGCGATCCGGGCTCCACGGGTTTAGCTGGAAATCCGAACTCACGATTTCGCCGACTCGCGCGCGGCAAAGTTCCCCCAGGCTCAGCAGATCGAGCTGGAGATAAATCGGTCCGTAGCCATCGAGATTGGCCAGCGCCAGGTGAAACAGGCGCACGGCAGGCCGGAGCCGGCGGCTGTGTTTCGGATGCGTGGGATGAAAGAACTGCTTCTGCAAATGCACGAAAGCGCCGGCCACCTGAATCAAGCCTTTGAAGAACCGATAATCGGGGCCTTCGGTCTTCAACCAAAGATGTTCCAGGACATCGTGCGCCTCATAATATTCCTGCGCATTGAAGCAGGTGAAATAACCCTGGTAACACGGATGCAGCGCCAGCGCCGGATCGGCTCCGAGTTGCTCCACAAATGCTTCCAGGCGATCGGCTTTCTTCATGGGAGAAGATTTGGCTGGAGCGGGGAACGTCGGTTCATCTGGAAGAGCAGGGGAGTAAACAGCGCGCCGCAAGCCGCCGCGCAACTAATTACCGCGACCGGAAGCCGCGCCTGCGAAATGGACAAGCCGACCAATTCACGAAAAGAATACACGCTTTATGAAAGCCGGGTTCAAAGACTACCTGCGCGCGGCCTTCAACGCGAAGCCGCTCGGGATGTTTGTGCCGCCAAACTGGGTCGCACTCGGCGCCTTTGGTTTGCTCGGCCTGATCGACCCAGGGTTTTGGCTGCTCGGCGCGGGTCTGGAGCTCGGCTATCTGCAATGGCTCACGAGCAGCGCGCGATTCCGACGTTATGTGGAATCGACGCTGCAAAGCACCAGTCATCGCGAATGGGAGAGCCGGTTGAGCGAACACGTCGGGCGTCTTTCTCCGGGGGATGCGCAGCGCTTCCGGACGCTGGAAAGTCGCTGTCGTGCGGTGCTGGGTCGTTCAGCCGGCGGTGAGCCACCGCCGGAGCAAACGCTGCAAGCGGAAGGACTCGGCCGTTTGCTCTGGATCTACCTCGGGCTCCTGCAAACCCGCCAATCTTTGCTCAACGTGCTCAACGACGGCGGCAGCGAAATGGCGGACAAGCTGCGGCGCCTGGAGAAGCAGCTCCAAACCGCTTCGGATGAAAATCTGCGCGCCAGCTTGAGCGGCCAGATCGACATTCTGCGGCAGCGGATGACCGTGCAAAAGGAAGGCCGCTCGAAGATTGGTTTCCTGGATGCGGAGCTGGCGCGCATCGAGGAGCAGGTGGAACTTATCCGCGAGCAATCAGTCCTCGCCACCGATCCTGCGGCGGTTTCCCGGCGGATCGATGAAGTCGGCTCCAGCCTCGGAGAAACGACGCAGTGGATCCGCGACCAGCAAAAGATCTACGGCGAAGTGCAAGACCTGCTCGAAGATCCGCCCGCCATTCCTCTACAACAGTCGCAGTAACCCAATCCCGCACATGAGCAACGAACCCGGTCTCACTCCTCTCGGAAAAATTCTCTCCTATCTCATCATCTTCGGCCTGCTCGCGGTCGGGGCTTACGTGATCTTGAACAAAAAGGATCGGCCCGCCGGATCCAGCGCGAGCGGCGGAGCGGCTTCGGCGCAAACCGACGCGGCTGAGAATGCCGCAGTCGTCGAGCCGCAAACCGAAACGCCGCGGCTTCCGTCCGCCGCCGCTTACGCGCCGAAGGACAACATCGTCGAGATCGAGTTGAGCGAATACGCCGGTTACGCCGGATTGATCGTCGCCAATGGAGGCCTGAATCCGAGCGAGGATTCGTTCTTCTTCAAGAAGTACGGTTTCAAAGTGAAGCTCACGCTGAGCGAGGAGGAAAGCTGGCCCGCCTTGAACAGCGGCAAGCTCGCCGCGTCGGCCACGACCGCCGATGTGCTGGCGGCTTACGGCCGTCAGTTTCAGGTGGTCGTTCCAGCACAAATTGGCTTTTCCCGCGGAGCGGACGGCGTGGTGGTGAGCGCGGACATCAAGCGGATCAATGCCTTGAAAGGCAAAGTGCTCGCGACGGCGCAGTTTACCGAAGCGGATTTTTTCATCCGCTACCTCGCGCAGGAAGCCGGCCTCCCCGTGAGAATGCTCCCGAACCTTTCCGCCGCGCCCGCGGCCGACGCGGTCAATTTGGTTTATGCCGAAGATGCCTTCACCGCAGGCGACTTATTCCTGCAGGATCTCACCGGCGGAGGAAAACGCCTCGCCGGCTGCGTGACCTGGGCGCCAAAAACCACCGAAGTCGTCCAGCAAAGCGGCGGCAAAGCGACGCTGCTGACGACGAACCGCAACCTGCTAATCGTCGCGGACGTCCTCGTGGTGAACCGCGGTTTTGCGGAGCAACAACCGAAGATGGTTGCCGGCCTGGTGCATGGACTGATGGAGGGAAACCGGCGCGTTCGGGATGATCGCGCGATGCAGATCGACGTGATCGCGCGAGCGTTTAAGTGGGACGCGGCGAAGACGCAGGCGGAACTCGAGAAGGTGCATCTCGCAAATCTTCCGGAGAATGAAGCGTTCTTTTCCGGAGCGATCGACGCGGCGGGAAGCTTCGGCGGCATCTTCCAGTCGGCGGTTTATGCCTACGGCAAAGAGCTGATCAAGGATCCGGCGGATCCCGCGCGCTTCCTCGACCTGAAACATCTCGAGACGCTGAAGCAAGGCGGCGAGTTTTCTTCCCAGCAAATCGCCATCGCGCCGATCCGGACGGAAGGCAAACCGGCGTTGGAAGACAACCCGCTGCTCAGTCGCGACATTCGTTTTTTCTTCGAGCCAAACTCCTCCAAACTCGAGATGCAAAACGCGGAAAACCTCCGCAATCTGGAAGACATCAAGCGCATGCTGCAAGTCAGCCCGGGCTCGACGATCCTGCTGCGCGGCCATGTGGATGACACTTTGGTTCCGCAGTTTCGCCAGCAAGGCGGCGAGGCTTTCGTCCGGAAGATGGCGATGTCTGCAATGCAACTCAGCCGGGATCGGGCAAATGAAGTGAAGCAACAAACGGTGACAAAGTTCGGTGTGCAAAGCGCCCGGCTGGAGACGGTGGGTCGTGGTTGGGAGGAGCCTGCGGGCACGGATCGGGAGAAAAATCGGCGCGTGGAGGTGCAGTGGTTCACCCTGGAGTAAGCGCCGCCGGTCCCGCCGGATTGACTTCGCGGGACTCGCCCGCTTTGCTCCACCGCTGCGTCCGGATGCTCAGAGTGCGATTGCCTTTCTTCCCCACACCATCTTCGGTGCGACTGACTCCGGCGGTGTGGAGTCAGGCGGGATCCGTCTCAGCGGCGGGGCAGCGATGACTCCGACGCTGTTCACCGTCGGCGTCGTGGCGGTGCTGTTTCTTGCCGCTGCGTCTGCGCTCTTTTCGGCGATCGAGACTTCGCTGTTTTCCCTCCAGCCATTTCACATCGAACGGCTCAAGGCACAGCGCGCAAGCTTTGCCGCAGCGCTGGAAAAGCTCATGGAAAATCCACGGCGTTTGCTGAGTACGATTTTGCTCTGCGACGTGCTGGCAAATGTGCCGCTGATCGTGCTCTGCGTGGTCTTGCTGCACGGCGTGGATGGATCAATGGTTCCGTTCTGGGCCGCATCGTTGCTGACCTTTGGTCTCGTGGTTTTCTGCTGCGATCTCCTGCCGAAGATGTTCGCGCTGAGCGATCCGTATCGCGTCACGAAAGCCGGCGTGCGGGTGATGAGCTGGCTCGCGCCGATCTTCGATCCGGTCGCGCGGCGCTTGCAGCAGTGGAGCGAAAGCATCGCGGAGGTGATCACGCCGGCGGCACTGAAGACGGGGCAATTCCTGAGCGAGGAAGAACTCGAAACGCTCGTGGAACTCAGCGCGGAAGAAGGCGCGCTGCACGAAACCGAAAGCGAGATGATCCAGGAAATCATCAAGCTCGGGGACAAAACCGCGAAGGATGTGATGACTCCGCGCGTGGATGCGTTCGCCGTTGCGGATGATCTCACGAACGAAGAACTCATCCCGAAGCTGCGCCATCGCCGCTATCGCCGGGTGCCGGTTTATGGCGAGACTCCGGATGACATCCTCGGGATTCTCGACGTGCGGACATTCCTGATCGATCCGAGCACGCACTACACCGAAGGCTTGATCCCGCCGTCGTTTGTTCCGGAGACGATGAAGGCGATCGATCTGCTGCGAAGTTTCCTCACGCATCCGCAAGGTCTCGCCGTGGTGGTGGATGAACACGGCGGCACGGAAGGAATCGTGACGCTGGCGGATATCGTGGAAGAGATTCTCAGCGACGCGGTGCCGGCGGGTGATCGGGGCCTTTACATCGAGTGCCTTGGTCCCGGCCGCTTGCTCGTGAATGGCGCCGCGCGCGTCGATGACGTGAACGAAATGCTCCGCGTGCCGCTGGAAGAAGAGGGGATCGACACCATCGGCGGCCTGGTTTTCAACCGGCTCGGAACGCTGCCCAAGCCGGGCGCGCAACTCGAAATCGAGGGGCTTCGCCTGACCGTCCGGCGGACCTCGCGGAAACGCATTGAGGAGGTGCTGATCGAGCAGGATCCGGAAGAGACTTCGAGCAGTGAGGAGGCAACGCCGTGATCTGGCTCGCGGTCGCAGTTTGCTGTCTGGTTTCGTTTGTTTTCTCCGGCATCGAAGCCGGAATTCTTTCGGTCAATCGGGTGCGCTTGAAGCACCGCGTGAAGCTCCGCGATCGCGCCGCGCTGGTCCTCGACCGGCTGCTGAAACGCCCGGAACGTTTGCTCGTGACGGTGCTCCTGGTGACCAACCTGATGAACATCTTCGCGCTCGCGTTCACCACCCGCGAGTTGGTTGTTCGCTTCGGCGCGAGCGGCTATTTCCTGACTCTTGCGATCACGCTTCCCGTCTATTTGCTCGGGCTGGAGCTGCTCCCGAAATCGCTGTTCCGGAGGTTTCCGTATCGCGCGCTCGCCTTCCTCGCGACTCCTCTGCGCATTGCGGATCTGTTGCTTTCGCCGCTCCATTTTGCGGGACAAGGAGTGATGCGGATGATTTCTGGAAAACGTCCCATCGAGCAGCAGAAACTCTTCGTCGCGCGGGAGGAATTCAAATACCTCACGATTGAAAGCGAGCGCACCGGAGCCTTGGGGAAAGTCGAACGCCAGATGATTCACAACGTCGTGGACTTCCGCGCGGTCACCGCCGCACAGGTGATGATTCCGATGGACAAGGTTCGCGCTGTTCCCGCGACGGCATCCGTCCAGGAACTGCTGCGCCTCGGTCAGGCCGAGAACATCGAACGCTGGCCGGTGTTGGATGGCGCGTCGTCGATCAGCGGTTTGGTCCAGATCTTCGATGTCGCGATCGACGGGCGGAAAACCGGCGTCGTGGATTCCTATCAGCGGCGAATCGTCCAGGTCGCGCCGGAAGATCCTGCCTACAGCATTGTGCGGAAACTTCGCGCCGCTCGAACCACGCTGGCCGTCGTGAATGCTCCGGACGGAAAGCCGCTCGGCATCGTGACTTGGGAAGACCTGATCAAGCGCCTCGTCTCGACAGCGGTCGCTTGACTCGGGTTCTTAGCTGCTGCTCTTCCGGCTTTCGAGCGCCTGCACCAGCTTTGCGTGTGCCCGCCGCGTGGGGAGCATTCTCGCGAGGAAGGCGCGATAGGAGACCAATCCTCATCCGCCGAACCCGTCGCTCGTGAGGATGAATTTGGGTGCTCCCAGTTCCGTCGATCTGCTAGGCTGCGGAACATGAAGACGATCCCCCGAGGTTTGCTGGCGTTCTCCATTTTCTGCCTCATCCGCGCCGGTGCTTGGGCGGCGGAGCTGGAGGCGCTGGTTACGCAGGACAAGCCGGCCGCCGACCTGAAACAAGGCGCTGCCGCGAGTCGCACAGACTCTTTGCTGAGCAGGTATCTGATTACCGTCACAGACGATTTCATTGTCGCTGCTTATCACAATGGGGAACTAATTCCGGAAGAGCAGCGAGAGCTTTTGCTGGATCGTTTCGGAGCTTCAGTAGAAAGGATCAATGTCGAAGTTCGGAGCGGAGATTGGCTGGTCTTCAATGTGGTGCATAATCCCAAGCGTTGGGATGCCAGTAAGTATTTCGCCGTGGCGGGATGCCTCGCGCACAACGAGTTTGCCTTTACGTCCGATCCGGCATCGTCGAACTGGAGTTTCTGCGACGATCCCACCAAAGCGGTGAAGTTCATCAAGCAGCGAAACGCTGGGCGCGCGGTCCGTGCGCTCGAGATCGACAAGCCATGGAGTGAAGGGAATGATTTCATCAGGAATTTCGCGGGGGACGACTTTGGCGGGAAACCGCTCTGGGGCCGGGAGCGATCCACGTGGATCAAATTTGTCGCGCTGAAGTCAGCGGAGGAAGAGGAGCGGGAGAAAGTCGTCGTCGAAAAAAAGAAGGATTCGGTTCCCTCGAAGCTGGAGCTCGCCACGCCCAAGCGCTGGCCAATGCAGGTTCTCTCCGCAGAGTATGGCACCGGCGGAAAAGATGCGGACGTCACGGCAAAGGTGAAGGATTACCTCGAGACGCAGCAACGACCTTTCTCCTCGGATCCGGT
>DASVRR010000276.1:0-18066 GCA_036388515.1 Chthoniobacteraceae bacterium | reverse complement strand
AGCGGAGGAAATCATCTACGCACTCGGTCGTCAGCCAGCTCTGGAAGGTTTGAGTCTCGCCGATGCCGAAGTCCCCGTGAGCCGCAGCGGCATCGTAGCCAACGCGCACCAGCAATGCGGACCCGCGCATCTCTTCACCGCCGGTGATGTCTGCGGACCGTACGAAGTGGTGCACATCGCGATCCAGCAAGCGGAAGTCGCCGCCCGGAATGCCGCGCGCGTGCTCGGCCGGCTCGATGGACCGCTGGAGTTCATCGATTATCGGCTGAATCTTTTCGCGGTTTTCACCCAGCCACAAGTTGCCGCCGTCGGCTTGACCGAGCGCGATGCGGAAAGGCAAGGTTGCGCTTTCCGCAGCGCCAAATACGCGTTTGCGGATCACGGCAAAGCGCTGGTCCGCGGCGAGCCGGATGGCTTTGTGAAGTTGATCGCCGAACGTGAAACGGGACGCATTTTGGGAGCCTCGTGCGTTGGTCCGGAGGCTTCCGAGTTGATCCACGAGATCGTCGTCGCCATGCACTTCGGCGCTACGGCGCGCGATCTCGCCGGCATTCCCCATTACCATCCCACGCTGAGCGAGATCTGGACGTATCCCGCGGAAGAACTTGCGGAGGTTTGAGGCCAAACCACGCGGTCGATCGGGGCGGACGGGCAAGTTTCCGACCAAACTCTTGACACTCTTCCCGGCCCCGCAGAATAGTCGCTCGTGTTCGACAAAATCCGTCCCAGCAATCCTCGGATTGGCGAGACGACCCAACCCACAACCACACTCCAGGAGGCCGCCCGATACACAGCGCCCTCTGCTTCTCCGACTCCTATGGCTGATCCCACTACCGGCAAAAACGTTCTCTCCGCAGACGTCGAAATCAAAGGCTCCATCAAGTTCCTCAACGAGCTGACCATCGACGGCAAAGTCGAAGGCGAGATCAATTCCGCCGGGGTGCTGACCGTGGGAGAAAACGCGGAGATTCGCGGCGAGATCAAAACGAAGTCGGTGACCGTGCTCGGCAAGGTGCACGGCAATATCACGGTGGACGAACGTTGCGAACTCAAGGCCCGCGCAGTGCTCCAGGGCGATCTGAAAGCCGCTCGCCTCGTCATCGAGGAAGGCGCGACTTTTGTCGGCAAGTCCGAGGTGACTCCGAACAAGATCGCGATGAAGCAGCCGGAAGTGGTTCGCGCGCCAGACGCTCCGAAGCAGCAGGCTGTCGCCGGCCGCTAATTCGGGCCCCTCGTGGCCAACCATCCCTCCCGACAGCCGGAGAAAATCAGCGCTGATTGCCCGCATTGCGGGTTCAGCCAGCTGGAGTCGCCCTACGCAAAATCGACGTTCTGTCGCAAATGCGGGCAGCACTACAGCATCGAGAAGCTGCTCAGCAAGGAGGTCGAGAGCGTCAAAGGACCTTCGTTCTTCGACAAGATCTCGAAGATGGTTTCCGGGGAGAAAATCCGGAAAGTCCGTTGCTTCAGTTGCAATCATCAGCAGGAAGTCAGCACCTCGGCGCAGTCCAGCCTGTGCCCGAGTTGCGGCTCCTACATTGACCTGCGCGATCTCAAGATCTCCGGGCCGTTCGGGCGCAGCATCCAGACTCAGGGCGAGATCCACATCACCTCGAAAGGTGACGTGACCAGCGCGAAAGTCGCCTGCGGGACCGCAATCATCGAGGGAAAACTGCGCGGCACCTTGCAGTGCACGGGCGTTGCCCACGTCAAGATGAGCGGGAAGATTCTCGGCGCGATCGACGCTTACGAGTTGTTCATCGACAAGCGCTCCGACGTCGAATTCGTCCGCACGGTGAAGGTCCACACCATTCAGATCAACGGCAAGGTTTCGGCCCGGATCAAAAGCGAAACCGGCGTCACGATCAACAAGGGCGGTTACCTGGAAGGAACGGTTTACGCCAAGTCCATCAGCATTGAAAAGGGCGGCGTTTTCAGTGGGGAACTCTTCATCGGTCAGCAGGAGCTCGAGCAGCCGGATCTCCTCGCGCCAGGCCGTGAAGCTGCGGACGATCTCTTCCCCAGCGGCGGGCTGGAACTCGGGCCGGCGTAAACCCCGGCTCTCCTCGGGAGACGATCTACTTCTTCAGCTGCGAACTTTCGCGCGTCGCAAGCTGGGCGAACGCCGTCTCGGGAAATTGCGTTGTCACCTGCTCGAAGATCCGGCGCGCTTCATCCGCCTTTCCCTTTTCCTTGTAGATGCGCCCTTGAGCCAGGAGCGCGACCGGCGCGCTGAAGCTGGTCGCATGGCTGGCGGAAACTTTCTGATAAGTGCTCAGCGCTTCATCCGCTTTGCCTTGCGCCTCGAGAGTGGCGGCGAGACTCGTCCACGCGCCGCTGAGCAGCGGATGCTGGGGATATTGATCGATAAAACTGCGCAGCGTGGTCACGGCTTCATCCAGCTTGCCTTCTTTCCGCAGCTGCTCGGCGAGCAGCAAATGGGCGTCTCCAGCGGCGGCAGTGCCGGAGAAATCGGCCATCACTTTCCTCCAGCCCGCGGCATCCGCAGCCTGCGCAAGCGCCTGTGCCGAATGCTGGCGTTTTCTGGTTTGCAGAAACTCGGAGACAAAGTAGATCGCCAGCGCCGCCGCGAAAAGGACTGCGAAGAGCACCACCTTCTGCCGGTGTTGAACCCAGAAGACGAGCGGGTCGAAACCGGCTTCTGGAGGAGGAGCAATCGGGGCAGGGCTGGACATAGGGGCGGCAAGGTTGCAAAGCACTCCGGGCAAGGCAAGCGGTTTGCGCCGGCGCCGCCGCAGGCTGCCGGATCAGTCGCGCCGGGCGATCAGCTGGTGTTGCTGCTTCACCTTCACAATCGTCCCCGCCGGGACGACACCGCGCCAGATCGTCCCCGGATAAAGCACCGAGTCGCGGCCAATCAGCGAGCCTGGATTGATCACCGAATTGCAGCCGATCTCCGCACGATCGCCGATCACCGCACCGAATTTCTTCAGCCCCGTCGGCACCGGATGATCCGCTCCGGGAATCGTGATCTCGCTATGGTCCAGCTTCACATTGGAAAGGATCACGCCCGCGCCGAGATGCCCGCGATAACCGATGATCGAGTCGCCGACGTAGTTGAAGTGCGGCACCTGCGCTTCGTCGAAGATGATCGAGTTTTTGAACTCGCACGAGTTCCCCAGAATGCAGCCGGAACCAACGATCACATTCTCGCGGATGTAGCAGCCATTGCGGATCTCGCAGCCTTCGCCGATCCACGCCGGACCTTTGATCATCGCGCCTTGTTCCACCACGGTGCCTTTGCCGATGAAAACTGCGCCGCTGATGAAAGGCTTCCCCACCGAACGGCCCTGGATCGCTGGCTTGAGCCGAAATTGCAGATAACTCGTGATCTGCTTCAACGCGTCCCAGACGTTCGGCGCATTCTCGAAGAGCATGCGATGCTCCGTGTGATTGAGGTCGAGATATTCGTCGGGAAGAAAAGACATGCCGCGCCCTTGTACCGGGCGGCCCGGCATCCGGCAAACATTTGGGCCGGCGACCTGCAGCGGCAAACTCCAGCGGGTGTGATCCCGCGCGCCGACTCTTCTGCCTCAGCGGGGAGTGAGCTTCGCTCCGTCTTTTGTGTCCTTCACCGTCCATCCCGAGGAGGCGATTGCTTCCCGCAAGCGATCGCTCTCGGCCCAGTTTTTTGCCGCGCGCGCCTGCTGGCGTTGTTCGACCAACGCCAGCACTTCGGGTGGAGTGATTGCCACGTCAGCTTCAAGCCGAAGAACCGCATTGATTCGGTTCCACTCCGCGAGCAGACAGCCGGCTTGACCGCTGGCCATCGTGCCTTCATCCATCTCCCGGTTTGAGTTTCGGAGCGCGTCGAAGAGATGCCCCATGGCGCCTGCGATGTTCAGATCTTCGTCCAAGGCCGAGAAGAATTTCTCCGTCCACGAGTTTGAGGCTGCGGCGGATTCCTCCGCCGGCTGTCCGCCGTCTGGCACGAAGCTCGCAAGGTCGCGAAGTCGGGCAGCCCATTCGTCCAGCCGGAGCAACGCCGCGCGCGCGCCCTCCAGTCCAGCAAAAGTAAAGTTCAGCGGCAGCCGGTAGTTCACGGTGAGCAGCGCGTAACGCAGCTCGCGTCCGCTCCAGCCTTTCGCCTGCAAATCGCGCAACGTGTAAAAGTTGCCGAGCGACTTGGACATTTTTTGTCCTTCCACCATCAGATGCGCGCAATGCAGCCAGTAGCGCACAAACTTTCGTCCCGTGCAGCATTCACTCTGCGCGATCTCTGCTTCGTGATGGGGAAAGATATTGTCCACGCCGCCGCAGTGAAGATCCAGCTCCGCACCCAGCAACGCCGTCGCCATCGCGCTGCACTCGATGTGCCAGCCCGGTCTTCCTGGTCCCCACGGCGAATCCCACTTCACCTCGCCATCCTGTTCGTCCCAAGCTTTCCAGAGCGCGAAATCTCCGATCGATTCCTTTTCATATTCGTCGCTGCTGATCCGGCCACTCGGGCGCAGTTCATCGAGGTTCAAGTGCGCGAGCTTTCCGTAATCCGGATACTTCGAGAGCCGGAAGTAAACGCTCCGATCTTCCGCTTGATACGCGATGCCTTTCTTCTCCAGATCGCGAATCATCGAGATCATCCGCTCGATATATTGCGGCTCCGTGGCTGCGGGAAAATGCTGTGCCGGCTTGATCCGCAGCGTCGCGAGATCCTGGAAGAACGCCTCTTTATAGACTGCGGTGAAATCGGTCAGCGCCTTGCCTGCCTGCCGTGAACCGCGGATCGTTTTGTCGTCCACGTCCGTGAGATTCATCACCCGGAGCACTTCGTAGCCGCGCGCCTCGAGGTGCCGCTGGAGCAAATCCTCGAACACATAGGCGCGGAAGTTTCCGATGTGCGCGTGGTTGTAAACCGTTGGTCCGCAAGTGTACATCCGCACAGCTTTTCCCGCCGGATCCAGCGGCGTGAACGTTTCCAGCGTCCGCGAGTAGGTGTTGAGCAGACGGACCGCCATGCAAGTATTGGCTTAGGTTTCCGGGAGTTCGACGCTCGCCACCGCCATCGCCGCGATTCCTTCCCGCCGCCCGACAAAGCCGAGCCGCTCGTTGGTCGTCGCTTTCACTCCGACGCGCTGTTCACGCACTCCAATCGCCTGCGCTAGGTTCGCCTTCATTTGATCCAGATGGAGGGAAATCTTCGGCGCTTCCGCGATCACGGAGGCGTCAATGTTCAGCACTCGCCCGCCTTGCGTGGCCACCAGTTCCGCGGCCCTCCGCACGATCTCCAGACTGCTGATTCCGCGGATCGATGGATCGGTGTTCGGGAAATGATGGCCGATATCGCGTTCGCCGATTGCGCCGAGAATCGCATCCGCAATCGCGTGGCAGAGCACGTCCGCATCGCTGTGTCCATCCAGCCCATGCGAATGCGGAATCTCCACGCCGCCGAGAATCAGCGGGCGGCCTTCCGCAAATCGATGCACGTCGTAACCGATGCCGGAAAGCGTCATAGCTCGAGATCGATTTTGCCGCTGGAGGCGACCACGGAAATCTTATCCGGATTGTCTTCGCGCGGCGTCATCTTGAAATGTCCGCCAGCGGCTTCCACCAGCAGCTTGCCCGCGGCCACATCCCAAAGACTCACGCTGGACTCGATGTAAGCGTCGAGCCGCCCGCAAGCCACATAGGCAAGATCCAGCGCGGCGCTTCCCATGAGCCGGCATTTGCGCGCGCGCTTTGCGTACTTCGCGAGCATCGGTAGCCCGTCGGAAATCGTCGTGTTGGTCTTTGAAAATCCAACCGAGAGAACCGCGTCGGCGAGCCTCGTTCGTGCGCTCACCGCAATGGGTTTTCCGTTTAACATCGCCGCCCCGCCTTGCTCCACCTGCCACAGTTCGTCGCGCATCGGGTCGTAGATCACGCCGACGATCACTTCGCCGCGTTCCCGCAGCGCGATGGAAATGCAAAAGTGCGGGATCCCGTAAAAGTAGTTCACCGTGCCGTCGATCGGATCGACGATCCATTGGAAGTCGCTCGCCTGATTGCCGGCGATGCCTTCCTCGCCATAGATCGCGTGATCCGGGAACTCACCGAGCAATCGATTCGTGATCAGTTCCTGCGACTGGACATCGAGCTCGAGCTTGATGTCGTGGGCTGCGAATTCATTCACATTCAGCACGGTGCCAAAGTGTTCCCGCAAGAGCTCACCGGCGGCGCGCGCCGCACCCACGGCGGCCTGGAGATAAGGATTGATCAGCATTGGCGAGTGGTAGGCGCCGATTCTCCACAAAAAAAACGGGAGGAGAAATGAATTCTCCTCCCGTTCGGTTAAGTAGCGGGGGTCCGCTTATTTTTTCTTAGCAGCAGCCTTCTTGGCTGGCGCAGCTTTCTTGGCCGGAGCTGCCGCTTTTTTAGCTGCAGGCTTCTTGGCCGCGAGTTGTTTTGGTGCTGCTTTTTTAGGAGCTGCTTTTGGTGCTGCTTTCGTTGGTTTCTTAGTCGCCATCGATAATCCCCCCTTTCCTTCCGCAGTAGCGGGTCACTGAAATTTGTTGAGAGTGTGTTGAGAAAGTCATCTCACTCGTTACGTGTTCGTTGCGTAATAAAGATCGGCAACAGCGTCAACGGATTTTTTCCGCGCGCGTCTTCCGCCGGCTGAATCAGCGCGACCGTCAGGTTGCGGAAGAACTCCTCGACCACTCGCGCGATCAATTCCAGGAGGCCGCAAACCTTGCTGCGATCAGCTCTGCAGCGCGTCGTGTGAAAATGCGCGAGTCACTCGGTGCTCAGCTCTCGGCGGAAAACTGCGCGCAAAAAAAAGTTCAACCTTGCCCGCTCTTCGCAAGCAGCGCGGCCGCGCGCTCCACGATCTCTTCCACCTTCCAGAGCCGGCCGAGCCCTTCGTATCCACACGCGAGCAGGCCTTCTTCCGGACCGATGAATTCCGCGCCGCGCGACTTCAGCTGAGCCACATTTTGCCGGGTCGCGGCATGCTGCCACATCTTGCCATTCATCGCCGGCGCGATGAGCAGCGGCGCCAGCGTGGCGAGAGCGATCTCGCAAATCGGATTGGTCGCCAACCCCATCGCCAACTCGGCAATGATGTTCGCGGTAGCGGGTGCGACGAGCAGGAGTTGAGCGCGATCCGCGAGGTCGATGTGTCCGGGTTTCCAACCGCTGCGATCCTCGAAGACGCTGGTGATCACAGGGTTTCGCGACAGCGTCTGAAAAGTCAGCGGGGCGACAAACTCCTGCGCGCCCCGCGTCATCGCGACATGCACTTCGAAGTCGCGCTGGCGCAATTTGCTGACCAGATCCGCCGCTTTGTACGCCGCAATGGAACCGGCGACACCAACCACAATCACAGGCGCGCTCATGCGTGGAAACTCATCCGCCGACTCAGCGCGCGCTCGGCGCGCATGATCGCGGCGAAGTTGCGGACGTCGTCTTCCACCGAGCTCGTGATGATCGTGTAGCGATAGTCCTGCCACGCTCGCATCTCCTCCGCCGCGCGCTCGAGCCGAATGGACATTTGCTCATCCGTTTCAGTGCCACGCTTGATCAGACGCCGGCGGAGTTCGTCCATGCTGGGCGGCATGATGAAGACGTCGGCGAGGGATTCGGAAATTTCCGGGCCGCCATCGCGCCGGATGTTTGCTGCTCCCTGAATGTCGATGTCGATCAGCACATCGGTTCCCGCTTCCAGATGACGCAGCACATTCTCACGTGGCGTTCCGTAGAAGTTTCCGTGCACCTCTGCGTGCTCGATGAACTCACCAGCTGTCATCCGCTGCTCGAACTCCGCGCGGCTGACAAAGTGATAATCGCGCCCGTCGATTTCAGCTGGTCGCGGCGCGCGGGTGGTGCACGAAACCGAGTAGAGGAAATCGGCCGTGGGCCGCAAAGCATTGAGCAGCGTGCTTTTCCCGGCGCCGCTCGGCGCGGAGACGACGAAGAGAATGCCTCGCCGGTGAAATTGCGAGGCGGCGGATGAGGGAGCGCTATTCAATGTTTTGAATTTGTTCCCGAATCTTCTCCATCTCGGCTTTGCAGGTCACGACCAGCTGCGAAATTTCCACGTCGTTCGCTTTGGCGCCGAGCGTGTTGAACTCCCGCCCGATCTCCTGGCTCATGAACTCAAGCGTTCGCCCGACTGGCTCCTGTTTCCGCAAGTGATGGGCAAATTGCGCGAAGTGACTTTCCAGTCGGGTGAGTTCCTCGGTGATGTCGGATTTCTCCGCAAAGAAGATCACCTCTTTCGCCAATCGTTCGTCATCCAGCGTCAAGTCCACACCGGCGCGGGCGATCCGTTCGTGCAAATTCTGCCGATAGCGTGTCACCACCGCTGGTTGAAGCTCGAGGATCTTGCGGACTGCCGTGCGGACGAGCTTCAGCCGCTTGATCAGATCCTTTGCGAGATGTTTCCCCTCTTGCTCGCGCATCTTCACCAGATCACCCAAGGCTTCCTTCAACGCAGTCTCCAGCTTGGGCCAGGCATCTTCGATTGAGAGTTCTTCCTGCGCGGGCTGGAGAACTCCGGGCGCTCGCAGCACCGTCTCAATCGTGATCTCGCCGGTCGCGCCGAGTTCCTTTTGCAAGTCGCGCATGGACTCGTAGTAGGCGCGCGCCATCTGCCGGTCGATCGCGGGCGCGCCGGCTCCGCCGCTGCGATGCATCGACACCGATACATTCAAGCGGCCGCGCGAAACTTCCGCATTCACGAGGTCGCGCACCCGCGCTTCGAGTTCGCTCAGCTCCCGCGGCAAGGTGACGACCACGTCGCTTTGTTTGCGGTTCACCGAGTTCAGCTCCACGCCAAACTTTGCCCCATTGTGCACGCTCTGTCCGCGCCCGTAGCCCGTCATGCTGCGCATGCTGATTTACGGCTTGAGCAAAAACTCCGCGGCTTGCGCGACGTCTTTGTCCCCGCGTCCGGAAAGGTTGGCGATGATCAGTTCATCCGGACGCATCTGCGGCGCGCGCTTGATCACCCCCGCAATTCCATGCGCGGATTCGAGCGCGGGGATGATGCCTTCCCAGCGAGAGAGTTTGCTGAAGGCGTCGAGCGCTTCCGCATCGGTCGCGAAGTCGTAGGCGATGCGTTTTTGCTCCGCAAGGTAGGCGTGTTCCGGACCGACGGCCGCGTAGTCGAGCCCCGCGCTGACGCTGTGCGTGAGCTGGATCTGGCCGTCCGCATCCGCGAGCACCCAGGTTTTTGTTCCCTGCAAAACGCCGAGCTGTCCGCCTTGGAAACGCGCGGCGTGTTCCCCATCGCGGATGCCGTGTCCGCCTGCTTCGACGCCGAGCATCTTCACTCCGGGATCATCCAGAAAAGGCCAGAAGAGCCCGATGGCATTGGATCCGCCGCCGACACAAGCGACGAGCAGCTCCGGAAGGCGCCCTTCTTTTTCCAGAATCTGCGCGCGCGCTTCTTCCCCGATCACGCGGTGGAAGTCGCGGACGATCATCGGGAAAGGATGCGAGCCGAGCGCCGAGCCGAGAATGTAATGCGTGGTGCGCACATTGGTGACCCAATCGCGCATCGCTTCGTTGACGGCTTCCTTCAGCGTGCGCTGACCGGCGGTCACCGGGACCACTTTGGCGCCGAGGAAATTCATCCGCGCGACGTTCAGCGCCTGACGCGCCATATCGACCTCGCCCATGTAGATCACGCACTCGAGTCCGAAGCGCGCGCAGACCGTCGCGGTCGCCACGCCGTGCTGGCCCGCGCCGGTTTCGGCGATGATCCGCTGCTTCCCCATGCGGCGGGCGAGCAAGACTTGCCCGAGCGCGTTGTTGATTTTGTGCGCGCCGGTGTGGAGCAAATCTTCCCGCTTCAGATAGATCTTTGCTCCGCCGAGTTTTTCCGTGAGCCGCTCGGCAAAATAGAGCGGCGTCGGGCGCCCGACGTAATCCGCGAGCAGCCCGTTGAGCTCGGTCGAAAATGCTGGATCAAGTTTCGCGCGCTCGTATTCCGCCGTGAGCTCCAGCAGCGCGGTCATCAGCGTCTCCGGAACAAACATGCCGCCAAACTGGCCGAAGTGGCCGTGACGGTCGGGAAACGATTTCAGGTCCAACATAAGGCGCGCAGCGTAGGCGCGCCGGTTTTGTGCTGCAAAGGATTTTGCCGCGGGCGAGCGCGCGCGATTTCTTCCGCGTCAGCTTTTCGCCGCGAGGACTTGGATGGCGCGGCGGTGCGGAGCCGCCAGTGCGACGTTCAAAAGTTCGGCGCGGAGAAACCATTGTTCATTGGCCGCAAGCTTGTGCGGAGGCGCCGCCGCGAAAACCGAGAGTGACACCCGATGATGCGTGAACGGATAAGTCAGGAAAGTGAGCGGCTCGGGTGCTTGCGTCGGCGGCACTCCGGTTTCTTCCGCACGAGCGAGCGCGGGAAGTTTCCACAGACCGCGCCAGCGCGGACCGGTTTGTTGCTCCAGCAAAATCCGGCGGCCTTGCACGATCCAGGCGCAATCTTCCCGGAGCTCGACCACCCGCCGACGCGGTTTCTTGATCGGGAGTGAATCCGGATCATTCGAGCGCGCGCGGCACGGCTCGCGCACTGGGCAGCGCAAACACTGTGGCTTTGCTGGAGTGCAAATCAGCGCGCCGAGTTCCATCAAGGCGGAGGTGTGGAGATGTCCGCCAGTCTTCGGCAAAAGTGCGGCCGCGGCTTCCCACAAAATGCGCGCGCCCGGCTGCGCGTCGATTGGCTCCCGGAGATTGATCAGCCGCGCTAGCACTCGCGCGATGTTTGCATCCACCGCTGCGACCGGCAGATCGAAAGCGAAACTCGCGATGGCTCCCGCGGTGTAGCGGCCGACTCCGGGAAGACGCGCGATCTGCGCCGGATCGCGCGGCAGTTTTCCTCCGTGCTCGGTGACGACTTGCTGCGCGGCCCGGTGCAAATTCCGTGCACGCGAGTAGTAACCGAGGCCTTGCCAAACCGCGAGCACCTCGGCTTCGGTCGCTGCGGAAAGAGTCTGGAAGTCGGGAAAGCGCGCGAGCCAGCGTTCGTAGAATGGGATCACGGTGACGACTTGCGTCTGCTGGAGCATAAACTCCGAAACCATGATCGCGTAAGGATCCCGGGTGCGCCGCCAGGGCAAATCGCGGCCTTCTTCCTGAAACCACGCGCCGAGCCGCGCGCGGATCGCCGCCGCTCCGGAAGAAAAGCGGGATCGAGGAGCAGTGAGGCGGGAAAGAGGCGCGGGCACGATGAAGCGGCTCACGTCACGCAGAAGCGCGCCAGCCGCAAGGGCGGAGTTGGGCCCGCGCCAGCTAGCAGACCGGCGCGGGTTCCGGAAGATGTGTGGGGAAGAGACGCGCGACTTCCTCCGCAACGCGCTCGACGGTCAGCGACTGGCCGGTTTCGCGCTCGAGGCTGGTCATCTCCACTCCTGCGAGACCGCACGGCGTGATCGCGGAGAATGGCGCGAGATCGCCGCAGACGTTCAGGGCGAAACCGTGGAGGCTGATCCAGCGGCGAACTCCGACGCCGATCGAAGCAATCTTCCGCTCGCCGATCCACGTGCCGGTGAGACCTTCGCGCCGACCCGCCTGCACGCCGAAGCTCGCGCAAACCTCGATCAGCAGATCTTCCAGGCCGCGCAGATAGCGGTGAAGATCGGCGCCGCGCGGCTTGAGATCGAGGATCGGGTAGCCGACCAATTGTCCCGGTCCGTGATACGTGGCTTGTCCGCCGCGGCTGATCGTGACGAGCGGGAAGGGGAGCGTCGCCGGGTCGCGCAGGCTGGTGCGATCCGGCGTGCGGCCGATCGTGTAAACCGGCTCGTGTTCCAGCAGAAGCAACTCGTCCTCCAGCGCTGGATCCGCGATTTTGCTCCGGACGATTTCTTCCTGAAGCGCCAGCGCGTCCTCGTAACCGAGCCGGCCCAGCCAGCGCGTTTTCATATCCGCACCAGCGGCGTGATCGCCGCCAGCGCACTGCCGGCCGTTTGGAAGTGCGTGATCCCGATCGCGAGCGCGTCTGCGGCATCTGCGGAAGGTGTTTCCGTCAGACCGAGGAGCGCGCGCACCATGAATCCGACCTGGCTTTTATCCGCACCACCGCGACCGACCACCGATTGCTTCACCCGGCGCGGAGCGTATTCATAGATCGGAAGCCCGCGTCCGGCAGCCGCCAGCAGCGCGGCACCGCGCGCGGCGCCGAGCGTGATCGCCGTCTTGTAGCTCTGGACGAAAATCACGGCTTCAAACGCGGCGAGCTCCGGCTGATGCTCCGCAATCAGTTCCACGATGCGTTCGTGGATGGCGACGAGACAACCGGAGGGAAGAAGCGCCGGCTTGTTTTTGATCGTCCCGAAATCCAGCGCCCGGAGTTTTCCATCGACCTTCTCCAGAATGGCGAAGCCGGTGCCGCGCAAAGATGGATCAATGGAAATGACGCGCATGAAAACGCCGCGATGCTGCGATCATTCCGGAAGCCGTGCAAGCGCAGCGCGCGCGCCGGATTTCTTCCGGAAGATTTGCCGCGGATTTGGTCAGCCGATTAGTCGGTCGGTTTGCTCCACACCGGTCAGCTTTCTCCCGAGTGCGATGCTTCCGCCCGAGTATTAGAAAGCGTGCAGAAGAACCTTGAGGGCGAACGCAACCACGCCGAGCAAGCCGACTCCGAAGAGCGTGTAGACGATCTTCAGGATGTAACGGGCGCGCTTCAGCCGGAAGATCTCGCCGTGACGTTGGGCCAGTTCGCTGTTTTGCCGGGCGATGATCCCGCGGAGGACTTCGTTGTCCTTGGTGATGCGCGCGGAAGAAAGTTCCGCCAGCCTGGCCTGTGCGTCGTCGCGCTGACTCGCGACCTGCGAAACTTCGGCGCGCAGCTTGAGCTCGGATTCGGTCGTGGCTTTCAGGCTTTCTTCCACCAGCGCCAGCCGGGAAGCAGTTCGCGCGGCTTCGGCTTCTGTTCCGGAGAGTTTGCTCCGCAGTTCGATGATCTCGCGTCCGTTGTGGCTTTCGCCAAGATCGCGCCGCAGCGCATCCGCCTCGCGCCGCAGTTCCTCACAGCAAACCGTGAGTGATTTACAGCCTTCTTCCGAGGAATGCAGTTTGTCCCGAACGGCGCCGAGATCTTCCTCCGCACGCGCCAGGCGCGCCTTCCAGTCGCCCGCTTCTTTGAGCCGCGCGCTCGCTTCTTCCAGCTGCCGATGCGCTTCCACGCGGTCCTGCTCGATTTCATCCAGCCGCGCCGTCGCATTGGCGAGTGAACTCGCAAGCTCCGCCACCGTTTCGCGCGTGTGGGAAAGATCGGTTTCCGTCGCTCGGAGCGAATCCTGAGTTCCGGCAAGTTGTTCCTGAGCCAAGGCCAGCTCGGCGGCGAGACGCTCCCGCTGCCCGCGTTCTTCCTGCAAAGAGGTTTCGGCTCCGGTCGCGAGCGCTTCCCAGGTGCTGAGTTCCGCGCGGTGCTCGCTGAGGATTGCTTCCAGCGAATTCGCCCGCGCCTGCCATTCGCCCGCGCTGGCGACGGCTTCCTGCACCGCGGCTTCCAGCGCCTTCACGGTTTCGGTTCTGGCCTCGCCGTCCAGCGTGGCGGCACGCGCTTCGGCCAGTTCGCGCTCACGCGTGGCGAGCTGGGTTTCAGCGGTCGTGACGCGCTGGCGGAGCTGGGAAAGATCCGCTTTCAGCTGCTGCCGTTCCGTCTGGAAAGTCTTGAGCTCAGCTTGCGTGTGCGTGGCGCTGGCGTTCAGCCGTTCGCATTCGTCCGTGACCGCTCGCAGCTGCTGCTGGAGCTTCGCAATTTCTTCCCGCGCTTCGGTGGAGACACGCTCGAGTTGTCCATTTTGCAAGGCGGCGTTGAAGAGTTCTTCCCGCAGCTCGGTGCTCGCCGGCTCCGGATAATGGGCGCGCGGCGGCTCGGCTTTGGCGATGCCGGTTTCAACTTCACCGGCCGCTTCTTTTGCCCGGGAACTCGCCGCCGGAACTCGCACGACCGCTTCACAAATCGGACAATCCGCGGTGGAACCAGCGGCTGCCGCTTCCACCACCAAATGCTGTCCACACTGGTGGCAAGCAAACCTGATATCGTCGATTTCTGCGATCATAGCCCTGGCCGAGTTTCTAAAGCGGGAGCCATGCCCGGTCAAAAGTAATTTGCGTCCGCGAAGCTTCCGGAAGTCTCCTCAGCGGCGTTTGCGATTTCTTCCGGATGATCGTGGAAATTTCCGTGCAAGCAGGTTCGTTCCAGGGGAGATTTTGCCGCTTTGCGTCCCCGCAGGCGCCGGAACTCGCGGTGTTCCCGTTTCTTCCGGAAGTGTTCCCCGCCCTTGCCAGCCTCCGAGTTCCCGCTCTATAAACCACGGCATGATCGACTACATGACCAAAGGTGGGCCGCTGATGTGGCTCATCCTCTTCTGTAGCGTGCTCGCCGGGGCGGTCTTCCTGGAGCGAGCCACTTACTTCCACCGCGTCACGGTGCGGGTCGGCGAATTTATGCGCGGCCTCGCCAATCTCATCCAGCATCGCCGTTACGCCGAGGCGCAGATGGAATGCGCGAGCCTTCCTTGCCCGGTGACCCGCGTGATCCACGCGGCGATTCTCCATCATGAAGCCCCGCGCGCGGAGCTGAAGGAAATCGTCCAGGAGGCCGGACAACTGGAAGTTCCCCGGCTGGAACGCCGGCTCGGAATCCTCGCCACGATCGGCTTTGTGGCTCCGTTGATTGGCTTGCTCGGCACGGTCGTTGGTTTGATCGAGGCGTTCGTGAACATTTCCTCCCAAAGCGGATTTGCCAGCTCCACCGACATCTCCAGCGGGATCTACCAAAGCCTCCTCACCACCGCAGCCGGGCTCGTTGTTTCCATCCCGTGCGCGGTGGCTTACAGCTATCTTTCTTCCCGGGTGAACTCCTTGCTGCACGACATGGAACGCGCGGGGATCGAGATCGTGAATCTGATCACCGAGCATCGCCTGGAACCAAAAAGCGCGATCATCGAGTTTGGTCCGCAGCCTGCGCGGCAGTTGCGGCACAAGGCGGATTAAACGCCGGCTTCTTCCGCTCCGCTTCCGCCTGTGAAGCTCGTCCGCACCTTCCACGTTCATCCGGCGCTCTTCAACGTCGTCCCGCTGATCAACGTCATCTTCCTGGTGCTGATCTTCTTCGCGCTGAGCTCGCGCTTTGTGCTCCAGCCGGGAATGGCGATTTCGCTGCCGGTTTCGACTTTCACTCTCGGTCCGCAGCGCGACGCCCGCATCGTCAGCATCACCGCGGCACCGGTGCCGGCGATTTACTTCCAGGATGAACAAGTCTCGCTGGAAGAACTGCGGCGACAACTGGCGGCGGACGTGCGGAAGGATCGCACGCTGATCATCAGGGCGGATCAGCGCACGCCGTACAATCTGGTGGTGCAGATCACTGGGGAAGGATTGAAGCTCGGCTTTTCAGTAGTGCTGGCGACGGACTCCGAGCAGCCATGAAGACTCCGCCGGCTGCCGCGACTGTCCTGGGAGGAAAATATTGCTTCCTGTTCGCTCTCTGTGTTCTTGGCGTGGGTTGTGCCTCATTGAAAGTGAGACGCGAATGTCCCGTTCACGGGGTGCAACTAAAGGAAATCAGAGGTTATACCTTCGGAGAGGGTGTCGCATTAGACCCATCCGAGGATTACACTTCATTCATGGATAAATACGATGAGCAGAAGGTATTTCCATGCGCTATCCCGTGGTATTTCACCATAGGGGCCATGAGCAAATTTAGTAAGCCTGACTCGGTGAGTGTGTGTTCAGTGTGTCAAGCTAAGCATGATAATCTGTACGCCTCGTTTACGAACCAGCGCATTAGGAAGCAGTGATAAATTCGTCTGCGAAAGAAGAGTCTCGGGGTCATTTGACTTTCGATTGGCCGCGCGCGGAACGTTTTCCCTGGATCCTCTTCGGCTGCGTCTTTCTTTCGCTGGTCGCGCATGCGGCGAGTTTCTTTGTCTTCCAGGTCGTTTATCCGCAGCGCGTCACCATTCCGTTTCCTCCCCAGCGCGTTTCGCTGCTGACGCCTTCTTCTCCGGAGAACCGCAACGTCCTCCGCTGGATCGCTGCGGAAGATCCGGCGCTCGTCGCCCGCACTCACAGCGTCGCGCCGACCACGCTCCTGGAGGTTCCGTATCGGCCCAGCTACCAGACCGTGCGGACTTCTCCGCGCGGCAGCGTGGAACCCGAAGTCGTCGTTGAGTATCCGCCCGCGCGTCCGCCGCTGAGCATCGTCCGGAGCGCCGCGCCGCGTTCGTTGCCGCCGGTTCCAGCGGTTCAACCCGCGCCGACCGGTGTGACCTTTTCCGCACCTTTGCACGATCGTCCGCCGACTTCCCGACTCGCCTTTAGCTGGCGGCAACGCGCTTCCGAACCATTGGAACCGCTCTCCGCTTTGCTCGGCGTGACGGACCGCGGCGAAGTGCAGTTTGCTTTGCTCCAGCATTCTTCCGGAAATCAGGCGATCGATCGGGAAGCGATCGCGCAACTCCAGCGGATTACTTTCCCCGCGACCGAATCCGCTCCGGTGACCTGGGCGTTTGCCACCGTGAGCTTCGGGCAGGACGCTTACCTGGTTCCGGCTGAACGATGATCCCGGTCAGCCTAAGCTATCTGGTGCTGATCTATCTGGTGCTGATGCTCGGACCGATTCTGTGCGCGTGGCTCTTCAACGAATGGCGGCGGCAACGTCGCGAGCGAGCGGCCTTCCGGCACGTCGTCCGATGCGGCATGTGCGGCTTTGAGTTTGAAGACGCCAGTCAGACGCTGCTTCCGCGCTGCCCTCGCTGCGCCAGCCTGAACGAGCGCTTCAAGCTCTCGAAACTCTGAGAAAGTGCCGGGTGCCGGGTGCCGAGTTACGAGTGATAACTCCCGCGGGCGCGGACACTCGTAACTCGGCACTCGGCACTTGTAACTTCCCCCGTCGTTCCCCAAGGTCCGACATGGCAGCAAGCTCAACGTCCACCGCGCTCGACGGCACTTTTTACCGGCCGGCCGATGAGTTCTTTCCGGAGCACGCGGGCGTCGCGCTGACCTACGACGACGTCACGCTGGCGACGTTGTATTCCGAGATTCTTCCGCGCGAAACCCGGCTCGAAACGGTCCTCCACGAGCGGCTGCATCTGCACATCCCGATCATTTCCGCGGACATGGACACGGTCACGGAATCCGGCATGGCGATCGCCATGGCGCTGAACGGCGGCCTTGGTCTGATCCACTGCAATCTTCCGGAACGTCAGCAGCTCAGCGAAGTCAGCCGGGTGAAAAACAACGTCCACGGGTTGATCCAGGAACCGATCAAGGTGGCGCCGGATCAGTCGATCGGCGACGTGCTCGCGTTTGTTGAGGAAAAGGGTTTTGAATTCCGCACGTTTCCGGTGGTGGATGAGAAGGGGACGCTGCTCGGTTTGCTCCCGGGTCACGCGGTTCGCCCGCGTTACGCTTCGATCCGCGTGACGGATGCGATGACTCCGCGCGCGCAGGTCCAGACGATCCATGAGCGCGAACTCGGGAAGGATCCGATCGCGCGCGCCGACCGCTTTTTCAGCGAGCACATTGGGATTCACAAGCTCCTCGTGGTGGACAAGGCGGATCGGCTGCGCGGGCTTTTCACGATGAGCGACATCGAGCGGATCATCCACGAGCGGCAGACGCAGCTGAAGCCGGCGCGCGACGATCAGTTTCGGCTGCTCTGTGGCGCGGCCGTTTCTGCTCCACGCAATTCCACCGGCGAGCTGGATCGCGATCGCATCCTCGCGCATGTCGGCGATCTGGTGGAGCGCGGCGTCGATGTGATCGCCGTTTCCACCGCGCATGGCCACACGCGGAGCGTCGGCGATACCGTGCGGCTGGTGCGGGACGCTTATCCGGAGTTGCCGATCATCGCGGGGAATGTGACCAGCGGCGCGGGCGTGGAGTTCCTCGCTGATGCAGGCGCGAACGTGATCAAAATCGGCCAGGGGCCGGGAAGCATTTGCACCACGCGGATCGTCGCTGGCGTTGGGATTCCACAGCTCACGGCGCTCTTCCTCGCATCCCGCGCTGCGGAGAAAAAAGGCGTCCGGATTCTCGCCGACGGCGGGATCACGAAGTCCGGTGACATTGTCAAAGCGCTGACTCTGGCGCACGCGGTGATCT
>DASVRR010000275.1:0-5437 GCA_036388515.1 Chthoniobacteraceae bacterium | reverse complement strand
ATCAGGCGCTCTCCTTCGGCCTTGTCGCGGCGGCCGGGCTGCTCGACGGAATCAATCCCTGCGCCTTCGCGACGATCATCTTCCTGCTTTCCTATCTCCAGATCGCGCGCCGGAGCCCGCCGGAAATCCTCGCGGTCGGCGCGGCCTTCATCGCAGCGGTCTTCCTGACTTACTTCGCCGTCGGTCTCGGGCTCGCCCAAGTCCTGACGAAAATCGCTGCCCTGCGAACCGCCGGCACGCTGCTGAATTACTTGCTCGCGGCCTTCGCGCTGATCGTCGCGGCGCTGTCGTTTCGCGATGCGCAACTCGCTGCGCAAGGACGGCACGCGGAGATGACGTTGCAACTTCCCGGCATGCTCAAAGAGCGCATCCGGACGACGATCCGGACCGGCGCGCGCGCGACGCGCTTTGTCGCGGCGGCGTTCGGAGCGGGCATCGTTATTTCCCTGCTGGAGCTGGCCTGCACCGGCCAGGTTTATCTCCCGACGATTCTCTACATGCTGCGCGCAGGGGAATCCGGAGCGGTGGGCCATCTGCTCATCTATAATGTCGCGTTCGTCCTGCCGCTGGTCGTGGTCTTCCTGCTCGCCTGGAGCGGCCTGCGCAGCGAGGCGCTCGTCCGCTTCCAGCAACGGCATACCGCCTGGGTGAAGGTGCTCACCGGCGTGCTCTTTTTGCTCCTCGCGGCGCTGCTTTTGTTTGGTTCCGCATGGCTGCCGCGGCTGCCCTCCCGGTGAAGGCCCGGCGCATCGCGAGCGCTGACTAATCGGCTTGCCGCCTCAGAATTTTGTCCGACACTGCGCTGTCTCAAAGCGACTCCCCATGGCTCGATTCCTCCCGGTAAACTGGCTGCTTCTGGCAGCCGCGTGCTCAGTGTTCGCCCCGCTCAGAGGATTCGCGGCCGAACCGGAGAAGCTGATTCCCGCGCGCTTCACCCAGGTCACCGACCGGCGCGCCAATCGCTGGGATATCAACCCGCAAGGAGCGGTGAGTGATGGGACGAACGATTGCTTTGACAATGGCGGCGCCCTCCAGCTCGACGGGAATCAAGTCCCGTTTACCCGTCCGATGATGACGGCGGACGGTTCGGAATTTGTGCTCACCGGACGCTACCGCAGCCTTACCGTTACCCGGCGGATTCGGCTCGATCCGGAAAACGGGGCGCTGCGCTACATCGAGATTTTCGAGGCCGCCGGGACCGCTCCGCAGAAGGTGCAGGCGAATATTCACACCGACCTCGGCAATGCAGCGGTGCAGGTGCTGGATCTCAAAGAGAAACCGTTCATGGGTCAGCTCGGGAAGGAGGACGGCGCGTTCTTTTCCACCGGCGCGGACAGTCGTCCCGGCGTCGTCTTCATCGTCGCGGATCCGAAGTCAAAGGTGAAACCGCAGGTCCGGATCAACGGGAACCGATCGTTCGACATCACCTTTTCCGTGGATCTTCCCGCGGGCGGTTCCGTGGCCTACGTGCACTATATGGCGCAGCGCGCCAATGCGAGCGCGGCCGACGCGCGGGAACTGCTCGCCAGCTACTACAAGCGCGGTCGGCTGGTCGATCCCACCGTGCCGGCCCTCTACCAGAAGCTGATTGCCAATTTCTCCTCGGCCCGGCCGATTGACGAGGATGAGGAGAAAACCGCGCTGGTGCTCGCGCCGCTGCAGGCGCTGGCGGAAAAGGCGGAGATCACCCGGGGAAAACTGGATGCGGTGCTGATTGAGCCCGGCTCGAAACTGACGGGGAACATCATTGGCAACGACTTCGAGGTGGAGACGGTTTTCGGGAAAACTCCGCTGGTCTTTGCGCAGCTCGCGGGCATCGAAGGCGGAGCGGGAGTTCAGCGGCCGATCCGGTTCTTCCTGCGCGACGGCGAAATTCTCACCGGAACTGCGCCCGGCGCGAAGCTTTCGATGAAGACGGAAAGCGGACTCGATCTCGCCGTGGAGCTTGCCGAAGTCCATCTGGTCACCCTGCGCGCTGGGGAACAAGACGGCGTGGCCGTCGCGGCCGCGGGGATGCTTGTGGCGACGCAGGGCGGAGATCGGCTGGCGATCAGCCACGAAAGCAGTGCGCCGCTCGAGGTGGCGACTCCGTGGGGAATGCTCCGGGTGAACCTGGCGGAAATCCGCTCGCTGAGTTCCGTGCGCGAACCTTTCCCCGCACATCGGCTGGCGCTGACGGACGGGAGCCGCTTCGTGGCCATGATGCGAGGAGGAGAATGGAACGCGCCGAGTTTGCGGTTCGGCATGGTGAAACTCGTGCCGCAAAGCCTCCGCGAAATGCTCCGCATGCAGTCGAGAGCGTCGTCTTCCGGAGAAGAAGCGGCAGCCGAACCGAGGCCCGCCCGAATGCCGTTTTGCGAACTCCTCGGCGAAAGCCGACTCGCTGGAGTCATCGATCTGCCGAGCCTGCATTTGGTCGCCGAATCCAGCGTCACTCCCGTCGCTTCCAGCCAGATCCTGCAACTCGAAGCGAGCGACGATGGCGCGGGTCAGCTCTTCACGGTCCGGCTCGCTGGCGGGACGGAGTTGAAAGGCCGGCTGGCGGAAACGCTCCTGCCGCTACGCTCCGGACAGCGCGTCTGGCGGGTGCCGCTGGCCCACGTGGTTGCTTTCCGCACGCCGGAGGCTCCGGAAGAAAGTGAGAAAAAGGAACCTTCCCCGGCTTCAGCGGTGCCCAAAGATTCCTCCGCGGGCCACTTCTCTCCCCAGCCTCTCCGCCTCTAGCCGCCATGATCTTCCGCGTTCTTCCGCTCGTCGCTCTGCTCCTGGCGGCGCCAATCATCGGGCGCTCCGCAGCCGCGCCGAATTTGGTTCCAGCAAACTTCCAGCAACAGACCGACAGTCTCGGTTTCATCTGGGATCTGGATTCAAACGGCAGCGTGCAAAACGGCTCGAATTGTTTCAGCGGAGCCATGCAGGTGGAAGTCAATGGCAGCAGCTTTTCCGCGCAACAGCCGATGATGACTCCGGATGGAAGCGAGTACTTCATCGATGCGAACATCAACAACAGCTTCGCGATCAACCGGCGGGTCAAGCTCGAGCAAAAGGCGGCCTTTGTCCGCTACGTGGACACGCTGCGGAACATCAGCGCCGCGCCTCAAACCGTCCGCCTAAACTTCCGAATTCAGTTCAACAATCAGATGCAGGCGACCATCGGCGACTCCGGTGCGCCCGTGACCAATGCGCTGGGCGCGAAGGACTCCGGCTTTGCGGTGCTGCGTCCTCCGGGCCAGCAAGGCGCCTCTGCGCTCGTGCTCGTTTCCGGCCGCAATGCCAAGCTCCGGCCGACCATCCAAAACCAGCGGAACTACCAGTTCAACCTCACCTACAATCTCAAACTCGCTCCAGGAGAAAGCGTCTCGCTGGTCCACGCGCTGGCGCAGCGCGGACTAAATGCCGCGCCGGACGCCAAGGCGCTGGCGAAACTTTTTGCTCCACTGAATTCCTCCCGACTCGTCGCCGATGTGCCTCCGCGTGACCGGAAGATGATCGTCAATTTTGCTCCCGGATCCTTCGGCAGCAGCCCGAGCGCGCCGGTGCTCACTTCTTTGCTGGAGAAGCTGAACGTCGAGCGCGGTCCCGTCGATGTGCTCGCGATC
This sequence comes from Chthoniobacteraceae bacterium, assembly GCA_036388515.1. Taxonomy (GTDB): domain Bacteria; phylum Verrucomicrobiota; class Verrucomicrobiia; order Chthoniobacterales; family Chthoniobacteraceae; genus Chthoniobacter. Next base: position 1,838 of record DASVRR010000275.1, on the reverse strand, counting down.
GGCGCGGACACCCGGCTGAAAGGCACCGCCAGTTGCGCCCGGCTGGAGATTGCCTCCGCGCGCGGAAAAACCGTCATTCCGCTGGAGAAAATCGCCGCCCTGATCGGCGACCGTCGGGAAACTCGCGTGCTGCTCCGCGATGGGCAGACACTTCGCGGAAAGCTCACTGCGGAAGGTTTGAAGTTTGCGCTCACCACCGGGACGACGATCGCACTCGATGCGGCGGCGCTGGATCGCCTGGTGCTCCGCGCGCTGCCGGGCGAAGTTCCCGGAAGCGCCGGTGCCTGGGGTTTCGTGGAGACTTTCGAAGGGGAGCGTCTGGCGGTGAAAGCGGATGCCAACGTGCGGCTGCGCGCGACCACCGCTTGGGGAGTGCGCGAGCTTGCGCTGGACGAAGTGCTCGGCTGCGGGCCAACTGAAGAGGATCCGCTGGGATTCCGCGTGGTGCTCAAAGACGGCAGCTCTTTCGTGGCTTTCCTCGATGGGGACGAAATGACGTTCGAGACCAGCCTTTTCGGCCAGCAAAAGTTTGCGCCTTCCGAGATTCGTCAGATCGCCGCGACCCCGCCGAAAGTCGCTGTGGAAGAAAACCTCGAAGCTCCACCGGAGCGCGCCCAAGTCGTCGTCGCGGGCGGACAGATTCTCGCCGGGCAGATCGACCTTCCGGAACTGCATTTCCTTTCTTCCGCCGGAGTCATCCCGGTGGCTTCCAACCTGATCCGCACGCTCAGCAACAGCAGCGCGGAAGCCAGCGAAGCGACGCCCGTTTTCACCGCCACGCTGTGGGGCGGCGGCACCGTCGGCGGATCTTTGCGCGAGTTCCTCGTGCCGGTCCGCACCGCCGGCAGCGTCTTCCAGGTGCCGGTCCGCGATCTGGTGAGCGCCGCGGTTCCTTCCCCCGCGATGCCGGAAGGTCTCCGGGATAAAATCGCGGCGTTGCTCCGGGATCTCGGTCACGCGGATTGGGAGAAACGCGAAGCCGCCAGCCGCGAGCTCGGCGAACTCGGCAGCCTGACCCGATCTGCGCTCGATGAGACGGTGAAACAAACCACCGACGCCGAAGTGCGGCGGCGAGCCCAGACGCTCCTCGACACCATCGAGACGCTGTAAAGCCGATGACGCCGACTGGTTCCAGCCTGCCGATTCTTCCGCGTTCTCCGGAAGACGCGGGGTTCTTCACCGCTCCCGCCGCGCGCGTCGTCCGGCGTTTGGTGCTCGCCGGATGGCTCCGCGCGCTGGGTCGCACTGCGGTTCCGGTTTCTGCCGTGGCCGCCGGCGCGTGGCTGGCGATGCGTTCTTCCGGAGTGAAGGACGAATCCTGGTGGGCGCTGGCGCTGCTCGGGATTTGGCTCGCCGCGACCGGAGTTTTTGCCTGGTGGCGGCGTCCCGCAGCCTTCGCCGCGCTGGCCGTTTGGGACCAAGCTGCGGGCGCCAGAGAGATGCTCGCTTCCGCCTGGTGGTTTGAGCAAACCGATCAAGCCGGAAGCGGCGCCGAGCTTCACCTCAGCCGGGCTCGGGAACATCTCGCCCGCCGCACTCCGTCGCAGGCTCGAGACCTGCCGCTGCGGCTCACTCCCCGGACCTGGATCGCGCCGCTGCTTTTTGTGGCGCTCGCATTCTCCGGCTGGCTGCGTCCGCAGACTTTGCTGGAAGATCGCGCTCTCTCTGCGGAAGCGCGGGCTCGCGCCACTTCCGTCGGGAAGGAACTCGCGGAACGCGCGCGCATTCTCGATCCGCTGAAGTCGCTCACTGAGGAAGAAAAAGGAAAGCTCAAGGGATTGCGCGCCGAGCTTCAACAAACTGCCGAAAAGCTGGAGCAAGCGAAGACGCCGCGCGAT
>DASVRR010000274.1:0-17994 GCA_036388515.1 Chthoniobacteraceae bacterium | reverse complement strand
CAATGGACGGCCGGTCACGCAGTTCGATCATCCGCTGAAGGCCGGAGATTTGGTGGCGATTCGCAGCGATCGGTTTGCCACGCCGAAAACCGTCCTCACCTCGGGGATGAAAGTTTACTTTGAAGACGCGCACCTCATCGTCATCGAAAAACCGGAGGGATTGCTGAGCATGGGGACAGAAACCGAGCAGGAGAAAACCGCGTATTTCCAGCTCACCGAATATGTCCGGCGGGGAAAAGAGCAGGCGCGGGATCGAATCGGAATCGTGCATCGGCTGGACAAAGAGACTTCGGGCCTGATGGTTTTTGCCAAGACGGACAAAGCGAAGACGACGCTGCAAGCCTCCTGGAATCAGGTGGAGAAGCGCTACGAAGCGGTCGTGGAAGGCCGTCTTCCGGAAGACGCCGGCACCTTCGAATGCGATCTGGACGAAGCCAATCCTTTCAAGGTTTACGTCGCTCCTCCCAGCGAACTCACGCGACATGCGGTAACGCATTACCGCGTCTTAAAGCGGCGCGAATGGCGGACGCTGGTGGAGCTGACGCTGCAAACCGGCCGGCGGCACCAAATCCGCGTGCAGCTGGCGCAAGCTGGATGCCCGGTCGTCGGTGACGAGAAATATGGAGCGAAGTCGGACCCGGCGAAGCGCCTTGCCCTGCACGCTTGCAAGCTGCGTTTTCCCCATCCGGAAACGGGAGAGGAGCTGAGCTTCGATTCTCCCCTGCCGAAAGATCTGGCGCGGCTGGTTTGAAGAATTTGGCTCCGGCGACTACTCGGGATTGATCGAGGCGGCGTGCCGTCGCTCCTCCCGAAGCTGCGACTCGGCTGCGAGCCAATGATCCACGTCGCGTCCTTCCGGATGATGTTCGCGCTCATAGAGCGACCAGGCGCGCAGCGCTGTTTCCTCATGTCCGGGCTCAGCGTGGACGACCTGCGCGATCGCTGCCGCTGTGGCAGCGCCTTCTCCCGATGCTGAACTCGATTCACCTGAGCCGGATTCTTGCGGGCTGCGTTCAGCTCCAGCCGATTCGATTGCTTCCCCGACGGCATTTCCGCCGAGGCCGCCCATCATCGCGCCGATGGCTGCTCCAATCGCGCCGCCGACTGGTCCTCCGACAGCCAGCCCGATGGCCGCACCGGCGACACCGCCACCCGCAGCTCCGACGCTGGTGGTGGCTGGATGCACCGGCGCTTCTGGCGCTGCGGTCTCTTCGCGGCGCTCGTTTTCTGGTTCGGGTGGAAAGGCGTCGTTGTTCATAGCGGCAAAGGGATTGTTCCAGCTGACGCTTCGCTTCTGCCGGAAGCAACGGACGTAGGACCCAGGCGCCGCCGATTGCCGCAGCGCAACCTTGGATTTGCGAACTGGAACTCTACGGTCATCCGCGATGACCGACTTGCTGCAACGCGCCGTGTTTTTGGATCGGGATGGAACTTTGATCGAAGACCTCGGTTATCTGAGCGACCCGCGTGGAGTGCGGGTTTATTCCGGAGTTGTGGATGGCTTGCGGCGATTGAAGGAAGCGGGCTTCCGGACTGTCGTCGTGACCAATCAAAGCGGGATCGGGCGCGGCTATTTTACCGAAGTGCAGTATCAAGCGGTCCACGCGCAATTCCTCGCTGCGCTCGGCGCGGAGTTGATCGATGCGACGTACTTCTGCGGGGATCATCCCGACGAAGCATCCGAGCGGCGGAAGCCGGCCCCCGGAATGTTGCTGGAAGCGGCGCGAGATCTGGGTCTGGATCTCGCGCGGTCGTGGATGATCGGAGATCGCGCGGGCGATCTGGAGGCGGGTCAGCGCGCCGGATGTCGCTCCATCCTCGTCCGGACTGGAGTCGGCGCGAATGCCGAACCGAGCGGCGCCGATTTCGTGGCGGATGATTTCGCTGCGGCTGCTGCTTTCATCCTCCAGACTGAGGCGGGCCAAACAGAAAACCTCGCCTGACGAAGACTGCTATTTTTTATGCCAGGAGTTCAGACACCAAGTCGCCGCACTGGAGGCGAGTCGGAAGTCTTTCTCCGGAGCAGTCACGATGACTTGCAGCTCTTCGCGATTGTTCAGTTTGATCAACGTCACGCTCTTCTGCATCCGCGTTTCCAGCACGTCGTAACCGATCCGGAGCTGGTGACTGGTCCAGCCATTGATCGCAATCGGATTGGGCGTTTCTCCTTCCAGAGCGACGCGCTCCGCTCCCTTCGGCGCAAGCGCGAGCACGGCTTCGGCGGCGGCTTTCTGCTTTGCTGCATCCGTGGGGAAGATCGGGACTGAGGAGAGCGTCAGGACCACCGTCGCTCGCGCCGTGGCTTCGTTGCGCAAGAGCGCGGAAGCCGCCCCACCGGTGCAGGTCCAACCAGCGGGAGGAGTGATGAAGACACGCTTTTCCCCATCGGCGAAATACATCGCTTTGGTGGGAATGCCGTCCGCATTGATCTCGGTAAACTGTGGCGTGAAATCGAGGCCTTGAGCGGATCGGCCGACGAACAACAACAAGAGTGCAGCAGTGGAAAAACGCATCGTTAAAACCGGCGCCAGGGGCCGCGTGAGTAGGTGGTGAAGGCAAACAACCCGGGCGACGGGTGCCGGGTGAAATCTTCGTTGTAGCTCCAGTTGCGGATGGGCGGCGTATAGATATCGCCGGTCTTCCAGCGGCCGGTGAAGTTTTTCGAAGTGAAAAGCTGAACCATCGAACCCTTGAAGTTGAAGTTGGTGGCGTCCCAGTTTTCCAGGAAGCGCGGGAAGTTGTGCGCGCCGCCGCTGGCTCCATAGTTGTCGCCGTTCCCGGGATCGTTCGGCGTCGGGTCGTAACCCGTCGGCACCGATCCAGCCATGATCGCGGTTTGCACCGTGGTGTTTGTGGCGCGGCGCTCGGACCCCGGAATAGTTTGCGAAGGATCCGCCGGATCATCGACGCCATACATCGGGTTCGCCGCCCGCGCATCATCCCAGTTGTTGGAAAGGATCATCACGGCGTCCGCCAGGACTGCGGAAGGAACGGCGGGCGCTCCGGTGTAGCTGTTGTAATCGCCGCGGATGTAAATGCCGGCATCGGACGCAACCGAAAAGCCGCGGTCGCTCGCGGCGGAATCCACCGGCCGATCATAGGTCGGGAGTTTCGATCCATTCTCCAGCCGGAAAGCGCGTTTGCTCGCGTCGGCGCTTTCGTCGGCGAAGTGAACGACGCCATTGAAATGCTTCCCCGGATCGGCATCGGAGTTCATGGCAAGGATGGCATCGCCGAGCTTTGCGACATCCACTGGAGTCACGGAGACGCTTTGCTGCTCCCGGCGATCGTAAACCGGTCGGCGCAAACCCAGTGCGGCGGTGACTTTCGTGGCGACCGCAGCCGGGACGGGTTTGCCGTCGCTGCCCATGACCGTCACGGTTTGCGTCGCCGTCGGTCCGGAGCCGGTCTGCTTCACCGCGATTTTGAGCGACGCCTGATTGTAGAATCGAAACGGAGCGATCGCCGACGGATCTTCGTACCCGCTCACCGGCTTCTCGAGCAGTTCGCGGAAACCGTCGTTGTTTGGGTTCACATCTTTCGTGTCGAACGCCTCGCGCATGTCCCGCCCGGCCGGCTCCAGGCGTTCGGTTTTCGCCAGTTGCGTTTCTTTGCTGGTCGAATATTTCGGCGCCTCCCACTTGGAACCGTCGTAGCCGGTGGCGGTCGGCGGTTTCTCCGAATAGCTGAAGTCTTTGTTGTAGGAAACGTAACTCGAAAGCGTGAGCCCTTTGCCGGCAAACCCAGCGGCAAACAGCCGATGGTTGGTAATCACCGGGCCGGCGATGGTCATGGCTTCGCCCGGATGCAGTTCCAGATCATCCTCGAAAAACATGGCCGCCTGGAAGATCGGCGCCTCGCTTTTGGTAAAGGTGCGCCCGATCTCGACCTTCACCATGCGGCTGATCGATTGCATGCCGACGGCCACGCGAGCTTCATGCGTGGTGTTGATCGCGAACATCCCGCGGAAACCTGGCAACGGACCGGTGTTCGTCTGCCGCGAACCAACTGGGATCAGATTTCCGTACGGGTCCACTTCCTGGAGAATATGCGACTCGCGACCGGCGAAGTTGGCCAGCAGCGTGGCTCCAGCAAAACCGGGGTGAACCGCGGTGGCCGAGGGAATCGGTTTGGCAATGGCGTTGAGTTGTTCCGGAGTCGCGCGATCTCCGAGTGGGATCTGATTGATCAACCTTTTCCAGCCATCGTAGAGCCGTTCCATCTCTCCATCGGCGACGGAAAGCGCGCTGGTGAACTCCCGCGATTCCCGGTCCATCCGGCCGTTGTGCGTAGCGAAGGCGACGGCGACTCCGATCAGCGAAGAAATCACCACGATCATCATCAAGGTCGGAACCAGGATGTGGCCGCGGGAAGAAAAGGATCGAATCATGGGAGCGGTGGAAGTTTCTAGTCGTCCCGCGGAGGCGGCGTCGGCTTTGGGGTCGGCTTCGGCGTGGGCGTGGGTGTCGGCTTTGGCGTAGGAGCGGGAGTCGGAGTGGGTTTGGGCGTCGGAGTGGGTGTGGGTTTGGGAGTTGGTTTCGGGGTCGGAGTGGGTTTCGGCGTAGGAATTGGGGTCGGAGTAGGAGTCGGTTTCGGAGTGGGCGTCGGTTTGGGTGTCGGCGTCGGAGTGGGTGTGGGTTTCGGCGTTGGGGTCGGTGCCGGTGTCGGAGTTGGAGTGGGAACAGGCGTGGGTTTCGGAGTGGGCGTCGGGCTCGGAGTCGGCGTGGGAACGGGAGTTGGCTTTGGCGTCGGAGTCGGTGTGGGAGCGGGCGTCGGCGTGGGCGTTGGAACAGGAGTCGGCGCCGGGGTCGGAGTTGGAGCTGGCGTCGGAGTCGGCGTGGGTCTCGGGGTGGCGATCGGGATCGGCGCAGCGGAGGCAAACTGAACGTGCGCGGCGGACTTCCAGGTGATCGCACTGTTCACGGCGAGATCGGAGTTAAACCGCGTCTTCTTCCGGTTGCTGAACTCGCGCGCTTCGATCTGAAGATTCACTCGGATGGCGCGGTATTCCGGATCGCGAGTGAGGACTTCCAGCGTCGGGTCCGCGGTATAAGAAAACGGGGTTTCCCCGCGTTGGCTGGCCCGCAGATTCCGGGCAACCAGGCTGAAGTTGGCGGGATCGTTGAACGATGCCGCGCCGTGGACTGCGACGTTTTTTGCCGAGGGATAATGCCGCAACTCTGCGGCGGAAGATCCGGCAATGGGCACGGCAACAAAGGCCGCCGGCCGCGTGACATGCACCGGGCGGTTTGCTGGAACAAAGTTTGCCACGGGCGTCACCTGCGCCGGCAGCGCGAGTTCGCCCAGCTTCGCAGAAAATTTCAGGGTGGCGTTTGCTCCGGAAGAACTCACCGACGCCACCTGCGCGGTGATGCTCGGGTCGGAGATGGTCACGAGATCCCCGGCTTTCACCGGAGGAACTGCATCCTGGACCACGACCGTGTCGCCATCCGAACTGCTCGAGCCGGTGGTCTTCCGCGCCGAACCGAGCGCCACGGTGAACTTGACTCCTGCTGCCGGAAGCCAGTTTTCCGCCGACTTGGCAATGCCATCGCCATCCGCATCCACCGGAGGCAACTCGCTGCCAGTCGAGTCCACCAACACCGGCGTCTCGGTCGCCTCATAGACGCGCGTGCTCATCTCCTGCATCGCTCCTCGAGCGGTGTGGTTGGTCGTGGTGATCTGGAAAATCTTCGCGTAGAGAATTGCGCCGAAATTCAGCACCAGGTACATCATTCCTCCCACGAGGAACACCGCACCCATGGCGATCAGCTGTTCGACCAAAGTACCGCCCGTCTGGCGCGTGCGATTGCTCCGACCCACGGAAGAACGCTGAACTTTCATCTAGTCGAGTGAGCGGACGGTGCTCATCTGATGACTGTAATCCTGACCGGCGTAAGCGTAGTCGATCCGCGCGGTGACCCAAAGCAGGCGCTCATTGTCCCGGACCCGCTGGATCTTGCGGTAAAGCCGCCCATTCACATTCCGCGTGGGTTCCAGCTGATCGGTATAGATCGGCACCACGGAATTTGGATCCGCGGTGTCGGAGGCGGAAAAGGGATTCCATTGCTTCCAACCAAGACTCGACGTGTCGTAAACGCTCGTGGAGCCAGTCACCGTCGGCGCGAGGATCCCCATGGGATTTGCCGGATCGCTCCAGCCTCGGCCGAGTGCCTGATCGATCGCATTCCGGAGGACGATCTGCGCACAGGCATAGTTCCGATTGTTCGCTGCATGCCGCTGGAGCCGGACCATCGAGGTGAAAACCGCGCCGCCGACAATCACCAGGATGGCGGCGGCAAACAGGACTTCCAGAAGGCTGAACGCGGCTCTGCGTGGTCCGCGGTTTTTGGGGAGCAAGCTGGCCGGGCACATAGATTCACCTCCCTGCACCAGCAGAGCCAGTGCCAGCTGCGTGGCGGCTTTTGCGGCTACGGAAAGAGGCCGCGCGCGCGTTTTGCGGCCAGCACTCGCTCGACGCCGATGGCCATTGCGGCGACTCGGTGCGGGATCTTTTCCTCCCGCGCCCGTTTGGTTACGGCGGAGAACGCTTGCTCCAGAATGCGGAAGAGTCGGTCCATGACTTCGGATTCGTTCCAGAGAAACGCCTGCAGTCCTTGGACCCACTCGAAGTAGCTCACCACCACGCCTCCGGCATTGCAGAGAATGTCAGGGATGACGAAAATTTCCGCCCAGCGCTCGAAGAGAATCCGATCCGCCGCGGGTGTGGTCGGTCCGTTGGCCGCTTCGGCGAGGATGCGGCATTGCAGGCGCCCAGCATTGTGCTCCGTGATCACCGCTTCGATCGCCGCAGGAACCAGCACGTCGCAGCGCAAGGTCAGCAAGTCGTCCGGCGAAATCGGGTCGGCCTCGGTGAAACCCTGCAAGCTTCCGTGCGTCTGCGCATAGCGTTCCGCCGCGCCGACATCGATGCCTCCGGCGCGATGATACGCGCCATACTGATCACTCAGACCGATCACTTTCATCCCCGTCTTATAGGCGAGCCCGTGCGCCGTCACGGCTCCCACATTCCCGAAGCCCTGCACCACTGCCGTGCAACCGTCCGGCTGCATCTTCAAGACATCCAGCGCGCGCTCAATCAGGTAAACCACGCCGCGTCCGGTGGCTTCGCGCCGACCGGCACTGCCTCCGACGGAAACCGGCTTGCCTGTCACGATCTCGGGAACGCTGTAGCCCGTATAGACTGAATAGGTGTCCATGAACCAGGCCATCACCTGTTCGTTTGTCCCCATGTCCGGACCCATGATGTCTGTATGTGGCCCGACAAACGGGATCATTTCCTGCATGTAACGCCGGGAAAGCGCTTCCAACTCTCGCAAGGATAACGAACGCGGATCAACGGCGATGCCGCCTTTGGCCCCGCCATACGGCAAACCGGTGAGCGCGCATTTCCAGCTCATCCACATCGAGAGCGCAGCCACTTCGCCCAGCGTCACAGACGGGTGGAAGCGCGTGCCGCCCTTGGTCGGTCCGAGCGCCAGATGATGCTGCACCCGAAAGCCCTGGAAGGTTTCGATGCGGCCATCATCGCGATGGATTGGCAGGGTCACGGCCATGGCCCGTTTCGGATGCAACATGCGCTCCCGGAGGCTTTCTTCGATCTGGAGATGATCGGCGATAACTCGGAACTGCTCCGTGGCCATGTCGTAAGCGGGATCGGCGTAGATTTCCATGTGGAGAGATTCGGAGAGAGCATGCTGCCTGCGGGGAGAGAAGGCGCAGAAGAGAGAAAGCAGATGTCAGAAGTGACAAGTCACGGAGAACCTTTCGATGGTCGTCGTCCGCTCACAAGCCGCTTGCAACTTCCGCCGCTTCCCTGCATCTTCCCCGCCCTTCAAGCGAACGGCGGGGTAGCCAAGTGGTAAGGCCGGGCTCTGCAAAAGCCCTATTCGGGGGTTCGATTCCCCCCCCCGCCTCCAAAGCTGATTGTCTCAGCCTCTGAGCGTCGGCGTAGAGTCGTCGTCCGAATCGGCCGAGAGATGCGGAGCCGATCACTTGCGTGCCGGCAAACGCACCGACCGGCGTGAGCACCGTGACACTCGCGGTGGCATTCAGCGCTCCAGCGCTGACCCGGACGCTGGCGGAGCCGCCGGCCGCGGGTGCGCGCCTAGCTGAGAGTTACCGACGATTGCATGGGTGCCAATTTGGTCGTTTACGAATGGGGTAAATTGCTGGGTGACGCTACTCGCCACCGTGAATTCTCGCCGGCGAAGTAGCCACGCTCGTCGCCGCCTGCGCGACGGTCATTGTGAGGGTGCTCGCGACCGCATTTCCGCCTGCATCGCGCACCGTCACGGTGAACTCGTAAACGCCCTCGCTCGCAAACGTCGCCGTGGTGTTCTGTGCCGCGTTGGTCCCGTTGCCCGAAAAGGTCACCGCGCCGGGACCGCTCGCGACCCAAGTGTAAATGAGTGCCGCTTCACCGGCATCGTCCGCGCCGAGCACGCTCAGGTTCACCGTCGTGGCGGTTTGTCCCGCCGCGGCGACGGGCGTGGCAATCGTCGGGACCCCTGCTCCGGTTGGCAGCGGCCCGGCAGCGAGGTAGAAGATCCCTGCTTGTCCGGCCGGCACCGCGACCGAGGTGCCGGGAGTGTGGGAAGTGCCATCGATCAGATTCTTCACTCGGCTGGAGCCGGCGGGTAGCGCGACATTTTGCTCGCCGGGACTGTTGTTCAGCGCGATCAGGTAATCGCCCCAGCGGACGACGTGCGCGCCCGCCCAGACGCTCGCCGTAAGGTTGCCATCGCTTTGCACATTGGCCGCATCCTTCGGCATGATGATCTCCGCCGCCCGCTCGATGGTCCCGGTCGTGTGATGCACCCGGGCGATGCGGCTGATGTTGCCTAGGCGGACGAGATCGGCGTTGCGCCAGTTCGCGTTCAGGTAAAGGCGCTCACCATTATTCATGACCGCCACGGCGCCGGCCTGCACATCGGCCCAGGCAAAGTCAGGTTGCCTCGGCTCTGCTGGGAGCGGCGTGAGCGTCGCGGGATCGACCCCGACCAGCCCGCGCAGCGTCGCCTCGTAATGGAGGATGTCGCGCGCATAGTTGAGCGAAAGCCCGGCCCCGGCGCCAAAGCCAGGCGTGGTGCCAAACTGGCTGTAAAGATAGGCGGAACGGCGCGCGTAGGCATTAGCCATCGGGCTCATCGGCGACGCGGCGGGATACTGCACATTGAAATTGCGTCCGCCACTGCCGGTATTCGGGTTTTTGGTGTCGCGATAGGTGATCCATGGCTCCGCGCCGAAGCCGATCGGGTTCGCGGTGACCACGCCGCCGCTCACCTTCGCCCCATCGAGGGGCGAGAGAAACTTGTTGAAGCCGTTGATCGTGGCGTTCGCTCGCTCGTTGATCACGGCGCGGTCTGCCGCGGAGAGCGTCGGATCCGCCGCCGCCAGCTCCGCAAACCGCGGCGCGAGCCACGGCAAAATCTGCCCATAGCCACCGCCGTCGAAGCCGGTGCTCATCATTCCATGCGCCTCGCCCAGCCCGCCGATGCTCTGCGCATGATTCACCGGCACACCATTCACGATCAGCCGGGAGCCGGGGAGGGTCGTGGGGATCACGCCCATCGTCATGTTCACCACGTCGCGGGCCGTGGCATTCGCCGCGATATGCCTTTCGTTTGGATATTTCGGAGGTGCGCTCACATAGGCCGAAGTGGGGTACAGCGCCTGAATCTTCCCGAGCGCCACGTGCGCCGCGTACATGCCGAGTTCCTGAAACATGTTCTGCGACACCGCGCCGCCGGTCACTTTGCGTAAATAGAGGATATGGTTAAAAAGCAGCCGCTCGTACGCGTGCGCACGGAGCATCGACCCGCCGTTTAGGTCCGCGTCGAAGGGCTGCCCGAGGCGCGCCGTGAGCGCTGGGCCGGCGACCGGATCATTCAGCAGATGGATCAGCGCCCAGCCGAGCGTCTGCGTATCGACGCCCTCGAGCGAAAGCGTCCAGGTGGTTCCGCGTGCCTGTGATCCAGCCATGTAGTGGCCCGCCGCGCGCGGGGTTGAACAGAGCCCGTGCCAGACGTTCCAGCCCGAGATGCCACTCGGGTCCGCGTCGCCTTCGCGATGGAATCCGCCGTCGCGCCCTTGCAAATACGTGATGCTGTCCAGCGCCTGCACGATGCGGTCGAGAATCGTCTCATCCCGATAGCGGTCGAGACCCACCACCACCGAATCATCCCCATCCGTGAAGGGCGGGAGCAGATAGGCCGTGGTTAGGAGGCTCAGCAGTTCATCGGGAAAATTCGTGTAGCCCGGCCCATGCTGCACGCGTGCGATCCGATCGCGCCATTGGTCGTGCGTCGCGCCGGGATTTGAAGCCGCCCAGGCACTCACGTCGGTAAAAAGATCCAGCCCGATCACTTCCACCGGCGCACCCGGCTGCCCCACCGGCACCTGCCGCGCGAGCACCTTGTCGAGGTAGCCGCCGGCGTTAAAAAGATTCTGCCGGACGGTGCGCATCTGCGTCACCGCTTCGGGCAGCGTGAGCGCATCGAGCGTCGGCCAACCGGTGCGCGCCGGAGCCGAGCCGACCACGTCCGCCGCTTCAGGCACGAGCTGCGGCTGCGTGTGCGTAAAAGCCGAGTAGATCGCTTTGCCAGTCGCCTCATTCGCCAGCCCGTCGTTCCTCACCGTGATCTGGACCGCGCGTTTGCCCGTGGTCTGCACGATCGGCACCGGCGTCGTGTAATAGTAAAAGCGGTCCGGATAAACCACGGGCCCGCCGCCCTCTTCCATCCCCCGTCTCTGGATCGAAATACGCGCCGGCGCGTCGTTGCCCCAGAGCTTGATCGTCACGTAGTTCTGCCGTGCCGGATCGCAGCCCATCATAAACGTGAAAGCCCCTCCGCCAGACGGCGCTCCGATCGGCTTCCGGTATGGCTTGCTGTGAGGCCCGGAGCCTGCGGTGCCGTTCCCGGCAAACTGATGTCCCTCCTCCGAAACAGCGTCTCCAAAGTCAATTCGATCGATTGCGTTGCCAGCCCCGTGGGCACAAGCGGCGGCGGTCAGAACAAGCAGTGCGCACCCGGCGCGGATGAGAGAAGTTTTCATGCGGGGAGGGAAGCGATTAGGCTTACTTTGAGAGCTCCCCAGAATACCGAGAACTCTCGAAACTTAAACTCTGAACTAACTCTCAGGGCGCCGGCCGGAACGGGTTCGCGATGATTAAATCAGAGGAGCAGAAGACGACGCGGACCGTTTCATGCGAATCGCGACCACCCTCGGATAAATATGCGCATGACCATCTGCCGCTCCTTCCGGGAAACGGCGGCGCTTATCATTAGCTCGGGTGAGTCATACAAGTTGCAGTGGCCGCGACCCAGTTGTGTTTTTGTCGGGGGAACGAAGAGTGGGATGCAGTCTGACCGCCGCTATTTTTGCGCGGCGTCCCTTTCATCTACCGCGCGGCCCACGAGCGGCACGAGCGCAGCGGAAGCATGGAACGCATCGATGCCTCCGGAGGCACGGCCCACAAACACGCCCGCGATTCCGCGCTTCTTGTCGATCCACGGAAAGAATCCCGCGAACGAAGGACTGCTCAGGACCACAGCCTCGCCCGCGTCATCGACGAGCATCCGCCATTCTCCTAATCCATAGACGCCATGGTGCGTCTGCTGGAGCGCTCGCTCAATATACTCGGGTCGCTTGACCACGGCCTTGCCGATCTGGTTGGCTTGCATCTCGCGCACAGCGGCGGCAGAGAGCACGCGCTTGCCTTCAAAGACGCCGTCGTTCAGCAACATCTGGAGGAAATTCATGTAATCCGCGGCGTTGCTGCAGGGGAAGTTATCACCGCCGACGATGCCGCTGAACGTCCAAAGGTTGTGGCCCGTGACCGTTGCTTTCATCCGGCACGGCTTCGCAATCTTCTCCGCAAACACGGTGAGCCACGGCTTGCCCGTGACCACCTCGATCGCCCGCGCCGCGACCGCCAGGGCGGTGCCGCCGTAGCTGAACACCGCGCCCGGTCGCACATCGGTGCTACCCCGCGCCAGGAGCGCAGGGAAATGATCGGTGTCGGCGAGCGACTTGTCTCGTGGGAGCTCGATCGAGTTGAGGCTGCTCGTGTGAGAGAAGATCTGCCGCAGCGTATTCGTGCCCGCCGCTCCGGCGAGCTCCGGCAAGTAGGTGGCGATGGGCTTATCGAGGTCGAGTTTGCCTTCATCCACCAGCGCCATCACCGTCGCCGCCTCCAGCCACTTGGACGCCGACGCAATCATCACGGTCCGGCCCCGATCGTAACCGCCCCAATACCGCTCATGCAGCGTGCGGCCCGCGCGATCCGTGACCCAGAGTCCCGAACCCGGATAATTGCGCGCATCGATCCACTTCTGGACGAGCGCATCGGCGGGAGCGAAATCCGGCGGGGCTGCGTTAAGAGCCGCGAGCGGGAAAAATCCAACCAAGCAGGTAACAAGCGTCCGGAGCATGCGGAGAGGCTACACGGAGAGGCAAAGTTGGCGAGACGATCCCGCGGCGCGGCACGGTTGGCTTTGCAGATTGGCCTGGAGTTGAAGTTTCCCTCGCGCGCGCGAGTCGCGCATGCTGAACCCGCTACACGCTCGTCTTCCGCGCCTGAAATTACCTCCGATTCTGAAAGTGGCGACTCTGATCGCCGGTGCATGTGTCCACTCTCTAAGGTGCATGCCGGACCAGAAGCTTTAGCAAAAAAGGGTGCATGGTAGACGTGGGGCGCCAAGGCAACGTCAGCCGCTATGTGTGCGTTGAGCATGGAGTAGTCTGCGGCAACCGCGCATCGATTGCCCGCTGAATTTCGTAGTTATCCGGAGCGCCTGTTTGGCCGCGCGAATTTACAGAATAAGCGCACCGGTGGAAGTAGCGCGTGGAGGAAGGAAGTCCCGAAGAGGAGCGAAGTCTGGGAGGAGGATGGAGATGCAGTATCGACAACCCAGCGCGCCCAAGGAAAGTCCCGCCCGACGTCCGAACGGGGGCAGAAAATCGCGGCTCACCATACTGAAGCTATCGGGTCAGAACGTTTTCCGATATCAATAATATCCTGCGATGCATGCACGCCTGAGCACGAAACTGCCATTAAAGGGGTGGACCTGCTCGGGGTTCGAATCCCCCCGCCTCCAAAATCGATGACGGGGCAATTTAACATTTGACAAAGCCACTGCGACTTCCGAGAACCGCCGGCAGCCGACGGGAGCCGGCGATTTGTTCCTCAACCATCCACTAAACACACCCAATCATCATGATCGAATCACTCGAAAACCGCATCGCACCAGCCGCCGTGATCAGCTTTACTGAAGTCGATGGCGACAAGGTCACCATCAAGACGAGCAAAGGCACCAGCGCTGCCCTCGACGCTATTGTCGATGTTAACAACGGAGACGTTAATGTAACTGAATTCGCGATCAACTTCGTAGAAGATGGCACCGGAATCTTTGAGGGAACGAACGTGACCATCACCGTCAAGACTGGGAGTGTTGGTGGCGTCAAAGGCAACGGACTCGCTGATGAAGTGGTGATCAATGCCTTCGACAGCAACGGATTGGATAATATCGATCTTGGAACGATCAACATCAAAGGCAACCTGGCCTACATCGACGCGGGTAATGAAAACCTGCTGACCCCGGCGATCAAGAAAATCACGGTAACGAACTGGCAGTCTCAAGACGCCAACGCGATCTCCTCGCAGATCCGAGGCGACATCACCTCAATCGTGGTGAAAGAGAACTTCAACGGTTACATCATCTCCAATGACGCTGCAGGTCAGGCGAACTTTGGAGACCTGGACGCCACGATCATCGGCTCGTTCCAAGCCAAGAATATCGCTTCGTTTGATGGTGAAAACGTCGGACATATCCAAGTCGGTGCGATCGCTAAACTGATGGTGAAGGATACATTCTTCGGCTCCGGCCCTAATCTTGCAGGTAACGGGTTGATCGAAGCCGTTTCCATTTCCAAGATGTCCATCAATCAGATGTCGCTCAATGCCCAGATCGTGTTGTCCCAAGGACCGGTCTAACCAAGGTTAGCCATCCGGATCGCGGCGGCACTCTGCCCCGTCCATTTGCCCGCTTGAAGGCGAGACTGTCACCGGTCTCGCCTTCTTGCATGCGGTGGAATGGATGCCTGCGGAAGAGGACCGCAAACCGCCAGCCACAAACGTTTGTTGCCGGAACATCGTCACCACGGACAGCAATTGAGTTGCCGAAGTGGGGCAAAGCCGCTCCCATGCTGTCTAATTAGTCCAGCCTCAACTCCGTTGTCCCATTTGCCATGCGTCTCTTGATCCTTTCTCTAGTCATCCTCAGCAACTCACTCCTGGCCCAAACGTCCACGACCACTGCAGCTGCTCCTGCGAAGTTCCCAGCACTCCGCGTGCAAGTCGCGGTCGGGACGCAGCAGCGGCGCATCGGCGACTCCTATCGGAAAACCATGGAGATTGTCCCGAAGGTCACCGTCGAGGGAGCAAGTCGTCTGATTCCTCTTCCGGCTGCCGAAGGAGTGATGCTAATCGTCACGATGGACACCCGTGCCAAATACACCGGCAACCGCGAAGTGTACAGCGTTCTCACGGCAGACACCCTCCCGATTCCTGCCGCGCCGAATGGCGATCGGCGCCAGTTCAGCTTTCCCGAATCTCAGGTCACCTTTGATTCTTACCGGGATGCTTCCAACGTCGGCGGCGCAGTCTATAAGTATTACGTCTTTGGTGTCCGTGATGTGGCGACAAAGGCCGTGGTCGATTTTCAGACAAATCATCCGCAGCTCGCCACCTTTGTGAAGACTCATCCGGAAAAGCGCGATGAGCTGCTAGCCTTGAAGAAGGGCGCGAAATTCCCAGCCGAGTTCAAGTAGCCTTCCGATCGCATCCCGCATTGGCTGCGGTTGGCCTCAGGAGAGGCTGAAGGTTATCTGCGGTCGGGCCTTGAAATGGGCGGCTCGGACACGCAATGTGACCGGCTCGTTTGCCGGCTCGCCAGGGATGCTGTGCGGACGAATCCCTGACATGCTTACCATTCGCGAACTCCGGAAAACCATTGGCGGCCGGACGCTTTTTGAGAACGCCACGATGACCGTGAACTACGGCGAACGTGTGGCGCTGGTCGGTCCAAACGGCGCCGGCAAATCGACGCTCTTCGGAATCATCCTCAAGCAGGATGAACCGGACTCCGGGATGATCGAGCGGGATGAATGGACGATGGTCGGCTACCTGCCCCAGGAGAGCGCGCCGGTCGGGGAAGAAACGGTGCTGGAAGTCGCCACCGGCCGCGCGGGAGAAGTGGCCGCTCTGGAGAAACGGCTCCACGAACTCGAAGCAGCGGGAACCGTGGATGGACCCGAATACCTGGAAGCGCACGCGAAGCACGAGGCGCTGAGCAATCCGCAGGTGGAGGCGAAAGCGAAGAAGATGTTGCGCGGCCTCGGCTATCGGGAGACGGACTTCGACCGGCCGGCCAAGGAGATGAGCGGCGGCTGGGTGATGCGCGCACATCTCGCGCGACTGCTGGTGATGGAGCCGGATTTGCTCCTGCTGGATGAGCCGACCAACCATCTCGACCTGCTCTCATTGCTCTGGTTGCAAAACTATCTAAAGACCTACTCCGGCGCGATCTTGATGATCTCGCATGACCGCCAGTTCATGGATGAGATTGTGGAAAGTGTGCACGAGATCGCGGATCAGAAGCTGGTTCCTTACACCGGCAATTACTCCGAGTTCCTCCGGCAGCGAGAGGCGAACTACGAGCAGCTCGTAGCCGCATACAAAAACCAGCAGAAGGAGATCACGGCGCTGCGTGAGTTTTACGATCGGTTCCGGCAGGTTGCGTCAAAAGCATCCCAGGCGATGAGCAAGCTGAAGCAGATCGAGCGCATGGAGCTGATCGAAAAGCCGGTGCCGCCGCGCAAACCTTTTCGCTTCCAGATCCCGCAGCCACCGCGCGGCGGCTCGCGCGCCATCACGCTGGAAGGCATCCACATGGCTTACGGGAAAAATCCGGTTTACTCCGGATTGGATCTCACCATCGAACGCGGCGAACGGACGGTTTTGGTCGGCCCAAACGGCGCGGGGAAATCAACCTTGCTGAAGATCCTCGCCGGTGTCCTGGAGTTCCAGAAAGGGGAACGCAAGCTCGGGCACAACGCGAAGATCGGCTATTTCAGCCAGCATCGCAGCGACACGCTGGATGCGAGTAAAACCGTCCTGCAGGAAGTCATGGACGCGGCCCCGCTGCTCGGGGAAAACGAGGCGCGCGGCATCCTTGGTTCATTCCTCTTCCGGAAGGAAGAGATCTACAAGAAGACCGGTATCCTGAGTGGCGGCGAAAAGAGCCGGCTAAATCTGATCAAGTTCCTTGTCGATCCGCCGAATCTCCTCCTCATGGATGAGCCGACGACGCATCTGGACATCCACACGGTCGAATCCCTCATCCTCGCGCTGGAAGCTTACGAAGGGACGCTGGTCTTCATTTCCCACGACGTGCATTTCATCCGGAAGCTCGCGACGAAGGTTCTGCACGTCAGCGCCGGCCAGGTTTTCCCCTACCCCGGCGGCTACGATTACTTCCTGGAAAAGTCCGGTGCGCTCGGGGACGAACGCGCCGCCCTCACCGCCAGCTAAGTTCCACAAATCGAGCTTTGCACCGCCGCGCGCGGCATCTACGAATCGCACCAAGTAATCCATGGCAGATCTCTCCGTCGCAGTTATTGGCGCCTCCCAGGATCGCCGCAAATACGGCAACAAAGCAGTGCGCGCCTATCTCGAGAGCGGATACACGGTGTTCCCGGTGAATCCAAGCGCGGCCAGCATCGAGGGTCTCGTCACTTTCCCCACGGTGGATGCGATTCCATCGCCGGTCGATTTTGTCAGCCTCTACGTGCCGCCCGCGGTCGGGCTGAAGCTGCTGCCGGCGATTGCGGAGAAGCAGCCGCGCGAGCTCTGGCTGAATCCCGGCTCCGAAAGCGACGAGCTGATCGAAGCGGCCGCCGACCTGCACCTGCGCTCGATTGTCGCCTGCTCGATTGTCGCGCTCGGCCTCAGCCCAAGCGAGTTTCCCGACGCCTGATCTTGCCCGTGTGAACGCCTTCTCCTCCTTTCTCTCCTCATCCATCGGGCGCAAGTGGATCGTCGCACTGACGGGTCTCGGCCTCTTCGGCTTCGTCGTGGCTCATCTCGTCGGCAATCTCCAAATCTTCCTCGGCCCGGAGGCGATCAATCGCTACGGCGCATTCCTCCAGAGCACGGGCGAACTGCTCTGGGTTGCGCGGATCAGTCTGCTGGTGATGGTCGTGCTGCACATTTTTTACACGGTCAAGCTACGCATCGAGAGCCGCACCGCACGGCCGGAACGCTATGCGGTGGTCAAACGGCGCGTCGCCAGTCTTCCCGCGCGCTGGATGATGTGGAGCGGGCTGATGGTTCTCTGCTTCATCGTTTACCATCTCCTGCATTTCACCGTGCAGACAGAAGCGGTGAACGGACTCGGGAAGAATTTCGTCGAACTGCATGACGCTCAAGGGCGGCATGACGTCTATCGAATGATGGTCCTCGGCTTTGGCCATCCCGTGGTTTCAGGCTTCTATCTAGTGAGTATTGGGCTGCTTTCGCTGCATCTGCACCACGGCTTCCAGAGCCTCTTCCAGACGCTCGGCCTCAACAGCAAAAAGCTCGCGCCCTTCTGGAGCAAGGGCGGCCAGACGCTCTCGTGGCTGATCTTCATCGGCTATGCCTCGATCCCGGCGGCGGTGCTGACTGGACTTCTAAAATAATGAGCATCGTTCTGGATTCCAAGATCCCCTCCGGCCCGCTCGCGGAAAAGTGGGAACAGCACAAGTTCCATTCCAAGCTGATCAACCCAGCCAACCGCCGGAAATACGAAATCATCGTCGTCGGCTCAGGATTGGCCGGAGCAAGCGCCGCGGCTTCGCTCGGGGAGATGGGCTATCACGTGAAGTGCTTTTGCTACCAGGATTCACCTCGCCGCGCCCACTCCATCG
>DASVRR010000273.1:0-2412 GCA_036388515.1 Chthoniobacteraceae bacterium | reverse complement strand
CTCGTCTCCTTGCTCACCGATGGGGAAGCGCGCGACTCGATCCTCGATCATCCGCAGCTTCTGGACTCCATCCTCGCCGACGGCGCGCCGCTGAACATTTCGCCGCAGCTGTATTTCTATATTTTGATCAGGCATGTCTTGAAAGAGACAGGGCTGAACGATCGGGCGGTCAGCGATTACCTGGCTTCTTTGCTGGAAACATTTTCCCGCACCGCGCGGATGCGTTCTCCCGCGGATGGAAACTCAAACCCGGTGCAGTATGTTTCCGACATGCTGATCGCGCTGCAGAAAGCCTCGCCCGCGCAAAGTTTCCTCATCCGCGCGCATGTGGGGAACTACTCGCTGTTCATCACGGGGATGTTCCAGAGCACCGTGCAAAGCCGCTCGCAGCGCGGCGCGCCGGATTTGTCGTTTTATGAGGAAGTCGGCCGCGCAAACTTCAAAGCTGTCTCGCGGCATGAACTGGCGCGGAGCTGCGCGCTGACCAACATCTTCGAAGCGCTCGCCGATCAGTTCCATGAAGTGCGCCTGGCCTTGAACCGGCTGGCAGATTCGCTGGTGCATCTGGACGACAGCCACAGGCCGAACTATCCGCTGCTGGGATGAACGCGACGCTTTTCAGCGATGTCCAGCGGCTCTTCGAGCGGACTTACGCGCAAGTCGGGATTAACCTGGAAGATTGCCTGATCGATCGGCAACGCTGCGGCCAGCTGAGTCGAGCCGCGGGCGCTTCGGCCCGGGAACTCAGCGAGCTGGCGCGCACCTTTCTCCGCCGCGCGGATGATCAGCTCTACGTCGGGATCTACTATTCCCGGTGGCTGATCGAACAACTCGAGCGACACGATCCGCGCCGGGGAATCACCGACGCAAACATCCGCTGCCTGATCGCTTTTGTGGAAGAAATCAACCACGCGCTGCATGCCGCGCTGCACTTCAAGCGCGGGGTGCGCGAGATCGCGAGCGAGGATTTCGCCCGCAATCTGGAACTCCAGGCGCAGGTCGATACCTATCTCGTCTTGCTGCTTTTTGTGGCTTTCTTCCGGAAGAGCCAAAAAGTCTCCCGAACCGATCGGCGCTGGCTGCGCTTTCACCTTTTCGCGCAGCAGACGCCGCACGCGTATGCGGACCCGAATTTGCGCGGTCGTTATCTGGAAACCACCGAGCTGGCGGCGAGTTACACGCGTTATCTCGATGCGCTGAATGGCGTGCGCCGGATCGACGAGATCCGACAGTTTCATACGCTCGATTATCCGGCGAAGAAGCAGCACATCCTGGCGCTGATGGATGCGCCGCGCGCGGTGAAGGACGGCTCTTCCTGAAGATCCGCAGCTGAGCCGGGAACCTCGGGACTGGCGGACTGATGGCGAGGCGGAATCCCGGCTGGAAGATCGCTTCCGTTTTCTACCCGGACCGGCGTAGGATCCCCGCCAACTGCAATCCTGCGCTCCTCGAGCACGCAGGATCAGCGTTGGTGGCGGTGCGCTCGTGGCTTCGGAAGACCCTTTACCCACTGACCCCATGATCCATTCCTCGCGGCCCTTCCTCATCGAACCACTGGAAGCGCGCATCGCGCCCGCTGCGGTTTTCGTGAACCCGAACACCGCAACTTTCACCGACGTGGATGGCGATCTCGTCACCGTGAAGTTTTCGAAGCCGTTGCTGAGCGCGCAAAATATCGGCACGATCCTCAAAACCGCTCCCACAGGGGCCATGGGCGGCGAGCAACTGAACGAAATCAATTTGCAGTCGTTCCTCTCCTCGACGGAGGCGACTGGGACCGACATCACCGTCACCGCGCGCCCACAGGACGCCAACGGCGACAGACTCCCCGATGGCGATGGGCTGGTGAACGTCGGCCAGATCAATGCGGGCGGGGTGTTCGTCGCGCCGGGAATCGACCTCGGAGCAGTGACCATCCGCGGCGATCTCGGGAAGATCGTCGCCGGGAACAACAATCAACAAGGCGGCGGCCTGAAGTCGCTCACCGCCATTTCGCTCGGCCGGTTCGGACTGACCACCGGCGCGCCGGATCTGAGTTCCGCCGTGGTGGGCGTCGTGCAAAAGCTCACCCTGGCCAGCGATTTCTCGGCCACGACCTTCTACGCCCAGGCGATTGGCTCGGTGAACGTCGGCGGCTCCTTGATCTCAGGAGAGATTAGTTCTGCGGGCAATGTGGGCAGCATCAAGATCAAGGGCGATCTTGCCGGCAGCATCACGGCGAATAACGACGGGACCCGGATCGGCAGCATCCAGGTGGGCGGTTCGTTCACGGCCGGCACGATCTGGGGAGATGACATTGGAAAAATCAGCATCACGGGCGACGTCCGCGGCACGGTCGCCAATTCGGCGAAGATCCTGGCGATCGGCAATGTGGGGAGCATTTTCATCGGCGGCAATCTGGCCGGGCAGCAG
>DASVRR010000272.1:0-3819 GCA_036388515.1 Chthoniobacteraceae bacterium | reverse complement strand
AGAGCGCCCCATTACAGTTGCAACAAAGCACCTTGAGAAAGGTGCAAATGCTCCTCGCTCGGCAGGGCCATTATCGCGATCCGATCGACGGACAGCCGGGACCGGCGACAGAGGAAGCAGTCCTCGCATATCAGCGGCGGGCTCGACTCGATCTCACTGGGCAGCTTGATCTGGAGACTCTCGCGACAATGCGGCTGCTTCCCGGCCGGGGCGGTCCACCGATGCAACGCTTCCGCAGCCCCACGCGGCGAGGCGGCGGCTCCACGGCGATCCGCGGAGTTTGGGTCGACTGAGCAAATCCGGGTCATCCTGAGCGGAGCGCCGCTTTGGGCGCGCAGTCGAAGGACCCTGTGGAAGGTCCGGAGAAACGCTCGATCGAAGGGGATGTGCTGCGCGCTTTGCCTTGCGGAGTCCATCCTTAGAGCGACGGGCTCCTTCGACTACGCTTCGCCCGCCTTTCCACCTGCGCTCCGCTCAGGATGACCGAGCGCGGAAGTTTAGGTCGGAACGGTTTGTTACCACGACGGCGGCACAGAGTGGAGCACGCGCCCGCCGACATCCTCCCAAACTTCGCGTTCTTCGCGCCTTCGCGGTAAATCTCGCTTCTGGGCCGACAAATCAGCTCAACGACTGGCGAACTCCACCTTCTCCAGCTCCGTCCAAACACTGCCGACGAAGATATCCGCCTGAATCTTCAGCACCAAGCGATCTGAGTCGTTGGAAATCCATGCGGAGGCTCGCTTGAACTTTTGATGCGGCTCGAGCTCCTTCTTTTTGTTGATCCGCCGGAGCTTGAGCTCCAGTTGGATGCCGTCGCGCATGGCGCCCGCCACCTTCACCTTGCGCGGCCCGAGCACATCCACTTGGGCAAGAAACGGGTTCGTCGATGGGTACACAACCATCCGGTAGGAGTCGCCCGCCCGCAGCGGCTTGCTTCGCACGAAGAGCAGCGCGCTGTGCAGATCCAACACGTTCGGCATCTCGAACCGCTTCGTCTTCCCCTCGTTGGCATCTTTCTTACTCGAAGTGCGCACGCGGGCGACTTCCTCCGGGCTGAATTCCACCACGGTCGTCAGCGTCTCGTCGCTGTAGACCTCCGTCTGTCGGAAATGCATCGGCTGAAGGGTGTCCGCACGGCAAAGGGCGACGTGCTGTGTATCAAGCCGCCACAAAGCGCGGACCGCCCCGACCGACTTCGCGGTCACGGCTAGTCGGTTTGTCGAAGGCCCAGGCTGTGAAAACTCAAACTCCGCACGCGCTGCCTTGATCGCGCCCCAGCCAAAGCCATATGTGGCCTTCAGCGGCCGCAGTGGCGGAAATGTGCCGGGCTCCGGCGATGTCAGCTGCTCCCGCCAGTCGGCCGCCACTCCGGAACGAAGAGCGACCAGGCCGCAAAGGAGCAACAGCAGCCGTTTCATGCACTAGGAAGGTAGACCCGTTCCAATGCTGCCGAAGGCAACCAGCCGCGCCCGCTGCCGGGCAATTCGCAATAGATCCATGCCCCGCGCTCGCTCAGCACCCGCACGCGACTCCCTGCGGGGAGCTTTTCGGCCAATCCCGCCCGATCAGCCGGAGCGAGCCGGGCATCAGCTTCCTTCGCGAGGATAATCGCGAGCGTCTCATTGCCGCGGAGGTGCCACGCGGCGGCTGCGGAATACGCGGCAATACTCCAGACGGCGATAAGCGTCATCCACGCAAGCGCTCCGGTCCGCTTCCGGACAAGCCGCCACACAAGCACGATGACGCCAGCCCAAAAGCAGGCGCTCGCAATGAGTGCGTAGGTGTTTGGCGTCGCCGGCAGAATGAGGCGATCAATCCAAGTTCTCTCCGCCGCCCGCGCTCCGCTTTGCTCCCGCACGAGGGCCAAATTCGCCCGAGCTTCGGGATGCGCAGGATCGAGCGCGAGCGTTCGTTCGTAGCTCAGTATCGCTGGTCCGATGGCGCCGAGCCGGAAGTGGGTGTTCCCGAGATTGTAGAAGACATTCGCATCGCGAGCGCCCGACTTCACAAGCCGCTCATACTGCTCTCGGGCCTCCGCGAACTTGCCGGCGTCGAAGAGCTGATTTGCCTCCTCGAAGGGCGACGCGTCCGCAATCCTCGCGAGGAGCCAACAGAGGAGCAGGCAGCAGACGTTAAGGGCGCGCATGGCTCCTCTCGTATCGTTCCAACGCCACGAGCACGCGCGTGCGCTCGCCATCGTCCACGGATTCTCCGCTTAGAGCTGTCCCTGCATAGACCAGCTCTGATCGCGCATGCAGCACCTCTTCGACGGCCGCGCGTGTTTCAGCATCCAATTCCCGGGATGCTCGAATCGACTCTGCGTCCACGGTTTCTTCCGCGCGCCCGGAGGAAAGCGCCGTCTCCACCTGGAGCAATCGCATCGCGCATTCGTAGAAGTCGACCGATGTACGCGTGGCGCGGAGCTTCTTCCACAGCTCCAGTTTTCGGCGGCGCAAGGTCCCTGCCCGGCGCGCCGCTTCATCTTTTCCAAAGCGTCTCCAGAGGAGCAGCCCGAGTAGCGCGGTAGCCGGCACAGCTTGAGCCGCGAGGAAGGCACGCGTGCGATAGGTCGGCTCAAACGTGCCGCTCTTCCCGAGATCATACCGGAGCCCAAGGATGTCCGTAGGCCTTGGTGCTGCAGCCGGCTCGGGCGGCGCCTGAGGATCAGGGATGCTCGCGACGGACGGTGCAGGCGCAACTGGCGGAGGAGGTGCATTCCCCTCGACGACGAGCGGCGTGCGCTCGCTGTTCAGTGTCACATACTGCTCCGCCACCGGATCGAAGTAGCTGAACTCGAACCGCGGCATCTCGATCTTCTTCGTCTCGGGAACGATCGCGATTTCGAAGCTCTTCGTGCCGCTCATGCCCAGTTCGTCATCGGCGCGCCAGTTGTCTTTGGCGGGATAGGGATGCCACCCGCCCGGCTCGAGAAGCTGCGGCGCGTTAACCCGGTCGAAGTTCCCGCGCCCGGAGATCGTCACCTGCATGGCGACCGGATCACCGATCTGCACGGTCTGCGGTGTGCCTTTCGCGGTCAGCTTGAACTGCCCAACCGCGCCGGTAAATGACTCCGGCCGACCCGTTGTTGGGAGCGGCTTCACGTCGATTTCGACCGCGGCGGCTTTGGCGGTCACTCGTTGGCGTTGCGCAAAAAGTGGATCGCTGAAGACGTCATCGTTGAAGAAGTCATCAAACAAGGAGCGCGGCCGGTTCCGCTGCGCCCGCGGCACCTGCGCCTGATAAATCACCTGACTCGGGCCGATGGTGATTTTGCCCGCCTTGCTCGGCGTGATCGCCGTGCGGAAAACCAGCACGTCGTAGTCCTTGCCGTCGCGCCGCGCGTGTTCCTGGCGTGGGTTCGGAATTTTCGTTTTCGTGAAACCATCGCCGTCGATCGTCGGCATTTGCTCCGGCTCCCAGCGCACCCGCGAATCCACCATCAGCCGGAGTTCCACCGGAATCGTCTCACCGAGATAGGCAGTATTCTTTGGCACCACGATCTCCGCAAATCCGATCGCATTGTCGCCGGCCTCTTTCGCCTTCCCGCCCGCCGCGGCGGCTTGGACCGTGAGAGTCACCGCCTGCGTGCGCACCGTCTTCCCGTCCGCCTCGAATTCCACCGACGGGATGGTAAATGTCCCGGGCTTCTCCGCCTCAATGACATACTTCAATTCCACGCGGAAGGATGATCCGCCCGTGCCACTCGAGAAGCGGTGCGCGTAGCCGCGATAGCGCACACTTAGACCATCCGCCTCGATTTCGTTCGGGGGCTGAATCTGGCGAGCTCCTTCGATAATGATGTTCATCTCCACGCCTTCT
>DASVRR010000271.1:0-2198 GCA_036388515.1 Chthoniobacteraceae bacterium | reverse complement strand
CGGCCGGTGGATGACGCCGGAGTTTATCGCGGTGCGCGCGGAGTGGACGGTGCAACAGGTGCTGGATTACATCCGCGTCCACGGCGGCAGCTCGGAGACGCTGCACGTGCTCTATGTCACGGATGAAAACGGGCGTCTGATCGACGACATCCGCATCGCGGAAATCCTGCTGGCGCCGGTCACGGAACGGATCACAGACTTGCAGGACAACTCGTTTGTTTCCCTGCGCGCGACCGACGCCGCCGCGCTGGCGATCGAGGTTTTCAAGAAATACGATCGGACGACTTTGCCCGTGATCGACTCGGAGGAAAAGCTGCTCGGGATTGTGACGATCGACGACGTGCTGGATCTCCAGGAAGAAGAAATGACGGAGGACATGCAGAAGCTCGGCGGCGTCGCGGCGCTGGATGAGCCTTACATGGATGCGCCTTTGCTGGAGCTGGTGAAGAAGCGCGCGGTCTGGCTGGTGGTGCTTTTTCTCGGCCAGATGCTCACCGCCACGGTGATGGGAATCTTTGAAAAGGAGATCGCGAAAGCTGTCGTGCTGGCGCTCTTCATCCCGCTGATCATCTCCAGCGGAGGAAATTCCGGGTCGCAAGCGGCGACGCTGATCATCCGCGCGATGGCGCTCGGGGAGGTGATGTTGAGCGACTGGTGGCGGGTGATGAAGAAAGAGATTTTCTCCGGATTGCTGCTCGGCGGAATGCTGGGGCTGATTGGTTTCCTCCAGATCGTGATCTGGTCCCGCTTTTCTTCCGGGTACGGGGAATATCCGTTTTTGGTGGGACTGACTGTCGGGCTCTCGGTGCTCGGCGTGGCGCTCTGGGGAACGGTGACCGGCGCGATGCTGCCGCTCATTTTGCGCCGCTGCGGACTTGATCCGGCGACTTCTTCCGCACCGTTTGTGGCCACGCTGGTGGACGTGACCGGCCTGGTGATCTACTTCCTCGCGGCGTCGTTCATCCTGCGCGGAACGGTGCTTTAAGGCCGCGCTGATTCCCGGTTCCGCTCGGAATTCCGAGTCGGGGGTGGAGGGCATCGCGCTGTCGATGCCACGGGTCCGAAGCCGGCCACGGAAGCGACGGCGCGCTTCCCTCCAGCCGCTTCTTCCGCACCGTTTGTGGCCACGCTGGTGGACGTGACCGGGTTGGTGATCTACTTCCTCGCGGCGTCGTTCATCCTGCGCGGAACGGTGCTTTAGGCCGCGGCTGATTCCAGGTTCCGCTCTGAATTCCGAGTCGGAGGTGGAGGGCATCGCGCTGTCGATGCCACGGGTCCGAGGCCAGCCACGGAAGCGACGGCGCGCTTCCCTCCAGCCGCGCTCCGATCCGCGTTTAGCTGGAGCTCACGCGAGGCGAATGATCGCGCTCATGGCGTGCCGCGCGCCGGGAGCGAGCGTGACGGCATCCGGAGTGACGTTGGCAGTTTCGATGCAAAGCATCCGCGGCCATTCGTCGTCGCCGAAGTCCGGAAGAGCGGCCGCTTTTGCCACCCACGGGTTCCAAACGACGGTGGAATTCGAGCCGCTTTTTTCCACAATGATCCGGCGCGGAGAACCTGGATCATCGATGATGCACCGCGCCTGGTTCGCCGGGAAGATGCGGTCGGTTTCGAGCACCACGAGGAGCGGTTCGCGGCTCAGATGCTTGGCTTTCATCCCGTCGGTTTTGTCGAAATACGCGGCGCCTTCCAGACCGGTGACCGAAACCTGGCGCACATCCGAGACTTCGAAATACGTATGGAGCGCCTCCTCAAACTGAATCGGAATCGCGGAAGGATTCTCGACTTCCAGAGTCATGACGAGCTGCTCCGTTGCTTCGATCCGGAGCCGAGCCACGAAATCGTGCGGCCAGAGTGCGCGCGTCTCGGCGTTGCTCGTGAGGCGGAAAACCACCGTCACTCCCGCGGCCATGGAACCCGTGAGCGACTCGACTTCCCACTCGGAGATCCGGGCAAAACCATGCGCCGGCAGCGTGGAATCCTGCGGATGCGGACCAAACCAGGGAAAGCAAACTGGAACGCCGCCGCGGATCGGTTTGCCTGGAGCAAAAAGGCTGTCGTCGCTGAGGAAGAGCAGCGGCGCGGCGTCCACCGGGCGGAAGTGGTCGAGGTGAGCGCCCTGGAGGTAGATTCCGGCTTCACTGAGTGCGGAAGAAATGCGCAGCCGGGTGAGCCCGCCGAGCCCGGCTTCGAAGACC
>DASVRR010000270.1:0-17099 GCA_036388515.1 Chthoniobacteraceae bacterium | reverse complement strand
AACCGCCGGTTCCGGGATCTCGGGCGAACGTCGTGACGCTCAGGCCGAGTTCGTTGGCGGCATAAAGGAACCGGCCACTGGGATGAATCGCGAGGTGGCGTGGACCGGCGCCCGGCGGAACCTTCCCTGGACCAGACGCGGCCGGGTTGAGCGTTCCTTTCTCCGGATCAAACTGGAAAACCCAGACGCTGTCGGTCCCGAGGTCGCACACGTACACGAAGCGATTTTCCGCATCGGTGTAGATCGCGTGGCCGAATGGTTTCTGCTGGCGGACCGGATCGGGTCCGCGGCCTTCGAGTTGCACGAAGCCGGTGCGTTCTCCCAGCGAACCGTCCGCTTTGGTCCCGAACACCGCGACACTGCCGCCGCTGTAGTTTGCCGCGAGCACTTTGCTCCCCGTGGGATCCACCCAAACGTGACACGTGCCAGGGCCGCAAGGCAGCGTGTTGAGCGCCCTCAACTTTCCCTGCGCTTCCACGGCGAAAGCTCCCACCGAGCCGCCGCCCTCTTCCAGCGCCGCATAGAGGAAATCGCCGCGCGGCGTGAGCGCAAGGAAGCTCGGATCTTTTGCTTCCCCAGCCAGTTCCACAGTGCCGAGTCGGCCCGTTTCGGTGTCGAGCTTGCCCTGGTAGATGCCCTGGCTTTTCCCCGACTTCGTGTAAGTGCCGAGGTAAAACGTAACCTCGGCAGCGTGAGTGGAGAGCGTCATGGCGGTGGTGAAAGCAATCGCTGCGAGGGGGTTCATTGCGTCAACTTTTGTCCGAGCCCGACGATTCTGGCGAGCGTGCAGACGAGCGAGAATTTTTTCGGTTCCAGCAGCGTTGCGGTTCGCGCTCTTTCGGGTAAGGTCGCGCCCATTACGAAAATGGAGGGGTGGCAGAGTGGTCGATTGCGCCGGTCTTGAAAACCGGAGAACCGCAAGGTTCCGTGGGTTCGAATCCCACCTCCTCCGCCACGCATTCGGAGGAAGTCCACCGGGCGTGACGAATCCTTGCCGACCACCGATGCGAACGGCTTACTGACAGCGTCGGCTGGTGGGCTAGAGTTCCACTTCCTCCACCGGCGTTTGCTGCATGCCTTCCTCCCCTTATGCACCCGCGGCGCCGCCCCGCCTTTCGATCCGGACGAAGGTGTTGCTGGGATTTGGCCTGCTTTTCCTGATGTTTGCGGGGATCGCGCTGATCTCGTGGCGCAGCACGCGGAGCTTCATGCGGACGGCCGAACGGGTCGCGCATGCGCATGAAAGTCTCGAGCTGCTGGAGCAAACGAAACGACACTTGATGGAGATGGAAAGCGCGGGTTCCGCTTTTTTGCTGACCGGAAATGAAGCGCTGATCGAACGCTCGACCGTCGCCCAGCAGCGGACGCTGACGGATCTTGCGGAGCTGGAGCGGAGGCTGTCCTTCGCGAGCAAACCGCCCGGAGTGCTCGCCGAGCTGCGCATCCTGCTCCACCGGGCCGGCGAGCAACAGCGCGCGGAATCGGAAGCGCGGCGTGCCCAAGGAGCGGAAGCTGCGGCGGCGCTTTTTGCCGCGGATTTGAAAGAAGATCTCGTCGGCCAGATGAAGCGTTTGCTGGACAGCTTGGAGGCGGAGCAACGCCGCGCGCTCTCCGAACGCGCGGAGCTTACCGGCGAGATCGCGCACGGAACCACACTTGCGATTGCCGCTGGCGGCTTGCTCACTTTCGCGGCGCTCTTCTTCGCCTGCTCCATGATCCTGCGCGATATCGCAGCCCGCCGGCGCGCGGAACAGTCGCTGGCGGCGGAGCACAATCTTCTGAGCAGCATCATGGACACGATGCCGAATCACGTCTTCCTCAAGGACGCCAAAGGACGCTTTATCCTGGATAATGCTTCGCATCGGCTCCATCTCGGTCTCGAGGAAGATGAGAGCATCGAAGGGCGGACCGTGGCGGAATTCTATGACCCCGCGGCCGCGGAGCATTTTCAGGAAGCGGATCGGCAAGTCATCGAAACCGGCGAACCGATCATCAATCGACAGGAGCTGGTGAAACGTCAGCCGACGGGACAGGAACGCTGGCTGGAAACAACGAAGGTGCCGCTGCGGGACACCGATGGCCGGATCGTCGGACTCGTCGGGATCAGCTCGGATATCACCGCGCGCAAAAATGCGGAGGAACAACTCCGTCGCTTTGCGGGTCAGCTGGAACGTTCCAATGTCGAGCTGCAAAACTTCGCCAGCGTCGCGTCGCACGATTTGCAGGAGCCGCTCCGGAAGATTCAAGCGTTCGGAGATCGGCTGAAAGTGAAGTGCGGCGAAGCGCTCGGGGAAAAAGGCCGCGACTACCTGGACCGGATGCAGAACGCCGCGCAACGGATGCAAATCCTGATCCAGGATTTGCTCACCTTGTCCCGGATTACCAGCCGCGCGCAGCCGTTCGAGACCTGCAACTTAAACGAAATCCTCACCGGCGTGCTCTCTGACCTCGAGGTCGCAATCGAGCGGCAGGGCGCCAGGGTGCAAGTCGGCGCGCTGCCGGTGATCGAGGCGGATCCGCTGCAAATTCGTCAGCTATTTCAAAACCTGATCAGCAATGGATTGAAGTTTCATCAACCAGGCACGCCGCCAGCCGTCTCGATCTCTGGACGATTAATTGAACCCGAAGTCGCTTCGGTCGCGGGAAGAAAAGCTCCGGAGGCGACGTGTGAAATCGTCGTCCAGGACGAAGGCATCGGTTTCGATCCGAAGTTTGCGGAACAAATCTTCGTGGTCTTCCAGCGGCTGCACACGCGGTCGGAATTCGAAGGCACCGGAATCGGACTCGCGGTCTGCCGGAAAATTACGGATCGCCACGGAGGAACCATCGTGGCTACAAGCGAGGAAGGCCACGGCGCGCGCTTCATTATCACGCTCCCGGTGAAACAATCCTCCGCACAAACATGAATCAAAGAGACGCCCTGCCGATTACCATTCTGATGGCCGACGATGATGCGGATGATCGGGCGCTGACGAAGGAAGCGTTGGAGGAAGGCCGGCTGCGCAACGACATTTGCTTCGTCGAGAATGGGGAGGAATTGCTCGACTACTTAAAACGTCAGGGCCGTTACGCGCCGCCGGCGGAATTTCCCCGCCCGGGGCTGATTTTGCTGGATCTCAACATGCCGCGCAAAGATGGGCGCGCAGTGCTCAAGGAAATCAAAAGCGATCCGGACTTGCGCACCATTCCCGTGGTCGTGCTGACCACGTCGAAGGCGGATGAAGATGTTTACCGCAGCTACGATCTCGGAGTGAATAGCTACATCGTGAAACCGGTGACCTTTGAGGCGCTCGTGGATATCCTGCAGACGCTGGAAAAGTATTGGTTTGAGATCGTGGCGCTGCCGCCGGCGCGCGAATAGCGGTGGCTCTTTCCCCGGCTGAACTTGCCGCACTGCGGCAGGATTATTCGCAGCGCGGCTTGCGCCGGAGCGACCTGGATCCGGATCCGATCGTGCAATTCAACCACTGGCTGGAAGAGGCGCACGGAGTGCAACTCATCGAGCCAAATGCGATGACTTTTTCCACCGTGGATGCCAGCGGGCAGCCGCATTCGCGAGTGGTTTTGCTGAAGGTCTGCGACCCGCAAGGTTTCGTGTTTTTTACAAACTACGAAGGAGCAAAGGGACGACAGCTGGCGGCGAACCCACGAGCCGCGCTGACCTTTTGGTGGAGCGCGCTGGAGCGTCAGGTGAATATCACCGGAGCCGTGACCAAAACTTCGCGCGACGAGAGCGAGCGATACTTCCACTCGCGCCCGATCTCCAGTCAGCTGGGGGCGTGGAGTTCACGGCAAAGCGAAGTCGTCCCGGATCGCGCGCATCTCGAGAGGCAGTTCGAGGCCGTCCGGATGAAGTTTGGCGAGGTGGAAGTCCCGCTCCCGAGCTTCTGGGGCGGCTATCGCGTGCATCCGGAACAAATCGAGTTTTGGCAGGGACGTCGCAGCCGCTTGCACGATCGGCTGCGCTATCGGCGCGAAAGCGAAGTCGGCTGGAAAATCGAGCGACTCTCGCCTTAACGGGACGAAGATCCTTCCACTGCTGGGGAGGTAAGGCGATCAGCGGGTCAGTGTTCCCAAGATCGGGAACAACGACGCGAACTGCCGCAAGCGGACGCCTTCCGCCGAGCTGAAACTCAGCGCTACGGCTGCTTCTCCGGAAGAGAAGGCGTCGGCTCCGCTCCACCAGACGCCGCGGCGGGGATCTTCGAGAAATCACCTTCCACGACGACGGGCGCGCCCTTGTTGGCGTCCCAATAAACCGTCGTCATCTTGCCCGACTTTTTTTCCTGCACGGTGTAACGCTTGTTCGCCGCGTCCTCTTTCACCATCTCGATTTGCCCCATGCTCATGTTCACCATTGTGGTGGCAGTTGCGCGGGTTGGATCCTTCTGAAAGTCACTCGCAAACTCCTTCACTTTCCCACCGAACATGATGAAGAAAACCGCGATGCCGATGATCGCGAGGAGGATGATTCCGCCGCAACCGATGCCGATCCACGCGAGCGGACCAAGACCTTTTTTCGGCGGGTTCGGAGCATAAGTATCCATAAGCGGCGGAGGCTAGGCGGTCGGTCGGCGAAGCGCAAGCGCCTGTGGATCCGGAATCAGGCGGTTCGTTTTCCCTCGAGCAAAGCGGCGATCAGGAACAAACCAACGGCGATGCAAATGCAGCTATCCGCCACGTTGAACGCGGGCCACGGATTTGCGAAACGAACGTGGAGATCGAAGAGGAGGAAATCGACGACGTGCCCGTGAATCAGTCGATCGGTGACGTTGCCTAGGATCCCGGCGAGGAGCAGACCGACGCCGACTTGCGACAGCCGATCCGGAAAAGCGCCGCGGAACAGCGCGATGATCAGGCCGATGAACGTGACCGCGGAGAGGATGATGAAGAAGCGGTTGTTGTCGCGGAACATGCTGAAGGCGGCGCCGGTATTGCCGAGATGCACGAGGTGAAAGAAGCCGGGCAGAACCGGATGCTCAGAGCCGAATTCGAAGTTGCGGACGATCCACCACTTCGTCGCCTGATCGAGGGCGTAAAGCACCAGGACCAAAATTGTCAGGGGAAGAACGTAGAGCTTAGGAGAGTTCGTGGTCTTCATAGCGGGAATGGCCGCTCGCGGCTGTCTGTCGGTTCCTGTTTCATCCGGCTGGCGCGGCGAAATGTTCATCC
Source organism: Chthoniobacteraceae bacterium (assembly GCA_036388515.1). Classification (GTDB taxonomy): domain Bacteria; phylum Verrucomicrobiota; class Verrucomicrobiia; order Chthoniobacterales; family Chthoniobacteraceae; genus Chthoniobacter. The sequence continues at coordinate 11,927 of DASVRR010000270.1, read as the reverse complement.
TCACGAGACGACCTGTGCGCACCGCTCGCAGAGTTCCGGATGCGCTGCATTTTGGCCGACTGAGGAGCGATGCCGCCAGCAGCGGGCGCACTTCTGGTGGCGGGTGCGGACTACGCGCGCGGTCGTTTCGTCCCCAGCGACCAGGGTCAGATCGCTCAGGATGAAAAGCTCTTCCAGCTCAGCTTCCTGTGACTTCAATTCCGCAAACAGCGCTTCCTCCCCGACCTGCAGAGCCACGGCGCCTTCCAGCGCATTGCCGATGATTTTCTCCTGACGCGCCGGTTCGATGGCTTGGGCAATGACGCCGCGAAGCTTGAGCAGTCTTTCAAAATGAGCCTCGAGCGCCGGGTCGCGCAGGGATTCATCCACGGCGGGAAAAAGCTCCACATGCACCGAATCCGCTCGTCCGGAAAACTGCCAGGCTTCATCCGCGGTAAAGACGAGAATCGGCGCGAGCAATCGCGCCAGCGCGTCCACCACGCGATTCATCACGGTCTGCGTCACGCGCCGGCGCGGCGAATCGGCAGCATCGCAGTAGAGGCGATCCTTCGTGATGTCCACGTAGAGCGCGCTGAGATCCACGGTGGCGAACTGGTTCAGCGTCTGGAAGACTTTGCGGAAGTCGTATTCGGCGTAAGCCTCGCGGCAAGTGGCGATCACTTCCTGCAAGCGCGAGAGGATCCAGCGGTCAATCGCCGTCCCGCTGATCACGCTTCCCGCTGTCGTCGCGAAGCTGATTCCGCCAGCTTCCCCAGCCGGGACCGCTTCCATGGAATGCAGCGTTGGATCGAAATCGTCGAGGTTCGCCAGGAGGATGCGGAGGATATTCCGGAAGCTCCGATAGGCGTCGCTCAGCCCGGAAAAAGATTCCTCGGAGAACGGCACTTCATTGGTGAACTCGACGCTGGAAGCCCAAAGCCGCACGACATCCGCGCCATATTTGCCGACGAAATGCTCGGCGTTCATCGGCTTCTTGTAAGTCCCCTGCTCCGACTTGGAGACCTTCTTCCGCGTGTCTTTGTCCACCACAAAACCGTGCGTGATGACGGTCTTGTAAGGCGCCACGCCGTGCATTGCGATGGACGTCATGAGCGAGGACTGAAACCAGCCGCGATGCTGATCGGTCGCCTCGAGATAGACATCCGCCGGACCGCCGCCGAGTTCCGGACGCGTCTTCATCACGGCGGTGTGCGAAACTCCGGAGTCGATCCAGACATCGAGCGTGTCGTTGCGCCGAGTTGTTCCGGAGGGAAGGCCCAAAGCCTGCGCCCACCAGGCGTCGTCGCGCTCAAACCAAAGGTTCGTGCCTTCCTTCTGGAACAAATCCGCAACCTGGCGCGCGAGCGGAACGGCGATGGCCGGATCGAGGATCGCCCGACCTTCCGGATTGTAAAAAACGGGGAGCGGCACGCCCCAGGTGCGCTGGCGCGAGATGCACCAGTCCGGGCGCGACTCGACGGTGCCGTGAATGCGATTTCTTCCCCAATGCGGCAGCCAATCCACGCCGTCGATCGCCTTCAGCGCGTCAACGCGAACGTCGTCGATCCGGATGAAAAACTGTTCGACCGCGCGGAAGACAATCGGCGTTTTCGAGCGCCAACAGTGCGGATAGTCGTGCTTGTAATTCAGGTCGGCTCCCAGCAAAGCGCCACGTTCGCGCAAGATCTCGATGACCAGCGGATTCGCCTTGAAGACATACTGGCCGGTGAGTTCCGGCACACCGGCTTCCTCCGTGAGACAGCCGCGATCATCGACTGGGGAAAGAATCGGCAGATCGTTTTGCTTCCCCGCAAGATAATCGTCCGCGCCGTGGCCGGGCGCGATGTGGACCTGCCCGGTGCCGGTATCCAGCGTGACAAAATCCGCGGTGATCACGCGGGAAGTCCGCTCCAGGAAGGGATGCTGCGCTTCGATTCCCGCCAGCTCCGATCCGGGCACGGCGTAGCCATCGATGCAGCTCAGCAGCTCGCCGCCGCGATCGGAGATTTCCCAAGTCTTCCCCGCTGCTTTCCTCCCCGCAGACCACTGCTCCGCCTCCGCGCGAGGCAGTTCCTGCTTCACCAGCGTCCAGCCAGTTTGCTGGGCGAATGCGCCGAGCAACGTTTCGTCTTCCGCAATGACCAGCGACTCGACGGCTCCAGATTCGGCGTGGCGAAAATCCGCAACCAAGTATGAAGCGCGCGGACTCACCGCGATGGCGACATTCGCCGGGAGTGTCCACGGAGTTGTCGTCCAGATCACCATGCTCGCCTTCCCGGCGAGTTCCCCGGTGATGATCGGGAACTTCACGAAAATCGCTGGGTCGGTGCGTTCGGCGTATTCCACTTCCGCTTCCGCCAGCGCGGTCTGCGCGCCGGTGCTCCAGAGAACCGGCTTTTTTGCCTGATAAACCAGACCCTTTTCCACAAAGATCGCGAACGCCCGGATGATCTCCGCTTCGTACCCAGGATCGAGCGTGAGATAAGGATTCGCCCACTCGCCGAAGACGCCGAGCCGTTTGAATTGCGTGCGCTGGATCTCAATGAACTTCCGCGCGTATTCCTCGCTCTTCCGGCGGACTTCCACCGGCGAAAGTCCACGCGATTCCTTCACCACCTTGAATTCAATCGGGAGTCCGTGGCAGTCCCAGCCGGGAACAAACGGCGCGCGAAAGCCCAGCATCGAACGCGACTTCACCACGAGATCCTTGAGGATTTTGTTCAGCGCCGTGCCCATGTGCACGTCGCCGTTGGCGAAAGGCGGTCCGTCGTGCAGCACAAAGAGCGGCGCGTCCTTCCGCGCTTCCTGGATTCGCTCGTAGAGCCCGCTTTCTTCCCAGCTCCGGAGGCGTTCCGGTTCGCGCTTCACGAGATCCGCCTTCATCGGAAAATCCGTCTTCGGCAGATGCAGGGTGTCTTTGTAATTCTGGCTCATGGGACGGTGGAAAAAGGGCGCCGAGCCTAGCTGGCGCTCTCCGGAGGGTCAATGGCCGCCACAGCTCGCGGCCTTTCCTATTCCCGGTTTTGCAGCACCGTCGCGACGACTTTGGTCGTCCAATCCCCGCGGTTATTCCGATACGTTCCCCGCATCCAGACCAACGCCGTTCGTCCATCCTTCCACACCGGCACCAGCGGTCGCAGATTGTCGGCAGTCGAATTGGCGGTGATCGCGCTCCAGCTCCAGGTGACGCCACCATCGGAGGTTTCTCCGCGGAAGATTTCGTGATGCCGCTTGCCATCCGCGGCGCTGACCAATGGCTCACCGGTTTTCACATCCGCATCGCTCGAGAGATAAATGACGTTCGTGTTTTGCGGATCAATCGCTCCGAGGCCGGTGTAATCATCCTCGCCCGAATACAAGCGCTTCCCCGCATACGCGACCTCCCGCTGGACCCACTTCTCCCCATCCCAACGCGCGTAGTGGAAGCGATGATCGTCCCCACCGGATTTGCGCGGCAACCCAGCACCGCCCACTTGCACAGTGAACAGCACGACCGGGCGTTCTTCCCCATCCAGATGGAGATCCGTCATCCAGGCGACGCGATCCGGAGTTCCCTGGAAGATCCGCGTGAGATCCCACGGGCGGAGCGTCGCCTCCGTCGTCGTGGAGAGCGGCGCGGCGACGGTTCCATCACTGCGACTGATTTTGCTCCCGCGCAGAACGCCATGGTAGAGGCTGTTGTCGAAGTTGCGGGGATGATCTTCCGTCGCCACGAAATGCACCGTGTCGCGCCCGTTGCCGATGTACTTGGTGTAAGGACTGTAGCCGTCGCGGCCGACGAACAGTTTTCCTCCGTAGCGCCAGCTCCGGCCGTCGTCTTCGGAGAGAAGGTAGTTGGGATCCAGTCCGTGGCCGCGGTGAAAGAGATACGTGCGATGATCCTCGTCCGCGAGTCGGAGCGGATTGCAATATGTGACGCTGTCGCCCCCGAAATTCGCGCTCTTTCCCAGAGTCACCACGACGGTTTCCGGCTGCCAGGAGAAAGGATCGCCGGGATTCGTGGAGATCCGGGAATACAGTTTTGTCTCCTGACCATGCTTCGAATACGCGGCGAGATACCGGCCATCCCGGAGCACGAGCAGTCCAGGATTGTTGTGATCATCCTGCTCCAGCTGCTCGTGCAGGATGACCACGCGTTTATCCCCAGTTTTTAGATCCAGCACGGAGAGTTCCACATTGCCCCAGCCGGGAAGAGTTTTGTCCTGAAACTGGCCGTTCGCGCGCGCGGAACCGACGATCAAACGACCGCCGTCCACCAGGACGCGTTCATCCATGAACCAGGACCAGGCGCCGTTATCATTGAGTTCATGGAACTGGCCGCGCACATAGTTTGCCGGCAAAGCCGCCTGTGCCCCGGCTTCCGGATGCAAGCCGAGGATGGCCAGGAGAGCGATCAGGAGCGAAGTCTGGGGAGTCGTGCGCATGACCTATCGACGCTTCTCCGGAATGAAAGACAAGCTCCGGGATGACTCCGCGCGACATCGCCGGTGCGGCCTTTTCTATGACGAACATTCCCGTATCCAGCGCAGCGGTCCGTCCGTAATGTGGAAGCTTATGAGCATGAGCATCGATCTAACGCAGGTAGCCCCTCGCAGCCCGCGGATCCGCATTGGCGGATACGCCATCCTGGCCCGCACCATCGACAAAGGGCGCGCTTCCCTGGTGGGGAAGACCGGCGACTATCACTACGACTGCCCGCTCGATAACTATCTCTTCGGTTTCAAGGGAGTCACGGGTGAGGAGTTCAAAAAGCAAATTGTCGCCGGTGCCAGCGATGAGGAACTCGCGCAATGGCTCGATGCCAACGGCACCCCAAAAACTCCGGAAGAAATCGCCGCGTGGAGCGACAGCGTGGAAGCGGCCAATCCTTACCATGATCCGGAAAAGCGGGATTGGTTCGTCGCGCAGGTGAAGCCATTGGGGTTGAATCCGGAAACCACCACCCTTTTCGATTGGCTCGAGGCAGACGACAAGGCGAGCTACTCAAAGTAGGCGCGCCTTGGCTGATCCGAAGCGACCGCGGCGGGCGGCAAAATCCACCCGGCCACGGCTGGACAAGCGCGCTCTACTTCGCTCCATCCTCACGGAGTTGACTGCCGAGCTGGAGCGTTACGCCGTCACCGCGCGCGCGGCACACGCCGAAGCCACCCACGAGCAGAGCAAAGCCGAAAACAAATACGACACGCGCGGTCTTGAAGCTTCCTATCTCGCGCAGGGACAATCCCGGCAAGCGGCGGAGACCGAGCTGGCGCGCCAGCAGTTTGAATCGCTGGAAATCCGCCCGTTTAATCCGGAAGAACCCGTCGAGCTCGGCGCGTTGGTCGAAGTCGAAGTGAACGCCGAGCGAACGCGCTACTTTATCGGACCACGCGCCGGCGGACTCGAGATCACGCAGGGCGGAACAGAAGTGATCGTGATCACGCCGCAGTCACCTCTCGGCCAGCAACTCACCGGCCGAAAGCAAGGCGACCAGTGGCAAACGGGAAGCGGACGGACTTTGCGGAAGTTCCGGGTGATCTCGGTGAGCTGACCCAGAAGCGAATCGTCTGCGCGCGGCTGAGTTCCGCTACTTCAGCACCTTGAGCTTCGAAAACCGCGGGTTGAATTCCTCTTTCGAGGTGCTGATGGCCACCACTCCAGTTTGCAGTTCCTGCGGCCAGGCGGCGGGAACTTCCTTCGGTTCGAGCACGTCCCAAGTGATTCCATCCGCGCTGACTGCACCGAAGATCTTCGAGCCGCGCCGTTCGAGCCGGAGGAAAACCGGACCCTCTTTCGGAATCGGATGATCGCTCGTCAGGCCGAACCGCTGCAGTTTTCCGGCGATCCGAATCTCGAAATTCGCGTAGGGCACGGCCTCCTCGCCCTCTCGCTGCAACACCGCGCGCGCTAAAGTCACCACGTTTTCCGGATCCAACATGGCGACCAATCCCGCGCCGTTGTAACCGGTTCGCCCTTCTTTCGTTGACTCTCCTCCCGGAGCGAAGCGGCCATCGATTTCCACCTGGATCGTGAAATCTCCCTGGACCGGCTGCAGGACGCGCGGCGCATTCGTGGTGTGAATCTCCGCGGCGAGATCGTGAGGATGCGCCGAACCTGGAACACTGATCTGGAGTGCCTGCTCCGTCAGGACGAACTTACAATCGTCATCCGGATCGACCGCCGTTCCCCACCCTGCCAGCTCGCGCTTGGCCTTCTCGCTTGTTTCCGCTGATTCTTCCCCGTTCCCCAGAATGCAGAGGGAGCTGAACAGTGCGATGAGATAAGGAGTCACGTTTTTCATGGAGTTCGGGAGTTTGAAACACTGCGGCAAAGCACTTCGGGAAGATTCCCCCACCGCGAGTCGCTGGATCACTGGGCAAAAGATTCTGCCAGCTGTCCGGAGCAAATCGCCGGAGTCCGAGCGTGCGGAAGAGCGTTCGCGGCGTCAACCAACTTGACTGCCGGCGGCAAACGGCTCGAGCGCCATCGCGTCGTCGTGCGAAAGGAAGTCTTCGCAGATGCGGAAGAACTCGCGCTTTGTCTCCACGCGGCGGATCTCGTGGAGAAATCTGCCGGTCGGCTCCACGCCCATGCCGATGAAGTTCAGGTACTTCTTCATCTTCTGCACCTGCAACCGTTCACTGACTCTATCCGGACACGTCGCCGCGAAAAGCTTCCGGATATACGCCAGCACATCGTTGCCGCACGGGAGGAAAATCGATTCGCCGCGAAGCTGAGCGCGGATTTGCTGGAAGAGCCACGGGTTCCGAATCGCTCCACGGCCGATCATCAAACCGCGCGCACGAGTCATCCGCAAAACGTCGGCCGCGACTCGGGAAGACGAAACGTTCCCATTCGCCAGAACCGGGCAAGGCAACTCCGCCACCGCCCGCGCGATGAAGTCGTAATGGACTTCGCTGCGGTACATCTCCGCCACGGTTCGGCCGTGGACGGTCACGAGATCCAGCGAATGTTTCGCCAGGATCGGGAGCAGTTTGTCGAACAGCGCGGGATCATCAAAACCGAGCCGCGTCTTGACCGTGAACTTTGCTCCCACCGCCTCGCGCAGGGCGCCGAGAATCGAATCCACGCGCGGCAGATCGCGGAGCAAACCGCCGCCCGCGCATTTCCGGTAAACCACCGGAGCGGGACAGCCGAGGTTCAGATCGATCCCGGCGACCGAATATTGCTGGAGCTCACGAGCCGTCCGCACCAACGCGGGGATGTCATTCCCGATCATCTGCGCAATGGCCGGCTTTCCTGTAGGATTGCGCGTGATCGACTCCAGGATGTAACGCTCCGGACGCGAATGGCCGTGCACGCGGAAGTATTCCGTGAAGTAAAGGTCCGCTCCGCCGTAGCTCCTGATCAGTTCCCAGAACGGCCGATCCGTGACATCCTGCATTGGCGCCAAAGCAAGCACGGGCGCGGGTTGCCGGAGCAAGACGTCGAATTCTTCCGCTGCGAGAACCGCGTCGGGCGAAGTTTGATCCGCGCTCAAATCCAGTCTCCTGCTCAGGAAGAAAACCTCGGGAACACCGCCGACGCGGACAACCCGCTACAACAGCTCCGGATAATGGGCGCGCGCGACCTTTTCGCAGCACGCCAGGATATCCGAAGCATTGTCCAAGGTTTTGATTTCCTCCAGCAGTTCCAGGCAATCCGCAATATCCAACGCCTGCACCGCGCGTTTCACCCGCGGAACCAACCCGGCGCCGGTGCTGAGTTCGTCCACGCCAAGTCCCAGCAACAACGGCGTCAGCAGAATGTCGCCCGCCATCTCGCCGCAAACTCCGACCCAAAGATTGTGCGCATGTGCCGCCTGCACGGTGGTCCGGATCAAGCGGATGATCGCCGGATGCGTCGGCTCGTAAAGATGCGCGATGTGTTCGTTCAGGCGATCCACCGCGACGGAATATTGGATGAGATCGTTCGTCCCGATGCTGAAGAAATCCACCTCACGAGCAAGCGCGTCGGCGGTAATCGCCGCGCTCGGGATCTCGATCATCGCGCCGACTTCCATCTCTTCGTCAAAGGCGATTCCTTCCGCGCGCAGCTCCACGCGGCATTCGTCGAGGATCACATTGGCGCGCCGCAGCTCCTGCACGCCGGAGATCATCGGATACATCATCTTTACGTTCCCCACGGCGCTCGCGCGCAGAATCGCGCGGAGTTGAGTTTTGAAGATATCGACGCGCTCCAGGCAAAAACGAATCGCCCGCCAGCCGAGGAAAGGATTCAGCTCCTCCGGCATGTGCAGCGCGCTCATGAATTTGTCCCCGCCGAGATCCAGCGTGCGGATGATTACGCTGTGCGGGCGAACGTTTTCCGCCACTTTCCGATAGGCTTGATACTGATCCTCCTCGTTCGGGAGTTCGAGTTTGTTCAGGTAAAAAAACTCCGTCCGGTAAAGCCCAACGCCTTCCGCGCCGGAAGCACTCACCTGATCGAGATCTTCCGGAAGTTCGATGTTCGCGCTGAGGATGACGTGCCGCCCGTCCAGCGTCCGGGATTCCGTCTCCCGCAGCTCGGTGAGCTTTTCCTCCACCGCGCCCTTCTTGATCTCCAGCTCGCCGTATTCCCAGAGCGTCTGATCGCTGGGATTCACGACGATCAGCCCGTTGTAACCGTCGAGCAGTACGTGATCGCCGGTCGCCAACTGCGTCGAAATATCGTGCAAACCCACCACCGCCGGAATGTTCAGCGACCGCGCCATGATCGCCGTGTGCGAAGTTTTCGCGCCGATATCGGTGCCAAAGCCGAGCACCAACTCGCGGTGGAGTTGCGCCGTATCGGACGGCGTCAGATTGTGCGCCAGCAAAATCACCGGCACGGTGATGCTCGCCAGATCGCGCCGCTCTTTCCCGAGGAGATTGTGAATCACCCGCCGAGTCACGTCGTGGATGTCCAGCGCGCGCTCGCGGAGATATGGGTCGTCGATTTCGCTCAGCGTCTTCGAGTAACGGCCGGCGACGGAGGCAAAGATGTGCTCCACGTTGCACTTGTCGCGCGCGAGCATCCGGAGCACTTCGTCGATCAAGGTCCGATCTTCCACCACGAGCAAATGCGCGTCGAAAATGCCCGCGTCTTTTGCTCCGATGGACTGCGCGATGTGCTGCTGCAGCTCCAGGATCTGGTGCCGCGTCGCGATCAGCGCCGTCTCGAAGCGCGCGATTTCGCCAGGGATATCGCTCTCGTGCAGCCGGCGCATCGGCGGCTCATCTTCATCCGGCCGATAGACGAAAACCGTCCCGCGGGCAATGCCCGGCGACACCCCGACGCCGTGGAAGCGCTGCTCTTCCCGGCTGACTTCCTCCTCACTCATGGGCGGCGGGCCCTAGTCTTCATTGAACTTCTGCGCCACGATGCCTTCGATCTCCGCCAGCGCCTTTTCCGCGTCTGCGCCTTCGCAGCTCACGAGCAGCTTCGAGCCCTGCCCAGCCGCGAGCATCATCAAGCCCATGATGCTTTTGCCGTTCACCTTTTCCCCATCCTTCTCCACCCAGACTTCCGCCCGAAACTTGCTCGCGGCCTTGACGAACATCGCCGAGGGACGGGCATGCATGCCGAGACGATTCACAATCGTCAGTTCCTTGCTGAGCTTGTGCTTCGAGTCAGAATCGTTCTTTCGGCTGAGAAAGCCCATCACTGCTGTTTCTTTTTCTGCATTAAATTTAACAATCGCTCGTTGAAATCCACCGCACTGTTCTGGCCCATGCTCTTCAGCTTCTGATCCAACGCTGCCACTTCCACCAGACGAGCCAGATCTCGGCCCATCCGGACGGGAATGGTCACATGGGGAACCAGGATCTCGAGGATCTCGTAATACTCCTGATCGAGGCCGATCCTATCGACCTCCTCCAGCTCCTGCCAATCCTTTAGTGTCACGATCAAATCGAGCCGCTTTTCCAGCCGGACCGAGCCGACGCCGAAGATCGACATCACATTGATCACGCCCAAGCCGCGGATCTCCATGTGATGCCGCGTCAGGTCCGGCGAAGTGCCGACCAGTTCGCGGCCTTCCAGAGCTCGAAAACGCGTCATATCGTCGCTCACCAGGCTATGTCCGCGTTCGATCAAACCGAGAACGCACTCGCTCTTCCCGATCCCGCTCGATCCACGGATCAGCGTCCCGACGCCCATGATGTCCATCATGCTGCCGTATTCGCCTTTCATCGGAGCGAAGTCGAACTCCAGCGCGAGCGTTGCCGCGTTGATGAACTTCATCGTTACCATCGGCGTCCGGAAGACCGCGATCCCGGCGCTTTCCGCCTCCTCCAGCAAAGCCAGCGGCGGCTTCGTCCCGCGGGAGACGATCAGGCACGGCAGCGGTTGCGCGCACAGGGCGCGGCAGCGAATCCGGGCTTCGGGAAGAGACAGACTCTTCAGAAACGATAACTCCGCGCTGCCGAGAACCTGGATCCGCTTCAGGGCGAAGTAGCTAAAGAATCCCGCCAGCGCCAGTCCCGGCCGGTTCACCGTCGGTTCGCGGATCTTCCGGCTAAATCCGATGTCGGAACCTTCCAGCTTCAGCTGCAGCGCCTCGGAATGCCGCGTGTAAAACTCGCCGACAGTCACTTGCGGAGGCTTGGCGTCGGGAGAAGTCATGCGGTTCCCCGGATGTATCCTCCTCCCGCCCGCGTCCAAAGCGCAAAAACACGCCGCCCTTCCTCTCCCATCCGGAACCAAAATCAACGCGCTGGCCGGATTGGATCTGCCAGTTCGGCTCCAAGGCTTCCGGCCGCGGAGCAAACCGCGCTTTGCACCCGCTGAGCCGCTCTCTAGGCTCCCGCGTTAATGTTCAAGACGCGCAAACCGCTTCCCGGCACGCCGCCCGGTCTGGCGCACCCGCACGAGCCGCCGCGGCCCGGACTCAAATCCGTGCTGAGCGTGGTGGAATACACGGAGGGCGATCTGGTCCGGCGCACCGTCGCCTCGATCGCCGATCTTCCCGCCTGCGACGATCCCGGGCGGATGTATTGGATCGAAATCAACGGCATCGAGAACGTCGAGCAAATGCGTCAGCTCGAAGTGAAATACCGGCTGCATCCCCTCGCGCTGGAAGATGTGCTGCACACGCCGCAGCGACCGAAGATGGAGCCGTATGAAGATCACCTCTTCATCATCGCGCAGATGCTTTACCGGACACCGGACAGCAAGCTGTGCGGCGAGCAGGTCAGCATGTTCCTCGGCAAAAATCTCCTCATCACCATTCAGGAAGATCCCGAACACGACGTCTTCGATCCGGTGCGCCAACGCCTCCTCAAGGGCCGCGGCTACATCCGCAAACTCGGTCCGGACTATCTCGCTTACGCGCTGCTCGATTCGATCATCGATCACTGTTTTCCTTTGCTCGAAGCGCTCGGCGACGCCTTGGAAGGAATGGAAGATCAAGTCCTCGAAAATCCGCAACGCAAGACCATGACGGAGATCCACGAATACCGGCGCACCTTGATGCATTTGCGCCGCTTCGTCTGGCCAGAGCGCGACGTGATCAGCGCTTTGCTCCACGACGACAGCGGACTCGTTTCTCCGCAAACCAAAGTCTTCCTGCGCGATTGTTACGACCACACCGTGCAGATCATGGACCTCGTGGAAAGCTACCGCGATGTCATCGGCGGCCTCATGGAACTCTACCTCTCCGCGCTCAGCATGAAGACCAACGAAATCATGCGCGTGCTCACCGTGATGTCTTCCATTTTCATCCCGTTGACGTTCATCGCCGGCCTTTACGGGATGAACTTCGCGCCGGAAGCAAATGGCCGAAAACTCCCCTGGAACATGCCCGAGCTTTACCATCCGCTCGGTTATCTCGGCTGTTTATTTCTGATGGCCGCGACTGCAGCTGGTTTGCTGCTTTTCTTCCGGAGGAAAAAGTGGATCTAACGCCTGGCGATCGCTTGCACTTTGGCAAAACCCGGCCTGCACGTTCATCGCAGTAATCGTCTCGAGTCGCTGGTCGGATCGCT
>DASVRR010000269.1:0-16991 GCA_036388515.1 Chthoniobacteraceae bacterium | reverse complement strand
AAGCGGCGTTCGCGGATCGCTTTGATTGCGGACAAACCGCTGCCGCCGGTGCCGCGGAACAGATTGAAGAGCAGCGTTTCCACTCGATCTTCCGCGTGGTGTCCGAGGAAAAGGGTCCGGCAGGCGCGACGGGCCGCGACTTCGGCAAAGAAGCCGTAGCGAGCCTCGCGCGCGGCGGTTTCCAAGGAAAGCTTCCGGCGCCGAGCCAGGCCGGTCACATCCAGGCGCGCAACTTCCACCGCGCAGCCGAGCTGCTCCGCAAGCTGGCGAACAAAGGCGGCATCGGCGTTGCTTTCTTCCCGGACGGCGTGGTCCAGATGGCAGACGATGAGCCGTCGGTAGCCGAGCCAATGCTGCAGCGCGTGCAGCAGGACGACGGAGTCGCGGCCGCCGGAGACGCCGATCAGATATGGTTCCGCGCTGGGGAAGCGATCGAGGATCGGCAGGAGCTTCCGGACGAGCGCGGGCTGGACCGGAGGACGGCGCTTCGGGCGTCCGGCCGCGGACATCTTTACGCGATCTGATCCACGCCGAGCGCGGCCCGGAGGATCTCGGGAATGCGGACGGTGCCATCGGCCTGCTGGTAGGTTTCCAGTAGAGCGACGTAAAGCCGCGGGAGCGCGGTTCCGGAGCCATTCAGCGTGTGGCAAAATTGGTTCTTCCCGTCTTCGCCCTTGAACCGCAGCGCCATCCGACGCGCCTGGAAGTCGCCAAAGTTGGAGCAGCTCGACACTTCGAGATACGCGTTTTGTCCCGGAGCCCAGACTTCGATGTCGTAGGTTTTTGCGGAACCAAAACCGAGATCGCCCGTGCAGAGTTCGATCACGCGATAATGCAAGCCGAGCAGTTGCAGCACTTTCTCCGCATCCGCAGTAAGCGACTCGAGTTCCTGGAAGGATTTTTCCGGCGTCGTAATCTTCACCAGCTCGACCTTGTCAAACTGATGCATGCGGATGAGTCCGCGCGTCCCGAGCCCGGCGGATCCCGCTTCGCGCCGGAAGCATGGCGTGTAGGCCACGTATTTGATCGGGAGTTGATCGAGCCGGACGATTTCTTCCCGATGCAAATTCGTCACCGGCACTTCCGCGGTCGGGACGAGATAGGCGTCGTCGCGTTCGCAGCGATATTGTTGTTCCTCAAACTTCGGGAGCTGCGCCGTGCCGATCAACGCGTCGGACTTGACCACCAGCGGAGGAGAAATCTCGGTGTAGCCGTGCTCGCGAGTGTGGAGATCGAGGAGGAAATTGATGAGCGTTCGCTCGAGCCGCGCACCGAGACCGGTAAAGACGGCAAACGCGGTTCCGGAGATTTTTGCGGCGCGTTCGAAGTCAAACAGGCGCAGCTTTTCGCCGAGCTCGACGTGGCTTTTGGGCGTGAAATCGAAGCTCGGTTTTTCTCCCCACATCCGAATGACCGGGTTTTCTTCCGCGCTGGTTCCGAGCGGCGCATCGGCGTGGGGCAAATTTGGCACTCCGAGGAGCAGCGTGCGCTGCTCGGCATCGGCGCGGGTGGCTTGGGCGTCGAAGCGGCTGATTTGTTCCCCAAGTCCGCGGACTTCCGCCTCGATTGCGGAGGTATCTTCCCCACGGCTTTTCTTCCCGCCGATCTCCTTGCTGATGCGCTTCCGATCCGCCTGGAGCTGCTGCAGCTGCGTTTCCGCAGCGCGCCGCGCGCGATCACAGGCGAGGATTTCATCCACCGCTGCGGGCAGTCCGGCGTCGCGCGCGGCGAGCCGCTGCTTGACGAAGTCGGTGCTTTCGCGAAGGAGCCGGATATCGAGCATGCGCGGGAAGCTAGGAGCCGTGCGCGGGGAAGGCAATGCCCGAGGCGCGTGGACCGGGACGCAGTTTGTTCCGCGGCGGATTGTTCCCCATCATCCCGCGCTGGGGACGAGCGGATCGGCTGGAACAGGCTGCGGCGCCGGAGCGGGCGAGATGCGGTTTTCTCCCTGGAAGAAAGCCATCTCTCCCGGAGTGACGAACGCCACTTCTCCGAGCTGCAAATTCAGCGCGTGATAACGTGGCTGGGTGATTTTCACGATGAGAAGTCCGCCGACTGCGGTGTCGAGTTCGACGCGCACCAGCGGGCCGACGGGATAAACTTTCCGGACGGTTGCGGTGAGGCAGGTTGGGGAAACTTTGGTGCGATGCACCATCATCAGATGCGGACGCGCGTAGCCGACGAGCGGGCTGCCTTCTCCCCAATCTCCCGGAGGAAGATCCACGAGTGCGCCGTCGATGCTCGCTTTGCCGCCGACGACTTTGCCGTCGAGCCGGTTGCTGTCGCCGAGGAAGTCATAGACAAAAGGTGTGGCCGGCCGGTTGTAAACTTCCCCGGGCGTGCCGCTCTGGATGACTTTGCTGTGGTTCATGATCACGACGCGATCGGCGACTTCGAGCGCTTCTTCCTGATCGTGCGTGACGAAGATGCTGGTGACGTGGATTTCTTCGTGCAGCCGGCGCAACCATTGGCGCAATTCCTGGCGCACCTTGGCGTCGAGCGCGCCGAAGGGTTCATCCAGCAAAAGCACGCGAGGCTGCGCGGCTAGCGCGCGAGCGAGCGCCACGCGTTGCCGCTGTCCTCCGGAAAGCTGGCCCGGATAGCGCGATTCCAAGCCGTCGAGCCGGATGAGCTGGAGCAATTCGCTGACTCGCTCGCGGATCTTTTCCTTCGGCGCATTCCGGACCTTGAGGCCGTAGCCGATATTCTGCGCGACGGTCATGTGCCGGAAGAGCGCGTAATGCTGGAAGACAAACCCGACTTTGCGCTCGCGTGCGGACTGATGCGTGATGTCTTCGTCGTTGTGCAGCACGGTGCCGGAGTCGGCGACTTCGAGTCCGGCGATGATCCGGAGCAGCGTAGTTTTTCCCGAGCCGGAGGGACCGAGGAGCGCGAGCAGTTCGCCATCCGGCACTTGCACGCTGACGCGGTCGAGCGCGGTGAAGCTGCCGAAGGACTTCGAGACGTCTTGGATGAGGATGCTCATGGGCGGGAAGAAACGGCGTCTGGTTCCGGAAGAGGGGCGGCGCTGGTCGGGAGCTTGCGCTCGAGCCGGACCTTGGCGACGAGCGTGAGGATGGCGAGCAAGGTCAGCACCGAAGCGACGGCGAAGGAGCCGGGAAGATTGTATTCCTGAAACAGCTTCTCGATGCGCAGCGGCATCGTGTCGGTCTTCCCGGCGATGTGGCCGGAAACCACATAGACCGCGCCGAATTCGCCCATCGCGCGGGCATTGCAGAGGATGATCCCGTAAACCAGGCCCCACTTGATGTTCGGGACGGTCACATCCCAAAACATCTGCCAGCCGCTCGCGCCGAGATTGACCGCGGCGAGTTCTTCATCCGCGCCGACGGCTTCCATGATGGGGATGAGCTCGCGTGCGACAAAGGGGAAGGTCACGAAAGCCGTGGCGAGCACAATCCCGGGAGTGGCGAAGATGATCTTGAGGCTTTGTTTTTCCGGCCAAATCCCGAGCTGCTGCTGGAGCACGACAAGCCCGGTGAAAAGGAGCGCGCCGCCGGCGAGGACAACGAGCCACGGATGATTCCACAAGCCGCGGCGGACTTCACCGCGCGACGGGCGAAAAGTGAAGAACAGGCCGATCAGCAAAAGCACCAGCAGCAGCGAGGTGACATACGGCATGATCGCGAAGCCGTCGCGCCGGAGGAACGGACCGAAGTAGCCTTGCAGGCCGAAGATCAGGACAAACATCAAGCCGGCGACGACTGGCGAAACCGCAAACGGCAAGTCGATCAGCGCAGTCAGGAAACTGCGTCCGGGAAAACGAAAACGCGCAATCGACCAGGCGGCGGCGACGCCGAAGACGATGTTCAGGACCAGCGCAATCGGGACGACGGTGAGCGTGAGGAGCATCGAATGGCGCGTGTCCGGATCTCCGACCAGGTTCTTCCAGTAAGTCCCGATGCCTTCGTGCAACGCGCCGTAGAAGATGTGGACGACGGGGATGACGATCAGCACGGCGACTGCGGTGAGCGCGAGCGTGATCAAGGTCCAGCGAAGCCAGGCGGGATCTTGCTGCGCGCGGCGGCCTTTCGGCGCGACCGGAGCGGATGGAACCAGGAGCGTCTCAGTGCTCATGCCGCATGCTCCAGCGTTCGAGTTGATTGATCACCACCAGCATGAGGAAGGAAGCAACCAGGAGCATCACGGCGATCGCCGTGGCCTCGCTGTACGCAAATTCTTCCAGCCGCGCGACGATGAGGATCGGCGCGATTTCGGTTTTGTAGGGCATGTTGCCGGAGACAAAAACGACCGAGCCGTATTCGCCGACGCCGCGCGCGAAAGCCAAAGCAAAACCGGTGATCAGCGCGGGAAGAAGCGACGGGAAGATCACGCTGCGGAAGGTTTGCCAGCGCGTGGCGCCGAGCGAGGCGGAAGCTTCCTCCGCCTCGGGATCAAGGTCTTCGAGGATTGGCTGGACCGTCCGGACGACGAAGGGCAGACCGACGAAGATCAGGACCAAAACGATGGCGAAGCGGGTGTGCGCGCCGTGGATTCCCAGCGGCACGAGATATTGTCCCAGCCAGCCGTTTTCCACGTACAGACTGGCGTAAACCAGGCCGCCGACCGCGGTCGGCAGAGCCAGCGGAAGATCCACGAGGGAATCGACAATCTTCCTCCCCGGGAAAGTGTAGCGCACCAAAACCCAGGCGAGCAGCAGACCGAGGACGAGATTCACCAGAGCCGCGACGAACGCCGCGCCAAAGGTCAGTGCGTAAGCGGCGCGCGCGCGTTCGGTCCAGACCGCCTGCCAGAAATCCGCCCACGAAAGCGAACCCGCGCGGATGAAGCACGCCATGATCGGCAGCAGCACGAGAATGCTGAGGTAAGTGACGGTGTAGCCGAGAGCGAGGGAAAATCCCGGCAGCACTTTGCGATTCACGTTGGCCATGGCGAGTGGTTCTAACAAGTCACCCCGCGCTCCGGCGAATCCGAAGCGCGGGGTTTACTCAGATTGGGTTGGATTCCTATTTGCCCTTCGGTTTGTAGATGGCGTCGAAGATGCCGCCTTCCCCGATGAATTGCTTGTGCGCATCCGGGAAGTCTTTGGCGATGTCGGTGATGGGGAACAATTTGAGATCCGGAAAGACACCGGATTTCTTCAGGATCGCCTCATTCGTCGGACGGTAAAAGTGCTTCGCCGCAATCTCCTGCGCTTCATCCGTGTAGGCATACTTGAGGTAAGCTTCCGCAGCTTCCCGCGTTCCTTTGCGGTCCACGTTTTCGTCCACTACGGCGACGTGCGGTTCGGCGCGAATGCTGATTGGCGGATAGATCAAGTCGAGATTCCCTTTGGCCTCACGCACCTCGAGATGCGCTTCGTTTTCCCAGGCGAGATGCACGTCGCCGATGCCTTTCTGGACGAAAGTCGTCGTTGCTCCGCGCGCGCCGGAATCGAGCACCGGCACCTGCTGGTAAAGCTTGGTCACGTAAGCAACCGCGTCTTCCCGCGATCCGCCGCGCAGGACTACCGAACCCCACGCGCTGAAGAAACTCAGGTAGCCGTTGCCGGAGGTTTTTGGATTTGGTGTGACGATCTGGACGCCTTCTTTGACGAGATCGGGCCAATCTTTGATTCCCTTCGGGTTTCCTTTCCGGACCACGAAGACAACCGTCGAGTAGTAAGGAAGCGAGCGTTGCGGAAGACGATCGATCCAGCCCGGCTTGATCTGCCCTTTCTTCGCGATTGCTTCCGTGTCGAGGAAGGAAGCGAGCGTGACGACATCCGCCTCCAGGCCGTCGATCACCGCGCGCGCCTGAGTGCTGGAGCCGCCGTGCGATTGGTTGATCGTCAGTTTGCCGCCGTGTTCTTTCTCCCACTTCGCGATGAAGTTCGAGTTCAGGTCGCGCCAAAGTTCGCGCGTCGGATCGTAGGAGACATTCAGTAACTCGATGTTTTTGCCCCCGCCTTGTTGGTTGCCGGATTCCGACTTGTTGCAGCCGGTCACGCCGACGAAGAGAAGCGAGGCGATGGTGAAGAGTTGGATGGGTTTCATTGGTAGAGTTGTTGCGGCGAAAATCCTACCGATTGAGTAGAGTTGACTGCAAGGAGATTCTTCCGGAACAAACTACGTTTTTTGCGGGCAGGTCTTCCGCAGCCGAACTGGCGTTTTATTCCCCGCGATCGGTGCCGTGGTTGGCGCGTGAGATTCCGGCGGCTTGGGAAGTGACGCGATCGGTGAAGGCCAGCGCGAGCGCGGAGACGACGAAGGTCAGATGGACGACGACTTGCCAGAAGATGACGCGCTCCGGCAACGCTGCGCCTTTGATGAAACTGACCAGGAGGTGAATCGAAGAAATGCCGATGAGCGCGGTGGCGAGCTTCACTTTGAGCACTCCAGCGTTCACGTGGGAGAGCCACTCCGGCTGATCCGGATGACCTTCGAGATTGAGCCGGGAGACGAAGGTCTCGTAGCCGCCGACGATCACCATGATGAGGAGATTCGCGATCATCACCACGTCGATCAGGCCGAGGACCGTGAGCATGATTTCGTCTTCTTTGATGGTCCCCGCGCGGGCGACGAGGTGCCAGAGCTCGATGAGGAAGTGATAGACGTAAACGCCTTGGGCCACGATCAAACCAAAGTAGAGCGGCGCCTGGAGCCAGCGGCTGAGGAAGATGAAACTGCCGAGGGTTTGCTGCTGTCGGCCGAGAAGGGTCACGCGTGGATTTGCCATGGGCGAAAGATAGGCGGAGAAAGACGCGGCGTTCAATGCCGCCGGAAGATCGGCGGCGCAATGGGATGAAAAGGCGCGGGATGAAAACGGAGGCGGAGCAAGGTTGATCGGTGGTTTTCATCCGGCGGCGGAAGCTTGCTTGCTCCGCGAGCGGGATGCGCTTAAGGGATTTCCGCCATGCGCGGCCGCTGTTTTCCCCCTCGCTGTTTTCCTTTGATGAAACGGAGCTCTTTGCCTCTGGTGCTGGGTCTTTGCTGGATGTTCGGGGCTCTTCATCCGGCGCCGGCCATTGTCATCGAAGGCGCGGAAACAGGAGCGCAAACCAAATACGATCGTTTCCTCCAGGGCAGTTATCCGGGGACAGCAGCCCAGCCGCCGAGGACGAACCCGGAGTTCATCGGGAAGCAGTTCGATTTATCCGGAATCGGCTGGGATAACGGGAAGCCAAATGAGCCGCGGACGATTCACAGCGTCGCGCTGATCAGCCCGCAATATTTTCTCTGCGCGGCGCATTCGCCTCCCGGCAGCACGCTGCATTTCCTGAGCAAAACCGGCGTGCTCCGGACCTACCAGGTGGACGCGCGGAATTACCACGCGATCAGCTACACCGGCTCCAACGGAAAGCAGGAATCGGATCTGTATCTTGGGCGATTGACCAAGCCGATCAGTCCCGCGGACGGCGTGCGTTTCTTCCCCATGCTCTATCTCGGCGCGACCGATATCCGCTCACCGCGGAGCTTTGATCCCTACACCGGCGTGTCGCTCTTCAATTACTCCGGCAGCATGGATGCGCGAATGGGGACAAACACTTTCGAGCGAGTCGCGGAAGCGCCTCCGGAGCAAGGCGTGATCAAGAACCTGTATCTGCAATATGATCAGGATGCCTCGCCCGGAGAGACGAAGCTCGAGCCGGGAGATTCCGGCGGGCCGACGTTTGGCTTGGTGGAAGGCGTGCTCGGATTGCTCGGTGTGCATACCGAAGTGGTCGGCTTGACCAGCATGGATGCATTTGCCGCTTACACGCCGTTTGTGCAGCAGATCAATGCGGTGATGGCTGCGGATAAACAGCAGCTCACGCTCGTGCCGGAGCCTTCCGCTGCCGTGCTGCTCATGGCGGGAGCGATGTTGTTGGGAATGCCGCGGCGTCGCGCTCGTTGAGAAGCGGCGCTTGCCGTGGAGGACGGCGGCGGGGAAGATGCGCGGTTCACGATGATTGCGCCTGTTGATGCGTTCGATGAATCCTTTCCCGGGCGCGTGCGGACGATGTTCGGCGAGACCGGCCTGCTCGCGGCCGCGAAGAACTTCGAGTATCGTCCGGAGCAGCAGCAGATGGCAGTCGCCGTCGCGACCGCGCTTGCGGAAGAGCGGCATCTCGTGGTCGAAGCAGGAACCGGCGTGGGGAAATCGCTGGCGTATCTCCTACCGTCGGTGCTCTGGGCGCATGAGCAGAAGAAGAAGGCGGTCATTTCCACCTACACGATCAATCTCCAGGAACAACTCGTCTTCAAGGATCTGCCGATCTTGCAGAAGATCCTGCCGTTTGAGTTTGAGGTGATGCTCTGGAAAGGCCGGGCGAACTACGTTTGTCCGCTGCGGCTGGAGCGAGCGTCCGTGCAGGCGGGCGATCTTTTCACCAGCACGGAGCAGGCGGAGCTGGAGCGGATCCGCGCCTGGGCGGAGACGACGAAGGACGGAACGCTTTCCGATTTTGCCGTGGAACCGGACGCGCACGTTTGGTCGCTGGTTTGCAGCGAGGCGCATATTTGCACCACGAAAAGCTGCGGACAAAATCCGAAGTGCTTCTACCAAAACGCGCGCAAGCGGCTGATCTCGGCGGACGTGGTGGTGATGAATCACACGCTCTTCTTCATGAACCTCGGCGGACTCGCAGAGCAGGAGGAAAACGAGAGCGGCTATCTGTTTGCGAATGACTTCGTGATCTTCGACGAAGCGCACACCGTGGAGCAAGTCGCGGCGCGGCAGATCGGGATCGGCGTGTCGCAATACGGCCTCCGCTACGCTTTACGCCGCCTCTACAATCCCGACACGAAAAAAGGATTGTTCCAGGTGCATCGAAATCCTGACGGCGTGCGGGAGACTTCCGGAGCGCTGGAGCAGGTGGAGGAATTTTTCGACGCGCTGGGGAAACGCGCCGACTTCAAGAAGGGACGAGAGTTCCGCGTGCGCCAGCCGGATTTTGTGGATGATTCCCTCACCGGACCGCTGACCAAGCTGCAGCAGCTCGTGGTGCAGACGCTGAAAATGGTGGAAGACGAAACCGCCAAAGCGGAGCTCCAGGAAATGGGCCGGCGGATCCGCGATGCGCGCGCCGGCATTGGAACTTTCCTGAAGCAGGATGCGGAAGATCACGTGTATTGGGTGGAAAAAACGGGGAAGACGCAGCAGTTCCACAGCTTGAACGCTTCGCCGGTGGACATGGCGGGTTATCTCCAGGCGCTGCTCTTCCGGGAAAATCACTGCTGCGTGATGACCAGCGCCACGCTGAGCGTGGGGAATGAAGCGCTCGAATATTTCCGGCGGCGCGTCGGTGCGGAGGAAGTCGAGGCGCAGCAGATCGGCAGCCCATTTGACTATGAGCGGCAGATGCGGCTCTACATCACGCGGAAGATGCCGGACCCGCGCGACTCCGGCTACGATTCCGCGCTGGCGGCGCAGATCGAGCATTACGTGGGGATGAGCAAAGGCCGCGCGTTCGTGCTTTTCACCAGCTATAAAAGCATGACCGCGATTGCTTCCGTGATGCGCGAGGCGCTGGACGATCTGGATTACAAACTCCTGGTGCAAGGCGAGGGAATGCCGCGGCATCGGCTGCTCGCGGAGTTCAAGAAGGACGATCGCCACGTGCTCTTCGGGACGGAAAGCTTCTGGAGCGGCGTGGATGTTCCCGGCGAAGCGCTCTCCAACGTGATCATCACGCGCCTGCCGTTCGCGGTTCCGGATCATCCGCTGATCGAAGCGCGCCTTGAACTGATCGAATCCCAAGGCGGCGATCCGTTTTCCGAATACTCGCTTCCGGAGGCAATCCTGAAGCTGCGCCAGGGAGTCGGCCGTTTAATCCGGACGAAACAGGACAAAGGCATCGTCGTGATTCTCGACCCGCGCGTGCTGACCAAGAGCTACGGCCAGGCGTTTCTCCGGGCGCTGCCGAAGTGTCCGGTGGAAGTTGTTTAAGCTGGAGGACGGGGAAGAAGTGGCGAATCGAGCAGCTGGCGCGAATTAGGCAGCGGTGGGCAAAAATGTCCTTTTATCGAACAGCGTTCCGGCGGTGAATCGGGAACATTGCGCCGCGCTCGGGAAATCTTCCCATTCGCTCGAATCGAGCACTGGTCAGGATCGGCGGGTGATTTTTGTTCCGGATAAAACATTCTCAGCAAAACGGTTGCATCGCTGGCAAGGGGCTTGCTAGAACCGCGCTCGCCCAAGTCGGCGCCACCTAAACCAACCAAGAAACACAGAAAAACCACCGATGATTAAACACAGCATTGCCAAGTTCTTCGTCCTCACTGCGAGCATTGCCGCGGTGCCGGCATTGAGCATGGCTGGAACCGAAACGGCCGACAGCAAGCAAGCCAAGCAGATCGTCGAGAAGACGAAGGAATCCTGCATCACCGGGGATCTGGGCATCAATGTCGTCTCCCAGTACGTCTCCCGCGGCGTCATCTTCGAAAACCAGGGCGGCATCATCCAGCCCTACGCCGACCTCTACTTCAAGCTGTTTGAAGGCGAAGGCGGATTCATCAACAAGGTCAGCTTGAACCTCGGCATCTGGAATTCCTTCCACTCCCGGAAGACCGACGCGGGTCTCGCCACCGGCTTCCCCGGCGGAGACTCCACGCAGCGCAACAGCAGCACCCGCAGCTGGTACGAGTTCGACTTCACCGCAGGCATCGCGATCACCTTCGCGAAGAACTTCACCATCACCCCGAGCTACTACACCTTCCTCAGCCCGAACGACGGTTTCTCGACCTTCCACGGCGTGAACACGAAGCTCGCGTATGACGACACGGATTTGCTCGGCGCCTTCGCGCTGCATCCGTACGTGCAGGTCCTCTGGGAAGCTGAAAACAAAGCCGGCACCGGCAAGGACGAAGGCTTCTACTATGAAGTCGGTATCGCTCCGAGCGTGCCAGTCGGTCCGCTCACGCTGACCTTCCCGATCACCGCTGGCTTCGGCTCACATGACTTCTACGGTTCCTTCAACGAGGACACCGGCCTGATCGACGACGAAGCTTTCGGATTCGTTTCCGGCGGCGTCACCGCGTCTTACGCGCTGGCTTTCATCCCTGAGTGCTACGGCACCTGGACGGTCACCGGCGGTTACACCTTCTACCATCTCGGCGAAGGCACCGAAGACTTCAACACCCGCGGTCGTGGCGGCGCAGTCCGTGACGAGAAGGAGAGCGAACACGTCTTCTCCGGCGGTCTGATGGTCGCGTTCTAAAGTCGGTCTGGTCTCAACTTGCGACTCCTCCGGACTGTGGTCCGGAGGAGTTCGCGAGGCCCGGCGCGGCCTCGAAGTTCGGCGGTTCTTTTCGGTCTCAGTCAGTCTCTCATTGCTTCCGCATGCGCGGAAGTATCTCGGCTCTCCTGGAGGGTTCCCCACCCACCATCCCCTCCGCGTGAGCTCCCCTGTTTGGTGTTCTCTGGTCAGTCAAACCAACCAACACCAATACACATGATACTGCTAAAACAAGTCGGGCTCGCCATCCTTTCCGGAGCGATCCTGATCACCACGAGTCTTCAGGCGAAGGCTCAAGAAACCGTCAAAGTCGGCGTGCTCCATTCGCTCTCCGGCACGATGGCCATTTCCGAGACGTCCCTGCGCGACGTGCTCCTGTTCACCTTCGACGAAATCAACGCCAAAGGTGGCGTGATGGGGAAAAAGATCGAGCCCGTCATTGTCGATGGCGCGTCGAACTGGCCGCTCTTCGCCGAAAAAGCGAAGCAACTTCTGGAGGAAGACAAAGTCGCCGCGACCTTCGGCTGCTGGACTTCCGTCAGCCGCAAATCGGTGCTTCCGGTCTTCGAGAAGAACAACGGACTGCTCTTTTATCCCGTGCAATACGAAGGCGAGGAGCTTTCGAAAAACATCTTCTACACCGCGGAAGCGGTGAACCAGCAGGCCACCCCGGCGGTGGACTACATGCTCGCGCAGAAGAAAACGAAATTCTACCTCATCGGCAGCGACTACGTTTATCCGCAGACCACCAACCTGGTTTTGCTGGAGTATCTGCTGAGCAAAGGCGTCCCGCTGGAAAACATCGGCGGCGGCTTCAAGAAGGATGAAAGCGGCAAGATCATTTCCGCCGGCAAATACACGCCGTTCGGCCACACCGATTACCAGCAGATCATCGCCGAGATCAAACAGTTCTCCGCCGGCGGAAAAGCCTGCATCATCAACACGCTCAACGGCGACACCAATGTCCCGTTCTTCAAGGAATACGCTGCCGCCGGTCTGACCGCCGAGACGGCGCCGGTCGTGAGTTTCTCGATCTCCGAAGACGAGTTCCGTGGCCTTCCCGCGAAGCAGTTGGTCGGACAGCTCGGTTGCTGGACTTACTTCCAGTCGATCAAGTCGCCCGCGAACAAGAAGTTCACCGCCGACTTCCAGAAGTGGCTCACCACCACCACAGCGGAAGGCGTCAAGAAGGAAGGCCGCGTGACCTGCTCGCCCATGGTCCTCAGTTACAACGGCGTTTACCTCTGGAAAGCAGCGGTCGAGAAAGCGAAGAGCTTCGACGTGGAGAAAGTCGTCGCTGCACTCGAAAGCGGCCTGAGCTTCGACGGACCCGGCGGCAAGGTCACCACGCAGAAAAATCATCACCTGACGAAGAATGTCTTCATCGGTGAAACCAAAGCGGACGGGCAGTTCAAGATCCTCAAGGAATACAAGGACGTCTTCGGCGAGCCCTTCCTGAAAGGCACCTTCAAGGCCAAGACCGCGGCCAAGTAGTCCGAGTCCTTTCCCGCTTCACTGGGCGGAACTGCAACTTACTGGGTTGGGAGGGGGCGGGCGCCTCGGCAGGGCCCGTCCCCTTTCATTTCCTCCGTCAATCCACGCACTCGCGTTCGCCGACTGCACCCATGAGCCATTCCTTTTCCGCAGATCTCCGCTTCTTTCTTCCTCTTTCTTTTCCTTCGGTTTTCCGGATGAAGCGAAAGATTCCCCGAGTCGGATGCAGTCTTTTCATCCTCACGATCTTCCTGTGCGGAATCTTCCCCGCGTCGGGAGCGGATGCGCCGCGGCAGGTGATCAACCAGGCAATCCTGGAAGAAGACGACGAGAAGAAACTCGCGTTGATCAGTTCGCTCGCCGGTCAGAGTGATCCGGTAATCGGGACGCTCTTCTCCGCCTGGAAGGAAGACAGCATCTTCCTCCACAAAGAGGGCGAAACGAAAATCCCGGTCCAGCTAATTGGAGCCAAAGACGCCGAAGACAAGCAGGCGGCCGTCCGCGTGGATGACGGACAGGCGCTCAGAAGTCCCGGAGGCGAACCGCTCCGCGTCAGCGCTGCGGATCTGGATGCTGCCGAGCACGACTCCAATCTGCGCGGCGCGATGAAAGGCGTGCTCGATCTGATTTCTCTGTCCGCTCCAAATCCCAACGAACGCATGCAGGCGATCAGCACGCTCGGGATGGCCCAGGATGCGGAGAAGCTGCCGGCGCTTCTGAAGCTCGAGGCGACGGAAAAAAGCCGCCGCGTGCGGAGAGCTTTGCGTGAGGCGATCTCTTTGATCCGGCTAAAGAGCGAGGATCCTCTGGAACAAATCGCCGCGTGCAAAGAACTGGCTCAACTCGGTTCCATTCCGAGCCGGGACTTCCTCACCGCCACCGCCGCGGAAGCAAACGCGAAGAAGTCCGCCGCCGTTTCAGCCAGTCCGGAAGCCGCGGGATCAACCCCGGCCTTTGATCCAAAAGCCTCCGTGCACGAGGCTGTGGCGAAAGCCGCGCGAGATGCTCAGGTCGTCATCGCCGGACATATCCAGACAGTCAATATTTTGGGCACGGCTTTCCGGGGAGTCTCCGGAGGATCAGTTTTGCTCGTCGTCGCTTTGGGCTTGGCCATCACGTTTGGACTGATGGGCGTGATCAACATGGCGCATGGGGAAGTCATGGCAGTCGGCGCTTACACCACCTACATCGTTCAGAATGTCTTCGGCGCCGGCCTGGCGCTATCCCTCTTCAATCGCTTCAATATCTGGCTGCCGGGATTGAATCTCGGCGGCTCCGCGTACGAGAGCTTCTTCCTCGTCTCACTTCCCATCGCCTTCCTCACCGCCGCCGCCGTGGGCATCCTGCTGGAGCGCACCGTCATCCGCTTCCTCTATCGCCGCCCGCTCGAATCGCTCCTGGCTACATGGGGCGTCTCGCTGGTGCTGCAGCAACTT
Source organism: Chthoniobacteraceae bacterium (assembly GCA_036388515.1). Taxonomy (GTDB): domain Bacteria; phylum Verrucomicrobiota; class Verrucomicrobiia; order Chthoniobacterales; family Chthoniobacteraceae; genus Chthoniobacter. Next base: position 2,882 of record DASVRR010000269.1, on the reverse strand, counting down.
TTCCGCCTCATTTTCGGCGCCAACAATGTGCAGGTTTACAGCCCCAGCTATCTTTCCGGCAACTGGACAGTGAACGATGTCGTGCTCGGTTGGAACCGGCTGTTCGTGATCGGGTTCGCGATTTTCATCATCATCGGAACGCACCTGATTCTAACCAGGACGTCGCTCGGATTGCTCATCCGAGCCGTGATGCAAAACCGACAGATGGCGGCCTGCATGGGAGTGAAAACCGAACGCGTCAACATGCTCACCTTCGGCCTCGGCAGCGGACTCGCTGGACTTGCCGGCGCCTTTCTTTCACAGCTCGGCAATGTCGGCCCGAGCATGGGTCAGGACCACATCGTGAATGCCTTCATGACGGTCGTGGTCGGCGGCGTCGGCAACATTCTCGGAACCGTGATCAGCGCGCTGGCGATCGGTGTGGCGGATCAGAGTTTGCAGCAAATCCTGCTCAATCCGGTGCTCGGGAAGATCCTCGTTCTGGGGATGATCATCCTCTTTCTCCAGTGGCGACCGGCGGGTTTGTTCGTCACGAAAAGCCGCAGTCTGGAAAGTTAGATAACTGTCATGACTCGCACTGTTTCCAAGATTGAGTTTGGTCTGGTGGCGTTCTTTGCGCTGCTCCTCATTTTCATCCTTCCCGCGCTGAACTCCGCGGGCTGGCTGAGCAACTTCACCCTCAACACTTGGGGAAGATATCTCTGTTATGCGCTCCTCGCGATCTCCGTTGATCTGATGTGGGGCTACACCGGGTTGCTCAGCCTCGGACAGGCGCTCTTCTTTGCCCTCGGTGGCTATATGCTCGGGATGAATCTCATGCTGATGATCGGCAAACTCGGGCAATACTTTCAGGCCGGGAACAACCCGAACCTCCTGCCTGACTTCATGGTTTTCCTCGGGCACACGCAGCTTCCTTCTTTCTGGAAGCCGTTCTACTCCTTTCCGTTTACGCTAGCGATGGTGTTGCTCCTGCCGGGCCTGCTGGCCTTGGTCTTCGGTTTTCTGGCCTTCCGCAGCCGGATCAAAGGCGTTTACTTTTCCATCCTCACGCAAGCGCTCACCTATGGCGCAGCCCTCATGTTCTTCCGGAATGACATGACCATGGGCGGCAATAATGGCTTCACCGATTTCAAGTTCATCATGGGCTACGATCTCCGCAGCGCGGCCACGCTGCGTGGACTCTATATCGCCAGTGCAGTGGCGCTCCTGGGGGTCTATCTCGGATCACGATGGCTGACGCAAACTAAATTCGGACTGGTTCAACGTGCCATCCGCGACAGCGAAAACCGCGTGCTCTTCTCAGGTTACGCTGCCGCCAACTACAAGCTGTTTGTCTTCGTCCTCAGCGCTGGCATTGCCGCCGTCGGAGGAGCGCTTTACGTCCCCCAAACCGGCATCATCAATCCCAGCGAGATGTGGCCCGATCGCTCGCTGGAGGCGGTCGTTTGGTGTGCCGTGGGCGGTCGAGGAACGCTGGTCGGACCGATCCTTGGTGCGATCAGCGTGAATGCATTGAAGAGCTGGGCCACCACTGAGTTTCCGGATTACTGGCTGATCATCCTCGGCGTGCTCTTTATCATCGTCGTGCTCTTTATGCCCAAAGGAATGGTCGGAGTGCCGGGGCAGCTCCGTGCTCTGCTGGACAAGCGACAACCGCGCGAACCTGAGTCCGTCGCCACCGCCGCTCCAGCCGCTGCCAAACCATGAAGATCGAGTCCACACAGCGCCCGTTCCTCCTTGCCGCCGAGGGCGTGAACAAACAGTTCAGTGGCTTCAAGGCGATCACGAATCTAAATTTCTACCTGGATCCTGGCGAGCTGCGGACGGTGATCGGACCGAACGGCGCAGGCAAAACAACCTTTCTCGATTTGATCACCGGCCGCACCAAGCCGGATACAGGCAAGATCGAGTTTGAGGGCGCGCATGACGTGACGCGGATGAATGAATATCAGATCTATCGGCTCGGGATCGGGCGAAAGTTTCAGACGCCGACTGTCTATACGGATCATACAGTCTGGGAAAACTTGCTCCTCAGTCTGGAAGGCAGCCGCGGCGTTTGGGCCAGCCTTTTTCACCGGGCGAACAGCACCGAGCAGGATCGGATGGCCGACATTCTCAAGACGATCAACCTTGTCTCGCAGCGTGACTGGAAGGCCGGCAACCTCGCGCACGGCCAGAAGCAATGGCTGGAGATCGGAATGCTCCTTGCTCAGAACGCCAAGCTGTTACTCGTCGATGAACCCGCGGCCGGCATGACCGACGAGGAGACGCATCGCACCGGCGAGCTGCTGCTCAGCCTGGCCGGCGAACACACGATTATCGTCATCGAGCACGATATGGTTTTCGTCCGGCAGATCGCAGCGGGGAGAAAAGTCACAGTGCTGCATCAAGGCTCGGTGCTTTGCGAAGGCAGCGTGGATGAAGTGCAAAACAATGAACGCGTGCTCGATGTCTATCTCGGCCGCAAGAAAGCCCACGCCTAAATGCTGACCGTCAACTCGCTGGAGCTCAGCATCGGTGGCAGCCGCATCTTGCGCGGAGTGGATCTGGAGGTTCCGGATCACGAAGTGTTTTGTCTGATGGGTCGCAATGGCGTGGGGAAGACTTCCACGCTGCGCAGCATCGTGGGCGTGATGCAGCCGAGTGCAGGCCGCATTTTGCTCGGGGGAAAAGACATCACGCGTCTTTCTCCGGAAGCTCGTGCGGCAGCTGGAATTGGTTACGTCCCACAAGGACGCGACATTTTTCCCCAGCTCACGGTGGAAGAAAACCTGCACATCGGTGCCGTGGCGCTGGGGAAGAAAGTCAACGGCAGCCTGGATCGAGTGTTTAGTTTGTTCCCCATCCTCAAGGAATTCCTGCCGCGCAAAGGCGGGATGCTC
>DASVRR010000268.1:0-5436 GCA_036388515.1 Chthoniobacteraceae bacterium | reverse complement strand
ACGCCGCGAGCTGGGCGAGGCCCGGCCACGGATTCTCGAAGACCCGCGCCAGCGTGCGAGTGGGCACATTTGCCACGATGATCACGGGGATGAGATAGCTGAAGATCATGCGGAAGACGCCGCGGAAGACGACGTCGGGATAACGCGCGATGTTGAAGACGTTGTAATAGCCGTAGATCAGCCCTTGCGCACGGACGATCCAGAAGGCGACGGTCGCGAGGAAGAACAGTACGGCATAGTGAATCGCCACACCGAGCGCGATGGCCAGCGCGTAGAGCAGGAGTTGATGGAGCTGGGGAACAATCGCGAGCTGGAAGCAGCAGAAGATCACGATCGCCACGCCGATCAGCGCGTTCACGATATTGTCAAAACCGAACCTGCGCGTGGAGACGGCGAACTGGGCATCGACCGGCAAAACCAGCATCAGATCGAGTCGCCCGGTGCGGATGAGTTCGGGCAAATCCGCCAGGTTTACGTAGAAGAACGCCTGGAAAATCTGGGCCGTGATCTGATGCGTGCCGACGAGCATCACGCACTCCCACTTCGACCAATCGCCGATCCGCTCGGTGTGGCTGAAAAGCACCTCGAGGAAGATGATCTGCCCGAAGAACCAAAGCAGCTCGACCACCATCCAGAGGATGAAGTTGGCCTTGAAGTTCATCTCCCGGATCAGCGAGTTGCGGATCATCAACCAGTAGATTTCGAGGTAACGCGCCATGCTGGGGAAGAAGAGAAAAGACAGTGAGCGGAAGACAGTCAATCCGGAGGAAGTCGATCTCTGGATTGTCCGCGGTGAGTCTGTCTTCTGTCTTTCTCCTTAGCCGCCGACCGCCTGATACTTCCGCACGCCGCGACTCCAGAGCAGTTGCGCCAGGCCGAAGGTGATCACCAACCAGCCCGCCTGGATGCAAAGACCTTCAGCCAAAGCGACACCTTTCACCCGCTCCATGCAAACCTGCACGGGGAAGAAAATCTCGTAGGTAAACGGCGACCAATGGAGGAATCCTTGCATCCAGCCCGGCATGATATCGAGTGGGAAAACCTGGCCGCTGAGGAAGTATTCGAAGGAATACGAAATGAAGACGATCGTCGAAATCTCCAGAACCCAGAATGCGATCATGGCCAGGGAATAAGCGATAAAGAACTGGATCCCCGCGGCCATCAGCGTGGATGCCGCGAACGCCAGCCAGGTGACGCCATGCTCCGGAAAGCGCAAATGTTCGCGGAAGATCCACGCCAGGCCGATGATCGGGACGATCACCACCACGATGTAGAGCAAACGATAGCTGGTGTAGAGTGCGAGCCGGTAGCCGAGGTAATTCATCGGCTTGATCAGGTAAGCGCTGATCTTCCCGTCGCGGATCTCGGCGGCGATTTGCCATTCATCCTCAGTCGGCGTGATGAGCTGATCCACAAAGACCGTGAGGAGGAAATAGAAGATCATCCCGGAGTAATCGTACCCGGAGATGGTCCCGCCTTTGGTCGCGAAGACCGCCTGCCAGAGATAAACCGTCCCGATCAAAGGCACGATGCCGAAGACCGATCGCAGCAGGAAATTCCACCGATAGACAAAGGTGTTCTGAAGGCCGATGTCGAAAAACTTCCAGAAGACCGGCAGTTGATGGCGGAGGAAAGTGGACACTTGGCCGACATTTCGCGCGAAAACCGGCGGATGTGCAATCCCCCGCTTGCGCCCACCGCGGAAGAATGGGCAGAGAAGGATTCGAACCTTCGAAGGCGTAAGCCAGCGGATTTACAGTCCGCCCCGTTTGGCCACTTCGGTATCTACCCTTTGCTAAAAAGGAGGCGCTTTATACGGGCACGCCCTGCCGGTCGCAAGCGGTTTATCCGAAGATCCGCCACCAAGGTTTTGCCGGCTTGCTGACCGGCGGCTGAGCAGACGGCTCGGGTGGAAGTTGCTCGCGCGGGATGATTTTCGCGGAGCGGATGATGCAACGCTCCAGCGGGAAATCGTTGCTATCGACCGGCTTGTTCGAGATCAGGTTCAGCGTGTCAAATCCGTAGATCACGTTGCCGAAGACCGTGTATTGCCCGTCGTATGCCGGCACCGGCTGGAGGCAGATATAGAACTGGCTGCCGTTGGAAACTCGGGATGGATTGATTTTATCCCCGAGCCGAGCTGCGGCAACCGCGCCCTTGGTGTGCTTCCGCCGAATCTCTGGAAGCAAGGTGTATCCCGGCCCGCCGATCCCGGCCTTGCTCCGGTCGCGGCCTTTGCTCAGCGGATCTCCGGTTTGGACGAGGAGATTTGGAAACGCGCGGTGAAAAGCGAGCCCTTTGTAGAAGCCTTTCCGCGCGAGCTTCTTGAAGTTTGCCACGGTGCGGGGCGCGTCACCTTCGTAGAACTCCAGTGCGACCAAGCGACGCGTCGGATCCTTGCCAATCCGGATGTCGAGAAGCGCCACATCGTCGGCTCTCGCGGAGGTGAAAGCGACTGCCACGAGAGTAGCGAGCGGAAGGATCAGTTTATTCATGAAACAAGTGGGAGTGCATGCGTGGCGACGATCGTTGCGGAGGAACCCGGATCCGCAGCACGGGCGATTAATTCGGGAAAGGCGGCGCCGCGCTTGAGGTAGCCAAGCGCGACCGGTATTTCCAAGGCAAAACTGAAAGCCGTGCTCGTCAGAATGCCGATCGGTTTCTCCGCACCGTCCGGCGCAAAGAGCAGCGCGCCCGCGGAGAGCGGCGTTCTTCCGGATGAAATGAAACCGGTCAGCTGCCGGTTGACGTGACCGACGCTCTTCAGCCGCGAGATGACTTCCTGACCGATGTAGCAGCCTTTGTGATAGTCGATGTGCGTTCGGTCCAAGCCTGCTTCCGGCGGCAAAGTATTCTCGTCCAGCTCATATCCCCAGCGCGGAATGCCTGCTTCGATCCGGAGGCTTTCGAGAAGTTCTTCGTCCAATGAGACAAGACGTTGGGTCAGTTCCGGCCAAAGACTCGCAAACGCGTCGGCTGCCAGCATCACGTCCCAGCCAACTTGTCCGAAGCGGTTCGCCCGGTCTGCAAAAACCGCCGCATCCACGAGATCAGTTGCGGGCGCGATGCCGCCGATCAGGTGGATCAGGTGGAAGTCGTCGCTCACGTCTTCGCTCGTGACGTCATCCGCAACGATGTAGCGCTCCAGGCGCGCGGGCAGCGTTTCACGGAGGCAAGCATCCGCATCCAGGTAAACGGCGTTGCCGGCAAAATGGAGAAACACGTCCGCTGACAGCTTCCCTTTTCCCGTCGTCACACAAGCCGCCAGAGCGATCCCCTGCTCCAGCCGGGTGACATTCGCCGTCACCTGGCCATTGAGATAGCGCACCCGATCTTCCCCCACGAATCGCAGTTTCAGGCGCGCGGAAAGATCCGCCACTCCTCCTCGCTCCTTGAATGCGCGGTATCGCGCCGCGCCTTCCGTGTTCATCGACGACTCACCCGCCGCGACGAGAGACAAACCAGCGTTTCACGAAGTTCAGCGGTCGAGTGTTCTCCTCCTCGTCCCCCGGACGATGAACTGCAGAGTGGGTCACCGCACCTTCCAGCCTTTTCTCCCGAATCGGCAGGGAAGACTCGGCTCCGTTTGTTGGGGAAGAAGACGAAGGGCTTGTTTCCTTTTCGACGACCAAATCATCCGCCGAGTGGCGGACCCGCTTTGAATCGTCTGCGGCATTTCCTTCCTCCGCGCGCTGAGGCTCCTTCGCTTCCGGTGCGCTGACACTTGGCTCGAATTTCGGCGCAGGCCGCTGGAGTGGCGCCAGCAGAACCAGCGGCGGAACCTCGCTCGAAATCGCCGGCGAAGAAACGACAGTGTCTTCACTCGGAGGATCTTTGGGCAAAATCGCCAATCTCGGAATCGGGTCCGGCACTTTTTTGGAATCCGCCGGGTCTTTCCTCGAAGCTTCACCACTCGGTTCTTTCCCCACTTCCGGCAGCTCAGCGCCTCCTCGGTCATTCTCCTTTTCCACCGGAGCGGGAACCTTCCCCGCGCCAGTTTCCGGACGAGGAGGAGCAGCAAATTTCGTCTCAGGATAGTGGACTTCCTTTGCATCCAAATCCTCAATTTGCACCACGGTGTGCGGAAGCTCCGCACCGGCCTCTCCCGATCTCACCTGACTTTCATAGACCTTGTAAACCGCGGAAAAATCCAGATCCGACCAGCCTTGGTTCAGCGCTCCGTACATCACGCCCGCGGTCACCGTGGTCACCGGAATTTCGATATCCAACGCATTGGCCACGTGAATGCCGAGCTGCACATCCTTAAACATGTGCTTGAGCGAAAAATGTGGCTCGTAGTCGCTCGCGATCATCTTCGGGAGCTTCATGTCCATTGTCCCGGAGCGGCAGGCGTTTTGCTCGAGAGCAGCGGCGAGCACTTCCGGATCCAGGCCCGCCTTTTGCACGATCGCCAAAGCTTCGCCCAAGGTCTGCACCGACACCGCCGCGATCATGTTGGTGACCACCTTGATCGTTGCTGCGTGCCCGATGTCACCGATCCGGACAATCGCGCGGCTGGTGGCTTCCAGGACCGGCTTCGCGCGCAGGCAACTCGCGTCATCGCCGCCGAGGTAATAAACCAGGTCCCGACGTTCAGCCGCGGTTTTGCTCCCCGTGAATGGAGCGTCGAGAAAACGCGCGCCACGTTCTTCCACCAGGCGGGCCGCTTCGATCGCGGCTTCCGGTCCCACGGTGGCATTGCAAATGATCAGGTGCTTCGGTGTGAGCGCACTGCTCATCTGATCCAGCACGTCGAAGAGCGCCTGGGCATCCGCGACGAAGATCTGCACGATCTCGCAAAGCTCAGCGACTTCCGCCGGTGAACCGAGGAAGTTGGGAGCCGGCTTCGGCGAACGGTTCCAGACAAACACCTGGAAACCCGCGGCCCGCAGCCCAGCCGCAGCCCGCGAGCCGATGATGCCGAGGCCGATTAGGCCGACGTTTTTCCGGGATTTTCGGGGCATGGAGAGTAGCTGTAGCGAGCGCCAGAGCGGATCAAGCCGCGACTGTGGAGAAACCCGCGCGAGCACTCAACCCATAATGCTGCGCATCCGATGCGAGCGGCCAATCAGGGCGTTTTCGGACCCGTTGGACCGGCTGCAGCAGCGGCTTCGGCTGGAACCGGCGGCAGCTGAATCTTCACTTCAGCTTTGTCCCGAATCTCCTGCTTCAGAGCTTCCGCTTTCTGGACTTTTAGGAAGTTCACGACCTTCGGTTTGACCGACTCCAGCGGAACCGTGGACGCCTCCTTGCGGTCGGTCACCTTGATCACATGATAGCCGAACTGGCTCCGCACCGGCTCGCTGATGTCACCCTTTTTCATCCCGAAAGCTGCTTCCGAAAACTCCGCCACCATCTGGTCGCGCCGGAAGAAATCCAGGTCTCCGCTGTTGGTCTTCGCACTTGGATCCTCCGAAAGCTCGCTCGCCAGTTTGG
>DASVRR010000267.1:0-14260 GCA_036388515.1 Chthoniobacteraceae bacterium | reverse complement strand
CTGAAGATGCGCTTCCAGGGAGTCGTCCTCAGTGAAAATCGCCGCATCCTCGGAGCGCGGGAATAGCGGGCGGCGCTTCGTTTTTGCACTGGCCGCCTGGAGTCCTTCAGTCCGCCAGCGTGCCCGGCGGGCGCACGCGATCGAGGGAACCTTGATGCATTCCCGGCAGTTCCTGGCCTTCGGTGCCTGGGCCGGCAAATTCCACGTCGATTCCCCGCACGCGCAAGGCGGCGAGACAAATGGCGAGCGGCGCACTGTTCGCCGTGGCGTACATCATTTCTCCGAAGGCCGCCTGCCAGGCATTTCCTTCATGCGAGATGCGGAGGCAATGTCTCTCCCGGCTTAATTTCTCCACGATCTCCCAGCTCGTCACCAGATCCGTGGAATAACGCCGGAACTCCTGCACCTCGCGGAGCACCGTGCTGGCGCGATCGTCTTCCGGAATAAACTGCTGGAAGTAAGGTTCGCGCAACGCCTCCAGCGCCTCCTCGATCGATTCAAAACGCAACTGCGCGTGGGAATCTTCCCAATGCGTCAGCGGCCGTTCACCGGTCAAGTAGCGCCCGACGAGCGAGTCGATTTCCGCCAAGGTGCCCGCTTTCACCCGCTCCAAAAGATTTTCTTTCCCCATAGTGCTTGGAAGGGACTAACCCGCGCTGCCGGGAAGAAGAAGCTCTTTCTCCGGACAGAAGGCCCTTAACGTCGGCTCAGGCGAATGAACAGCCACGTCCCGAGCGCAATGAAGATCAGGTTCGGCGCCCAGATGAGCAGTTCCGGATGCATCCTGGGATCGGACCGGACGATATCCGCGAGGATGATAAAGAAGAAATAGCTGAACGCGATGACCAGGCTGAGCAGAAAGCCGGCGGAGGTTTCCTTCCGGTGCGCGGTGATCGCCAGCGGCACGCCGATCAGGGCAAAGGCAAACGAGGCAAGTGACATCGAGAAGCGCTTGTTGACCTCGGTCTTGAGTTCTGTCCGGGCGGCGCGGATCTCCTTTTCCGAACGTTGCCCGCCGGCTTTTGCTTCCGCATCGAGACGGTCCATGAGCTCCAGCACCGTGTCCGCGCTCATCCCGCCGCGCTTCTTCTGCGACAGCTCGGCGAGCGAGATCGTCAGCGTGCTTTCCTCCATCGTGATTCCCTGGCGGATCTTCATCAGATCTTCCGGATCCGCGTCATCCCGCTGCTCAAACCGGCCATCGAAGATCCGGAGCAAAAGCTGTTTGTTTTCGCTGTCGGTCTGGATCAAACCGCGTTGCGCGTGGACCACGGTCACCGGATCTTTGTTCTCGTTCAGCTCATAGACCAGGAGATTGAACAACTCCGCGCCTTTGTTCCGCTCGACGTAAATCTTCCGGCCCGGAAAATCCTCGATCACTTTGTCGCTCCCGAACATCGCAAGCGGATTGTTCGTCGCGATGTTGTAGAGCGCGTCCTTCATCTTGCGCTGCGCTTTCGGAGCGACATCGATGTTGATCCAGAGACAAATGCCGACACAGGCCAGCGCCAGGGCAAAGACCGGGATGCAAATCCGCGGGATGCTGATTCCATTGGAGCGCAAGGCGATGAGTTCGCTCTCGGCGGACATCTTCCCGAAAACCAGGAGCACCGCAGTCAGAAAGCCCCAGGGAATCGTGAAAGTCAGGGAAAACGGCAGAATGTAAGCGATCGCGCTGACGATCAGCTCGAGCGGAGCATCCTTGTTGATCAACAACTCGAGGAGTTCCTTGAAGACGCGACCCAAAACCAAAACCACGCTGAGAATTCCCACCGCGAACAACGAGGTGGTGAGCACCTGCAGGAGGACGTAACGATCGAGGATCTTCACAGGGCCGCGCATCCTTCGTCCGTGGGGAAGCCTTGGCAAGCAGTTTGCCGTGCGGCTCGCGGGGCGTCGTGGAGGTCGTATCAAGTCCACGAAAACACGAAGGAGCACGAAAGCCGGAAACCTTTTTCGTGTTCCTTGGGGTATTTCGTGGACCTTTTCCCTCAGTCCCGGCTGAAGAGCGCCTAAACCGCGTTCTGGGAGGCAGCCTCGCTGGGGGCCGAAATTGTCCGCGGGATTGGTTCAACTCGAGTGGATTCCGGCCGCGCAAACCAGCTGCGCCAGCCTTCCCGAAGCTCCAGCACCAGCCAGCGGAAGGCGGCAACCAAGACGAACTTTGTATCCACCGGACTGAGCGAAAAGCTGGGGAAAAGATGATGTCTCGCGTGGTTGGCGGCACCGAGCTTGCGGCGGCGGCGGCGCTCGCGGGCGATCGCGGCCAGGCGGCGGTTATAGGTCCGGATGAAATAGAAAACCGGAGCCGAAACGGGCGCGGCGAAGGGCGGAATGGCGAGTGCCTTCGCGCCGAACTTGAACGGCTGGGAAACAATCCCGAGATAGTACAGTCCAAGATCCATCCGGAACGCCAGGCGGAGCAAATCCCACTCGCCCAAATACTCGTATTTGTCCTGGTAGATCGCCTCAAACCATCGGCGATAGCTCCGGATGAAGTCGGCGTTATGCTTCTCCAGCAAAGGAGCGACTGCTTCCCCGCGGTGTTCCGCAATGATCAGCGCGGCGGAAGCAGTCGCGGTGAAGGAAATCCAATCCATGCCCGGGCTGTAGAGTGGATCGAGAAAGGCCGCCGCATCTCCGACCAAAACGAAGCCGTCGCCCGCCATGGTGCGGCTGGAGTAGGCGAGATTCTTCCGCCAATGCGCGTCCCCTTCCACGCATTCCGCGTCCGCCAGCAGTTCGCGGGCGACCGGATGCTGCCAGAGGAAATCTTTCATCCGGTCGCCGATCTTGCCTTCGCCTTGCGGGAACTTTGCGAGCCGCTGATCGAACACCACACCCACGCTGACATCGCCGCCTTTCAGCGGAATCCACCAGCTCCACCAACCGTCGCCGACGATGTGATTGGTCGCGGTATTCCGCGAGCCGAGGCAGCGAGCGGACCAATCCGGAAACTTCTCCGCCAGCTCCTGGCCGTCCCAATCTTTCACCCCCCGCCACCGCGCCCACGCGGAAGCCGTGGGATGATCGGTGTTCGCCTGAAGCCAGCCTTCCTGACGCGCGAGCAAGGCGGCGAATCCGGAAGCATCCACCACCCAGCGGCAACGAATCTCCTCCGTGGCGTTTCCTTCCCGAAGGGTCAGCACCTGTTCCCCGCCGGGCGTCAGCTTGACGCCGGTGACTTGAGCCGGCCGTCGCAACTCGACTCCAGCGGCCACCGCGCGCCGCAGCAGTTCTTCATCCGCAACGGCTCGATCCAGCTGCCAGGAAGGAAGCCGCACATGATACTTCGGCCCGATCTCGCTGGCTTCCGCGAGCGAAGTGGTCTCCGGGTTGGCAAACCAGAAGCGCATCCCTTGCTTCACCAGATGATGTTCATTGAAGTGCTGCGCCATCCCGAGCACGCGGCCGAGGAAAAAGCCGCTGACTTCCACCGTAGCTTCCCCGACCCGGCGACCGAATTTCTCCGCGCGTTCCACCACCAGGACGCGCAGCTCCGGGATTTCGCGCCGGAGGAGAATAGCCGTCGCGGCGCCCGAAAGCGAACCACCGATGATCACGACGTCATAGTTCATGCGGGCTGACTCTTCTCCAACGCCCAAGGCGCGCCAAACAAAATATTCCCGCCGATTGGACGGATCGATGAGCTTCCGGAAAGAAGTGCTCGAGGCGGGACTTGAACCCGCACGGCTTGCGCCATACGCCCCTCAAACGTACGTGTCTGCCATTCCACCACTCGAGCTTTCCGGAGGGCGAAACGATTAGCAGCGCGAAAAACCGGCGCAAGCATTCTTTTCCCCATCCGCAGCGGAAAAGGTCGGGCATGCGCGGGTAGAAACGACATATTCGCCCGATGCGTTCGCTCGTCTTGCTTTTGCTGCTGGGCAGCCGGCTGCTCGCTGGGGAAGAAGAGATCCGCGCGGCGATTCCCGCCGAGAGCCGGCAGCTGGTTTTGGTGACGACTTCCGGATGGAAGGCGTCGCGCGGGAATGCGCAGCGATTCGAGCGAAAGGAAGGTGGCGGCGCGTGGCAGCCGGCGGGAGGAAAAGTGCCAGTCGTGACTGGGGAAAAAGGAATGGGCTGGGGCCTCGGCTTGCACGCCGCACCGGCGACGGCGGCTCCAGCAAAGCGGGAAGGAGATCGGCGCGCCCCCGCGGGAGTTTTCCGCCTGACGTTCGCCTTTGGTCTTCCCCCGGAAGGCGAGCTGGGTCGGTTGCGTCTGCCTTACCGGCGCATCACCCCAGAGACGGAGACGATCGATGACAGTCGCTCGAGCTTCTACAATCAACTCGTTGAACGCAATCAGGTGACGGCTCCGGATTGGCGGTCATCGGAGAAGATGGCGGAGATTCGGGATTACGCGCTCGGCCTTGCCGTCGCTCACAACCCGCGCCGAGTCGCCGGCGCAGGATCGTGCATTTTCCTCCACCTGTTGAGAGGTCCTCGGAGCGGAACTGCCGGATGCACGGTTCTTCCCCGCCCTGCTTTGCTGGAGCTCATCCAGTGGCTGGATGCGCGCGCGAACCCGGTGCTCGTTCAGGTTCCCTTCCCCGGCTTTCGTCCGTGACGCGCAGGTCCGCCAAACCGGAGCCTTTGAACAGCGGTCGAGTCGCTCTGTCTAGACAACCACTTCCGCGCAACGCGCCGAAGCTACCAAAACCATGAAACTTCTCTCCCATCTTCTCCCGACCCGCTGGGTGCTCGTCGGTCAGATCGCTGCCACGGCAGCGTTTGCTCCGCTGGCTCTCGCGCAAACTGCCGCTCCGCCATCCGCACTTCCACCTTCCGCTCCTCCGGAAAACAGCGTGCAGGTGCCAGCGATGAAAATCGATCCATCGCCGCTGCGGCAAGTTCCCGGGACACTTTCCACGTTTGCTCCGGTGGTGGAAAAAGTCGCCCCAGCCGTGGTGACGATCTCCACGACGAAGGCCGTCCGCCGCGGCGCTGCGGGCGTCAATCCTGGAAATCCTTATCTGAATGATCCGACTCTCCGCCGGTTCTTCGGCCTTCCCGATCCCGAGGATGAAGCCGGTCCCGGCGTGCCTCCAGGGCCTCAAGGTCCGCGTGGTGGCGGCCGGCGCGGCGGCCAGCAGGCGCTGGGTCTCGGCTCCGGCGTGATCGTCAGCCCCGACGGCCATATCTTGACGAACAATCACGTCATCGAGGGCGCGGACGAAATCCTCGTGACGCTCGCCAACAGCAAGCAACAACACACCGCCAAAAAGATCGGCACGGATCCCGGAACCGATCTGGCGATCCTCAAAATCGAAGCAAAAGATCTTCATCCCGTGACTTTTGCGGACAGCGACAAACTGCGCGTCGGCGACCTTGCGATCGCGGTCGGGAATCCCTTCGGACTTTCCCAATCTGTCACCATGGGAATTGTCAGCGCGCTCGGTCGCGGCGGGATGAATGGAGCGAGGATCACCGAGTTCGAGGATTTCATCCAGACGGATGCCTCGATCAATCCCGGGAATTCCGGCGGCGCCTTGGTCGATACGGAAGGACGTTTGATCGGGATTAACACGGCGATCTTCAGCCGCTCCGGAGGAAATATGGGAATTGGGTTTGCTGTTCCGGCGAATCTTGCCCGCTCGGTTCTCGACAGCATCCTCAAGACTGGCCGCGTGACTCGCGGCTTCCTCGGAATCGAGCTGCAGCCGCTGGACGAAAGCCTCGCGGCTCAGTTCAAGCTCAGCTCGACTTCCGGTGCGCTCGTCACCGAAGTCACTGCGAAAAGCCCGGCAGAAAAGGCGGGAATCGAAACCGGCGACGTGGTCGTGGAGGTGAATAACAAGAAAGTCGAAGGCCCGCGCGAGCTGCAACTGATGGTCGCGGCAATTGCTCCCGGAACCAAAGTGAACGTGAAAGTCCTCCGCGACACGAAGGAGCGCGTCTTGTCCGTGGAATTGGCGGAAAGGCCGGGCGCGAAACTCGCCAGCGCCAATCCGGGAGAACCGAAGAGCACCGAGCCGGATGTGCTCGATGGCGTCACGGTCGGCGACCTTGATCCGCAGCTCCGGAAAGAATTCGAAATCGCGGAGAGCGTCCGCAGCGGCGTGGTGGTGACCAAGGTCGATCCGGAATCGCCCAGCGCGGATGCTGGCATCAAGGCCGGCGACGTCATCCTGGAGGTAAACCGTCAGCCGGTGAACAGCGCCAAGGACGCCGTGGACCTGAGCGAAAAACTCAAGGCGGAAAAGAAGGTGATGCTCCGGGTCGCCAGCAAAGGGACCAGCCGCTACGTGGTCGTCGAGCGGAAGGAATAACCTGCCACTTCATCCGGAAAGAAAATCGTCCGGAAGAAAATCCCAAAGGCCCCGCTTCGGCGGGGCCTTTTTGTTTTAGCCAGCCGAGACTTTTGCTGCCACCGCTTCACCCATCTCGCTGGTCCCGACCTGCTGAGTTCCTTCGCTCCAAATGTCACCGGTGCGAAGGCCATCGTCGATGACTGCGCGGACCGCCGCGTCGATCGCGTCGGCGGCGGCATATTCGCTGAAGCTGTAGCGGAGCATCATCGCTGCGGAAAGAATCTGCGCGATCGGATTGGCAATCCCCTTCCCCGCGATATCCGGCGCCGTGCCGCCACTCGGCTCGAACAGACCGAACCGACCAGTCGCCGTCTCTTTCACCCCGAGCGAAGCACTCGGGAGCATTCCGAGCGAGCCGGTGATCATCGCCATCTCATCGCTCAAAATGTCACCGAAGAGATTCTCCGCGAGGACCACGTCGAAGCCGCGCGGGTTCTTGATGAGCTGCATCGCGGCGTTATCCACATAGAGGTGGTTCAGCGTGACGTCCGGATATTGCGCCGCGATTTCCGTCACCGTGCGCCTCCACAAGACGCCGTTTTCCAGCACGTTCGCCTTGTCGATAGACGTCACGCGGCGGCTTCTTCCCTGCGCGGCTTGGAAGGCCACGTGCGCGATGCGTTCGATTTCACTCCGGCGATAAACCATCGTGTCCACTGCGACCGGCTCGCCGTTTTCCTCGTGGATGCCTTTCGGCTGGCCGAAGTAAAGCCCGCCCGTCAGCTCGCGGACGCAGAGCACATCGAAACCGCCTGCGATCAGCGCTTCCTTGACCGGCGAAGCGTGCGTCAGCTTGGGGAAACAAACGGCCGGACGAAGATTGGCGAAGAGCGCGAAATGTTTCCGCAAGGGCAACAACGCGGCGCGTTCCGGCTGCTCGTTCGGAGGCAAACTTTCCCATTTCGGACCGCCGACCGAGCCAAAAAGAATCGCGTCGCTTTCCCGGCAAATCCGGAGTGTTTCTTCCGGAAGCGCCTGGCCATCCACGTCGATCGCAATGCCGCCGACGCGCGCTTCCTGGAACTGAATCTGAAAGCCAAAGCGAGTCTGCACGGCGTCCAGCACCCGGCGCGCTTCGATCATCACCTCGGGACCGATGCCATCTCCGGAAAGAACGGCGACTTGGAAGGTTTTCATAGGGGCGCCGAAGCTAGCCCGCGCGCCACTTTTGCCAAGCCCGCTCTCACTCCCCAGCCGGCGTTATTCCCAGCGCTCGACGATGCTGCGGAGATCTTCCACCACGTTCTCGATTTTCTTCAGATCGCGCCGGCGGCCTTTGGCTGGCTTGATGTCGAAGTTCCGCAGCAGCATCAGCATGTCCCGCAGATCCGCCGCACGACCGGTCGGCACCTTCCGCTTCGCCGCCGCTTCTGCGTTCACGGAGATTTGCAGCTGGGCCAGCTCCGCTTCGATCTTCGTGGAATAAGTCGAGATCAGTTCCTTGAAGCTCTTCCGGAGAAAGGCGAGCTCCTCGGCGACCGGGAGGATCGGAAGCGTGGCGGCGGATTTTTGCTTCGGCTCAGCTTTCACGGCGATGCGGATAAACTGAGGGGTGCCACCAGCGGGTCAATGCCCATTTTGTGACGTTCCCGTGACGGAGCGCGCCGATCAGCGCAGCACGCGTTTCACGGCCCGGCGAGTCAATCCATCCCGCTGGTGGCAGCGGTAAGCCGCCCGCAAAATCGCGGTCACCGATCGGCGTCGGGGCTTCCTGCTCCTGCCTCGGGCAGTGCTTTCAATGTCGCAGACGTTTGCTTTCACTTCCCCATTTCTAAGCAGCAGATGGGCCGTTTTCGCGGCGGGCATGTGACGAGGAGGTGAAATCAACGACCTCGAGAACTGGCGAGCTTTGACTTTGCTCCGCACTCCCGGCTTCTCTCAGGCATGAATCGTCATCGCACTGGCTGGATCTCCGATGTCCACCTCGGCACTCGCGGCAGCCAGGCAGAACTCCTCCTGCAGTTTCTCCGGGAGCACGAATTTGAAACCCTTTATGTCGTCGGCGATCTGATCGATGTCTGGGCGCTGCGCCGCGGGATCTACTGGCCGCAGTCGCACAATGACGTGATCCAGAAGCTGCTCCGCGCGGGACGAAAAGGATCGCGGATCATTTATATCCCCGGCAATCACGACGAATTCGTCTCCGGATTCATCGGCGACTTTGGCGCCGTCCGGATCGAACCGCGCGCCATTCACACCACCGCGGATGGACGCCGGCTGCTCGTCATCCACGGACACGAGCTGGACACGGTCGTCCAGGGGATGAAGTGGCTCGCGCATGTCGGCGACGTCGGCTACACGCTGCTGCTCCGGCTGAATGGGCCGATCAACGGCATCCGGAAACTTTTCGGCCGGAAGCATTGGTCGCTCAGCGCCTTCGTGAAAAGGAGCGTTAAAAACGCGGTCTCCTACATCGGCAAATTTGAGGAAGGAATCGTGCGTTTTGCTCGGGAAGACAAAGTGGATGGCGTCGTCTGCGGCCACATTCACTCGCCGATCATCCGGAAGGTCGAAACCATGACTTACTATAACAGCGGCGATTGGGTGGAGAGCATGTCCGCGCTCGTCGAAGACTTCGAAGGCGGGATCAAGTTGATCACCAACTACGGAGCCACACTCGAAGTCGCGCCGCTGGCCGCTGCTCCAGCGGAGTTGCCGGATTCTGCCGTCGCCGCCGTCCTCGCGCCCGCACCGGATCCGCAAAGCTAGCCCGGACCCGCCGGCTCCAACGGCAAGCGGAAGATGATCGCGGTGCCTTTTCCGTAGGTGCTCTCGGCGAACACCGAGCCGCCGTGCGTTTGCACGATGTGCTTCACGATCGAGAGCCCCAATCCGGTTCCGCCTTGTTCCCGCGTGCGCGCTTTGTCCGCACGGTAAAACCGCTCGAAGATGTGCGGAAGATCGGTCGGTGGAATGCCGCTCCCGGTGTCCTGCACGCGCACTTCCAGCCAATCTTCCACCCGCCGCGCGCCGAGGGTGATGCGGCCGCCCTGGTCGGTGTACTTGATCGCGTTCTCCAGCAAATTATTGAGCACCTGCTCCAGCTTCAGGAGATCGGCGGAAACCGGCGGAAGATTCGGTTCCAGGTCCAAATCGATGACGACTTTCTTCCTCGTGCCGCGCGCTTCCCAATCCGCCGCCGTCTGCCGCAGGAAATCCTCCAGCAAAACCGGCTCTCGCTGCAGCGTGTCGTGACGGGATTCCAGCCGCGCAATGATCAGGAGATCTTCGACCAGGGCATTCAAGCGCAGCGAATGTTTCCGGAGGATTTCGAAGATCTCGACCTGCGACTTCCGCGGCATCGTCGGATCATCCAGCAAATTTTCCACGTAGCCGTGGAAGACCGAAAGCGGCGTGCGCAATTCGTGGGAAACATTGGAGACAAACTCGCGGCGCACATCTTCCAGCTGCTTCAGCCGGGTGGAATCGCGGAAGATCGTCACGACTCCGGAGCGTCCTTCTTCGTCGCGCATCGGTTCGGCGCGGACGGCGAAATGCCGCACCGGTTTTCCTCCGTTCACGGAGACTTCCTGGCTCTGCGGTTCACCGGTTTTCAGAGCCGCGGAAACCATTTCTTCGACCGGCGTGAGCCGCAAAGTATGCAGCACCGTTTGCCCGCGCGGGTCGCTCTTCAGGTCGAACAGCCGGAGAAACGACGGGTTGATTTGCCGCAGCACATGCTGCGCATCGACGACCATCACGCCTTCTTCCATGCTGCCGAGAATGGTGGCGAGATTTGCCTGCTCGCGGCTGATTTGCTGGCGCAGCCGCGTTTGTTCCGCAGCGACTCGGCGCAGCGATTCATCCAGGTGGGAATATGGACCGTTCTCGGGGAAGACAAAGCCATCGGGCGATCGGCCCGCGGCAAGATCGTCCAGCACCTTCCGGAGATCCGCCAGCTCGGCCTGAGCTCGGCGACGTGCAAACCACCAGGCCAGGGCCGTCGCGCCGGCGAGCAGCAAACCAAAGATCCACCCCGTCATCGTCTCACCTCAGCGATCCAGTTCGGCGATGCGATAGCCGAATCCGCGGACCGTCTCGATGCAGTCCGCCGAGGCGCCCAGCTTTTCCCGCAACCTCCGGATGTGCGTGTCCACCGTCCGGGTATCGATCGCACTTTCGTAGCCCCAGACATCGTTGAGCAAAGTGTCGCGGCTTTGCACCCGACCACGGCGTTCGATGAGCAAAGTCAGGAGCTTGAACTCCGTGGCCGTGAACTCGACCGGCTTGCCTCCGACCGTGATCTCGTAACGCGACCGATCGATCCGGATGTCCCCGAGGACCAGTTGGTCCGCAGGCTCGTTGCTCCCCGCGGCCCGGCGCATGACCGACTTCACGCGCAAGACCAGTTCGCGCGGGCTGAATGGTTTCGTGATGTAATCGTCCGCGCCGAGTTCCAGTCCCACGATGCGATCCACCTCCTCTGCTTTGGAGGTCAGCATGATGATCGGGATCTGGCTGGTTCGTGACTCCTTCTTGAGGACCTTGCAAACTTCGAGTCCGGACATTTCCGGAAGCATCAGGTCGAGGACGATCAGTGCCGGCAGGATTTCCCGAGCTTGCGTCAAAGCGGCCAATCCGTCTTCCGCCTTGATCACATTGAAGCCGGCGCTCTTCAGACTCATCGAGACAAGGTTCAACACATCTGGCTCGTCATCGGCGACGAGGATGCGTTGGTTCGCGGCTTTGCTGCTCATCAGATTGGCGCGGAGTGTAGGAACCGCCAATCTGTCAGCAAGGGAACCCTTGTGACAATCGTGTAACGGCGGCGCGGGAGAGGCCGGAGCAAGTTGCTCGTGTTGGCTCGTTGCTCGTTCCCGAGTTTGCTCGTTCCCAAGTTGCACTTGGGAATGCCACTTCCCCGAAGCTTGGCTTCGTCCGACTCCCGCCGGCCCCGCCGCTTCCGCGAGTCGGCGGGCGACTTCTGAGGAGATCGGGCGAAGCTCAGCTTCGGGTCGAAGGCGTTCCCAAGTTCAACTTGGGAACGAGCGAACGAGTGAGCAACGACCGGGAACTTGCGGGAGCCGAGGCTTCGAGATCGGCTCGCACCCGAAAACCCAGACGGCTCTTGCCACGCTCGGAGCGGGCGCTTAGCTAGCCGGCGTGCCGCTCATCCCGCCGGAAACCATCGAGCAGATCACCGCCGCGAACGACATCGTGGAGGTCATCGGCGGCTATCTTCCGCTGAAGCGCGCGGGCTTGATGTGGAAGGCGCTCTGTCCGTTTCACAACGAGCGGACGCCTTCGTTTTCGGTCAATCCCCAGCGGCAAATCTTCAAGTGCTTCGGCTGCGGCGCGGGCGGAAGCGTGATCCGCTTCGTGATGACTTACGAGAGCCTCGACTTCATCTCCGCGTCCCGAAAACTCGCCGAACGCGCGGGGATAAAAATCGTGGAGATGGAAATGAGCGCGGAAGATCAGGCGCGCTACGGAATGCGTCACCGCCTGCTCGCCTTGCACGCCGCGGCGGCCGAATTCTTCCACGGCAATTTGCTCAAGCGTCCTTCCGCAAAAGCCGCGCGCGATTACCTGAAAGGCCGCGGAATCGGCGGCGACATCGCGCGTTCCTGGAAGATCGGTTACGCTCCGGATTCGTTCGAAGCGCTGACCGAGTTTGCCTTGAGCGAAGGCTTCACGGCGCGAGAACTGGCGGAAAGCGGCTTGGTCAAGCTGCGCGATGAGGAACAACGCGACGGAGAGTTTTACGACCGCTTCCGCAACCGCGTGATGTTCCCCATCTGCAACGACAACTCCGAGATCATCGCCTTCAGCGGCCGCGTGCTGGAAGCCGACCCGAAGGCGGCGAAATACGTGAACTCGCCGGAGACGATGCTCTTCTCGAAAGGCGCGGTGCTCTTCGGCCTGCATAAATCCAAGCGCGCGCTGATCGACAAAAGCTCCGCAATTATCTGCGAAGGACAGCTGGATTTGATCACCGCGTTTGAAGCTGGCGTGACCAATGTCGTCGCGCCGCAAGGCACGGCTTTTACTCCGAAGCAGGCGCACAAACTCAAACAATATGTGGAAGAAGTGGTGCTTTGTTTTGACTCGGATGCGGCGGGGGAAAAGGCGGCCGACAAGTCGTTGCCTCTGCTGCTTTGGGAAAACCTGACCGTCCGCGTGGTCGAGATGCCAGCTGGGGAAGATCCCGACTCGATCATCCGCGGAAAAGGCGCCGGAACCTTCCTGCAGCTGGTCGCGGAGGCGCGCGACTTCTTCGATTACCAAATCGATCGGCTGGCCCGGCGTCCGGATTTCTCCACGATCCAGGGGAAAATGGCCGCCGCCCGGCGGATGGCTGGATTCATCAGTCACCTGACCGATCCGATCCTCCGGGAAGCGGTGATGAACAAAGTCACGCTGCGGCTGGAACTTTCCACGCAGGAGTTTGCGCGCATGCTGAAAGCGCCGAGCAAATCGCCCACGGAAGATCCCCGGCAAAATCTTCCGGAAGAGGAAACTGCCCCGCTCGATACGACGATCCGGCTGCTGGCGTTGATCGCCCTGCACGATGCACCGGCTCGAGCTTGGTTGCTGGCGGAACCGTGGCAGCGCGTCGTGGGGAATGATCCGAATGCCGGGCTGCTGGTGAAGCTGCTCGCCGCGCGTTTTGTTCCCGGAGAAGTCGGAAGCATCCACGCCTTTCTCGCCACGCTCGACGCCACGGAGGAAGCTCTGGTCTCCGGGTTGCTGGAAGAAAAAGCGCCGGAGAACGCGATGACCATCGCTCACGATTGCTGGCGCGAGCTGGAGCGGCGGCAGCTCCGGCGGCGGATGAACGCAATCGAAGCGCGACTGCGCACGCCAGACCTCCGAGACGACGAGGTGTTCAATCTTCAGAAGGAAATCCTTGACCTCACCTTGCACCTTTCCGATATTGCGCGGCCTTTGTCCCCGCCCCTTTAGACGCATTCCGCGTGTAGAGCGGCGGGGATACTAGTCTTCTCCAATCGCTCGGGTATGCCAAAATCGAACCAGAAAGCTTCTGCCAAATCCTCCAAACCCGCGTCCGAGAAACCGAGCACCAGCCCTAAAAAGAAGCCCGCCCCAGTCACCAGCGCAAAGAAGAGCAGCCCCGGGAAGAAGAGCAATCCCGCAAAAGCAGTTAAGCCAGTCAAAGCGGTCAGCAAGACCAGCAAACCAGCGGCGAGCAAACCAGCCGCCAAGCAGAAGCCGGTGGCACATGGGAAGAACGGCGGCGAGGCAAAGCTGGTTCAAACCAAGGAAGTCTCCGCCAAGGCCCGGAAGCCAGCAGTCATCGAAGCGCCAGCCGCGCCCGCCAAGGCCGACAAGAAGGCCAAGGTTCAGCCGGTCGCGATGCCGATCAGCGTGATCGATCGGCCGGACGTGCAGGAGAAATTGCGTGAGCTGCTGAAGCTCGCGAAGGAGCAAGGCTATCTCACTTTCGACGATCTCAACGAAGCGCTGCCGGACAACGTCAACGATCCGGATGAAATGGAGATCATCATGGGCCGGATCCGGAGCATGGAGATCGACATCATCGAGGCGTCGGATGTGGATCGTTACAAGGACGGCAAGAAGCAGGAAGACGCGGAAGAGGAAGAAGAGAAGCCGGAAGCGAAGCTGGATATTCTGGATGATCCGGTCCGCATGTATCTCAAGCAGATGGGCCAGGTGCCGCTGCTGACCCGCGAGCAGGAAGTGGAAATCTCCAAGCGGATCGAGGAAGCCGAGCTCAACGTCCAAAAATTTGTCAACCGGTTCGGCTTCATTGCCCGGGCCTATCTCGACCTTGCCCAGAAGCTGGCCGAAGGACGCGAGCGTTTTGACCGGATCATTCTCGATAAGAAAATCGAGAGCCGGGAGCGCTACATGAAGATGCTGCCCAAGCTCTGCCAGAGCCTGGAGAACGCCGCCAACAACTGCATCAACGGTTACAAAAACCACCTCGCCAACACGGTCGACGGTGCCCAGGACCCGAAGAC
>DASVRR010000266.1:0-1661 GCA_036388515.1 Chthoniobacteraceae bacterium | reverse complement strand
AACCACAGCCGGATCCAGACGGGGAAAGAAAGCTGGGCGGCAGTATGCATCGAACCGCGCCACTGGCAACGCAGATGTTCGCCCCGTCGTCCCTCAAGGCAGGCGCGTTCGGGATCGAATCCCGAACTGGCCTTGGAAAAGTTCCGGTCGCTGGCCTGGTGCGAATTTTTTCCTGTGAAAGATCCCGCCTCTTATTCCCTCCGGGAGCGCCTCGCCAGGCACGTCAGCAGCACACCGCCGAGCGCAGTCATCAATCCTGAGGAAGGCTCAGGGACCGCTCTTCCGGTATCGATGATCCGGATACCCTGGAAGCCACTGCCGTAGGGAGCCGCGTAGGAAGCGAAAAGATATTTTCCCGATGCGTCCACCTCCAGCTCGGTCACCTCGCCTCCGGAAGCGAAGTTCCCCAAGGGCAGGAACGTCTTCGTGCTGAAGAGATCAATCTTCCCGGGCTCATGGACGGCATACGCGACCTGGTCATCGGGACTGAAGGCGATCTCCTGGGGATAGGCGCCGGTGTTGAAAGTTCCCAGGACCGCCATGTCGGAAGCCCGAAACTTCGCGATCGCGTAATTTCCCTGTCCTGATCCAGTCGCGTACGAAAGGAACGTTCCGTCGTGGCTGAGCGTGAGATCCTGGCCGTTCGAACCGTGAGGTCCGTGCGGACTTTCCCAGACCAGGGATGCGGTCGTGGTGGCAACGTTGAAGCGGTACATCGAGCTCGGGGACAATCCGTAGTCGGCATAGTAGAGCGCATTGCGATCCGGGCTGATCTCCAGCGCGCCGCCATACACCATGTACTCGCCGATACTCGCTCCGGCCGAAGCGCAGTGCTTGCATTGATCTGCAAGAGGCTGCTTCCCGCGAGGACGAACAGCCGATTGCCGTTCCCTACGACGACGTCGGGCGGCTGTTCCGGCAAAAGGAAGGAGTCTCTGACCGACCGCGTTGCGGTGTCGAAGACCGCGAGGAAATTGGAGGTGCTGTTTGCGATAAAAGCGGTCGATCCGTCGGCGGAGAAGGCGAGGTTCGACGGACCGGAGCCGACGAAGACGGTATCCTCCAGCGTCAAGGTCCGCGTGTTGAAGATGGCTACTGCGTTCTGATCCGGAAGCGTCGCATACACGTAAGGCGCCGTCGGGTGCACGGCAAAAGCAGACGCTTGAAAACTATATTCCTTCAGGACGGCACCGGCACCGGCCACCCCTTGCTGACCGATCAAAACTGAGGTGAGGAAAATCCCCAAGGCGCACCCGCAAGTCAGGCCGCGAGGCAAAGAAGCTGAAAAGCGAGCGGCGGGTTTCATGGGGAAGTTGATGGGTTGGGGATCGGGCCGCGGAATGTGGCGCGCCTGAAGTGCTCCGTCAACGGGGGCGGCCAAATGGAGGCCGCTCATCTTCATCCCGCTGCTTCAGTCGCTGTTCCTGACGTCAGCCCCTGGCGATCTAAGCCGGGCGACTTCCCGTTCCAGTTCCCGCACCCGCCGGACAAGTTCCGGCAACTGTCCGAGCGCGACCCATTGGCGTTTCGTCTGCTTGTCCGGCATCGCCGGGATGCCGAGGACAGTGCCGCCGTCCGGAATGTCGCGCATCACGCCGGACTTGGCTCCGACGGTGGATTGCTTCCCCAGCTTCAGGTGTCCTGCGATCCCAGATTGTGAG
>DASVRR010000265.1:0-14257 GCA_036388515.1 Chthoniobacteraceae bacterium | reverse complement strand
CGCGAAGCCGCTCTAACGCGGGACGTGGATGGAAGCGATTAAAGTGAGCGCGGCAATCAGCCCGACGTATTCGACCAGCGCGCGCTGATCGCCTTGAGTGGCGGTGTCTTTTTCAAACAAGCGGATGATGGCGAAGAGCAGCACGATAAGCAGCACGCCGTAGCTGTCTGGTGCGGCGAGCAGAAGCGCCGCGACAACGCTGCCGGTCGCCATCCAGCGCTGCGGTTTGGTCAGTGCGCGGAAGGCGCGGGAACCGTCGAGCTGCCAGATCGGAGTGAGGTTGAAGAGGTTGATCCAGGCGCCGACTTTCGCCACTGCGAGGAACAACGGCGCGTGCAGCGCCACGCCGAGTCCCCACGCGGCAAGTGCCGCGCCGAGTCCCCAGATCGGTCCGGCGAGGCCGACGCGCGCGTCTTCCCGCGCCGTGGGAAGATGCTGGCGCAGACGGACGATGGCGCCGAGCCCGGGAATAAACATCGGCGCGCTCGCAGCCACGCCGAGGCGCGCCAGCATCGCGACGTGGCCCATTTCGTGGACGTAAATCGAGAGGATGATTCCGGCGGCGAACTTCCAGCCCCAGAGCGTCCAGTAGAGGCCGAACGAGACGAACATCGTGAGCAGCGTGCTCATCTTGGTGAGTCCCAGGAGGAGCAGCTTCGCTTTGGTCAGCAGGAAGAAAATGATGAACTTGAACTTGGCGAGGAAGATCGCCACCACGCCGGCGCCCGCCGCGACTTTGCCCCACTGCGATTTGCCGCGGCCGCCGGCTGGCGTGCGTTCCACTTCGGTGACCAGCGCGTCGATCTTCCCGGTGATCGCTTCCCGCTGGCGCGAACCTGCGGGCAACAACTCCAGTGCTTCTCGCCAGAAACCGAGCGCTTCCACCGGCGTCGCGGCGCGGCTGGCGGAGTCGGCGAGTTGCTTCAGCTCGGCGGCAAAGACCAGCGTCCCGCAGGCGGGACAGGCGAGAAGTTGCCGGGCGAGTTCCGTGCCGCAACCTTTGCAGGCGCGGTGCGCGGAGGAAGCGGCGGCTTCAAGCACCGGCGGTCGGGGCGCTCGGCGCAGCGTGCGGACCACTGCCGATCGCGTGCGGTCCGGTGATCTCGACTTTGAGCGGCGTATTCATCTGCCAGGCCTGCCAGACGCCGAAGGCGATGATCAGAATGCCGAGCACGTTTTCGAAACCGTCCAGAAACGGCAGCCGGTACGCATTCAGGATCAGGAAAAGAGCGGCATCTGCATTGCGAGTGTCGATCTGAGTCCAGACCGTCGCGCCATACGCGGCGCAAATCGCGGAGTAGGTCAGGAGAGCGGCGAGAAGTTGGTAGCGCCAGCCACCTCGGCCTTTGGAGCCAGTCCGTACCGCCTTCCCGACCAGCCAGCCGATCGCAATCGAGACCAGCCCGACTTCCATTTTCCCATAGATCATGATCGCCGCGTACACCGCCGCGCCGGCAACCGCCGCGCCGACTCCGTAAGTCAGCGCCTGGAGGAAACGTCCGGCGCCAAGGCCTGAACCCCGGAGAAACTTGCCGGTATTCGAGGCACAGGCTTCGCAGAGCACCTGATCGTTTGCGGCGTAATATTCGCTGGTGAGCGGCGTTCTGCATGAGCTGCAGCTGAGCGCCGTAGGGGCGGTGAAATCCGCTCGTTCAAACTGCAGGTCGTTTTCCATGGGACGACGATCCTAGCAGCTCGGATGCCGCTCGTCAGCGGGGAACCACGGGCTCGTCAGATTGCGGATTCGCTGGCGGGCGGCTGGTTCCGGGGAGCCCACGCGTCTCGCCTGGTGGTCGCCGGCGTCCCGCCGCGACGAACTTCCACGCAGCTCCCTAAATCTGAGCGCGTCGCCCGTTTGGCGGCCCTCACGGAAGTTCGCGCAGACGGGGACGCCCGCGCCACCACGCGAGACGCGTGGGCTCCCCATTCGTCCCCATTCCGCGTTGCATGGGATTGGCCATTGCATTTGCCCGAGGCGCACTGGCTGTGATTCAGTCTGCGCCCTTGAACCCGCTCGCCGACGCCTTGCTCTACGGAATCATCGACCTCGGTTACGTCCCGGCGCATAAAGCCGGCGCGGCGGCGGAGAAGATGATCGCGGGTGGCGTGGACCTCATCCAGTTGCGGGGCAAGCAAGCCAGCGAGGAAGAAATCGAAGCGCTCGGTGCGGAGTTGATCCGCATCACCGAACCAGCCGCCGTGCCGCTGATCATCAATGATCATCCGCATCTCGTGCCCTCCGTCGGCGCGCAAGGAGCGCACGTCGGTCAGGACGATCTCGCGGTCGCGGATGCACGCTGGCGGGCGGGCCGGGCGCTGGCGGGCGAGGTGCCGTTGCCGATCATCGGCCGATCCACGCATTCGCTCGAGCAGGCGATCGCCGCTGCGGAAGAAGGTGCGGATTACATCGGCTTCGGCCCGTTGTTCCCCACACCGACCAAAGCCGGACGCCCCGCGATCGGCCTGGAAGATCTCCGCCGAGTTCACGCCGCGATCGCGATCCCCATCTTCTGCATCGGCGGGATCAAACGCGAAAACCTCGACGCTGTCCTGGCGGCTGGCGCCCGCCGGGTTGTGATTGTTTCCGGAATCCTCCAGGCCCCGGACGTCGAAGGTTATTGCCGCGAGGTGAAGGCGCGGCTCCGCGAAATTGCCGATTGCTCATCCCGGACCGGCAACGGATAAAGCGGCCCGCTTTCCCAATCCGACATCCACACTTCAAATTTCTTCCCCATGTCTGTCCTCGTCGTTGGCTCCATCGGACTCGATACCGTCAAAACTCCCATTGAAGAACACGCGGATCTGCTCGGCGGCTCCGCGAGTTATGCCGCGGTAGGCGCGAGCTTTTTTACTCCGGTGAGTCTCGTGGGGATCGTCGGCGACGACTTCCCCGCGGCGCATCTGGACTACTTCAAGACGCGCGACATCGATCTCGAAGGCTTGCAGATTGTGACCGGGAAAACCTTCCGCTGGTCCGGCGAATACCTGTGGGATCTGAACACGCGCGAGACTCGCAGCGTGGAGCTAAACGTCTTCGAGCACTTCCATCCCACGCTGCCCGCCTCCTACCGCGCCACGCCGTATGTGCTCCTGGCAAACATCGGGCCGAATCTGCAAAACCACGTGCTCGATCAAATGGAAAAGCCTCGCTTCGTCATCGCGGACACCATGGATCTGTGGATCAACATCGCCCGCGACGAACTCCTGCGGCTGCTGAAGCGCATCGATATGCTGATCCTCAACGACAGCGAAGCGCGTCAACTCACGAGCGAAACCAGCCTGATCAAAGCGGCCACGAGGATTCGGGCGATGGGTCCGCAGTACGTCGTGATCAAGAAGGGGGAACATGGCGCGCTGCTCTTTGGCGGGGCGGGCGAGTTCTTCAGTTGCGCGGCTTATCCGCTGGAAGACATCCACGATCCGACCGGCGCGGGCGATACCTTTGCCGGCGGTCTCGCCGGATACCTGGCGAGCCTGGCTGCACCAGCGGTGACGTTTCCGGATCTCCGGCAAGCCGTGGTGCACGGCTCCGTGCTGGCGAGTTTCAACGTGGAGAAGTTTTCGCTCGAACGGATGCGCGCGCTGACGCACCAGGACATCGCCGTGCGTTATGAAGGCTTCCGCGTGATGAGCCACTTTGAGATTTTGCGGTAGCGCAGCGGCCAAGCCTCCGCTTGCGCGAGCGGTCTTCGCGCCGATGATCTCGGCTCTTTCATGAGCACCATCCTGCGCGTTTTTGCCTACCTTCGCCGCTACCCTTTGATGGCGGCGGGAACGCTCGCTTGCGCCGTGTTCGGCACGCTGCTCGTGGTCGTTTTCCCCAAGGTCACGCAGATCATCATCGATGACGTCAGCGCGGGGCGCGGCGATCGGCTGAGCTGGCTGGCGCTGCTCGCCGCGGGCTCGTTTTTCCTGCGCGACGGCCTGAACGCGATCCGCATCGTGCTCAACAACACCTTCGAGCAGCGCGTGATCTTCGATCTCCGCAGCGATCTTTACGCGCACATCCAGCAGCTTCCGCTGACGTGGTTCGACAACCGTGCGACCGGCGACATCATGACCCGGCTGCTCGAAGACGTCACCTCGGTCGAGCGCGTGCTGATCGACGGCATCGAGCAAGGCGTCATCGCGCTCCTGCAGATCGTGATCGTCACGGCCGTGCTTTTCCAATACCAGGCCGCGCTCGCTTGGTGGGCGCTCGCGCCTTTGCCGCTGCTGATTAGCGGCGCGATCGCTTACACCACGACGGCGCCGAGCCGTTATCGGATTCAGCGCAAAGCCTCGTCCGCGATGAACTCGTTGCTCCACGACAACCTCGCCGGCATCCGGCAGATCAAAACGTACGTGCGCGAAACAGAAGAGCACACGCGCTTCAACGGCGTGAGCCATCAGCTCGGCCAAGCGACGCTGATCGTGATGCGCGTCTGGGCGATCTACAATCCGGCGATGACCTTCTTTGCCGCGTGCGGAACCGTGCTGGTCGTGGCGTTTGGCGGGCGCGCGGTGCTCGCGGGCACGATGAGCGTGGGCGATCTCGTGGCCTTCCTCTGGCTGGTCGGGCTGCTCTACGAGCCGGTGGGAAAACTGCACAGCCTCAATCAGCTCGTGCAAGCGGGACGCGCGGCCGGCGAGCGGGTATTCGAGATTCTCGATACGCCCGCCGAGCCCGGACGCATCGACGAAGAGGAGCGTGTGGAGGTCGCGGGCGACGTTCGGTTTCAAGACGTGAGCTTTGCCTACAGCGAAGAGGTCCCGGTGCTGCACCACATCTCGCTCCATGCGCGGCCGGGTGAAACGGTGGCGCTGGTCGGCGAGACCGGCGCGGGAAAATCCACGCTCGTGAACCTGCTCACGCGCTTCTACGAATTCGAGAGCGGCGAGATCCTGATCGATGGCCGACCACTGCGGGAGTTTTCGAAAAGTGCGCTGCGCACCGCGGTCGGAATGGTCACGCAGGAGAGCTTCCTCTTTAACGGCTCGATCCGCGACAACCTCCGACTCGGCAAACCGAACGCCACGGAAGCCGAGCTGTGGGAAGCGGTGAGCGTGGCGAATGCGCGCGCCTTTATCGAGCGGCTTCCGGAAGGCTTCGACACGCTGGTCGGCGAGCGCGGGGTGAAGCTCAGCGTTGGCGAGAAGCAGCGCGTTTCCATCGCGCGCGCGCTGCTGAAAGATCCGCCGATCCTGATTCTCGATGAGGCCACCGCGAGCGTGGATACGCAGACCGAGCGGCTGATCCAGGAGGCGCTGGATCGACTGATGGCGCAGCGCACCAGCTTCGTGATCGCGCACCGGCTCTCGACCGTGCGGCACGCGGATCAAATCTTGGTCATGGATCGCGGCCGGATCGTCGAGCGCGGCCGGCACGAGGAACTGCTGCGCGAAGGTGGCATCTACGCGCGGCTTTGCGAAAGCAGCTTTCTCGAGCGCCAGGAGCCCGGGGAATTTGCTGGAGCGGATTCCGCAGCACACAAACTCGCGGGCGGCATTTAGCGAGTTCGGTCGGAGCCCGTGTCGGCAGATTGAAGCGCGACGCTACTTCTTCCGCACCGGTTTCTTCCCGGTGAAGAAGGTGGAGATGGAGCGGCTGATTTTCGTCAGCGCGGAATCTTCCGGCCTGGCCGTTCGCCGGCGACTGCTGCGCTTTTTGCTGCTGCTGCTCGTCCCGGTGCGGAAATCAAAACCCAACTCTTCGGTTTCTTCCCCAGCGAGCGACACGGTCCGCGGACGCGAGCTGCGGCCCTCGTACTTCGCCAGCAAAGAATAAGTCCCGGGCGGAAGATCGACTTCGAGCGGAGTCACGCCGAGCGATTGCTCGCCGATGAAGATCTCCGCGCCTTCGGGCTGGCTCGCGACTTCCACCGTGCCGTGCGGAAATTCCTGCTCAAACACCGTCGTGCCGCGCTCGGCGACTTCCAGGCTGGCGGAGCGCACCGGCCACGGTTCGGACGAGAAAACCACTCGATAGCGACCGGGCGGCAAATCCTCCAGGAGCGCCGGGCTTTCGCCGGTCCGCAGCGGCGTGGCATCCGGCGTCTCCACTGCGCCACGGAAGATCTGGAACTCAATGCCGGGAGGCGTCGTGCTGATCGAAAGCCGCGCCGGCTCGGGCTGAAGCAGCAACGGAGGAATGGTCACCGTCCCCTGCGGCGGAATCACGGCTTCGAACGCGGCCGGCTGGTATCCGGCCAAGGTCGCAGTCAGTCGGGGATGACGTCCGGATTTCAGCGTCGCGCGGAGCGGAGTTTCTCCGAGCGATTGTTCACCTGAGGCGATCTGCGCTCCGGGCGGATCGCTGGTGATCAGCAGCGTTCCTTCGCCGAAAGTCCAGGTCGCGACCTTCGTGCTTTGCCGTTCGAGGTCGATCTGCTGTTCGCCGGCGGGCCAGCCCGCACGTTCAAAGCTGACGCGATAACTTCCGGTCGGAAGATTCGGCAGGCTCGCTGGCGTGCGCCCGCTGCGGATGACCGTGTCACCTTCCGCGGCGCGCAAAGTGTAGGCCGCATCTTCGGGCGTGGTGCTCAGTTGCAAGGTCGCGGTGCTGCGCTCGAGGGTGATCATCCCGAGATCGGTGAACTGCTCGGAACGCACCGTGGTGGAGAAAGTCTGCGTCTCGAAACCGGCGAGCCGGACCTGAACCGAATGGGAACCCGGCGGAACCCCGCGGATGGACGCCGGCGTGGTTTCCGCGGCGAGGGCTCCGATGGTCACGGTGGCGCCAGGAGGCGAACTCTTGACCATCAGTCCGCCGCTGGGCGCTGGAGGAACGGAAACTGGCGCTTCGGCGACCGGAGCTAAAGCGGCGACGAGGGCCGCAGGCGCGGAGGTGGAACGGGCGGGATTTGCCTCCGGGCTGCTGCGCGGCCAGATGAAGGCGAGAAGCGCCAGGGAAACCAAGGCCGTTCCAGCTCCAGCAAAGACTCGGTTCTTCCCGGCGAGTTGTCGCCATTTCATCCAGGGCGGAGTCGTTGCTCCGGAAGAAACCGGCGCAGGCGAGTGTTCGCTCACCGATTTCAGCGTGACGGTCAGCGCCTCGGCGGTCGCCTCCCGCGGTTCGGGAGCAAAGGGAATCCCGAGTTGCAGAGCGACATCGCGAGCGCTCTCCGGCCGATCTCCGGGACGTTTCGCCAGACAGGCGGCGATGGTTTCTTCCCAAGCCTGAGGAATCGGCTCGCCGACCAGACCGAGGCTCGCGCGGCGTGCGGTGATGCTCTCCGGCGTGGACTCGCGGATCTGCAGGCTGAGGTCGCCCGAGTGAAACGGCGGCTTGCTCGTGAGCAGCTCGTAGAGCGTGGCGCCGACGGAATAAATGTCGTCGGAGGCAGCGCCGATTTCTCCCAGCAGCTGTTGCGGGCTCATGTAACCCAGCGTGCCGCCGGTGTTGTTCCACATGGTGACTCGGGCCGCGGTGTTTTGCAGGCTGCAGGAGATGCCGAAATCCGCCACCTTGAGCGTTCCGCGCGAAGTCACCATGAGGTTTCCCGGCTTCAAATCCCGATGGACCGCGAGCGCGGTGTGGTGCGCGTAATCCAGCGCGCGGCAGAGATCGCCGATCCACGATTGGAGCCCCGCGGCCTCGAAACAACGCTGGGGACGCTCGATCCGCAGCTGGGAAAGCGTGGCACCATCGATGTATTCCATCGAGATGGCGGCCGCCTCTTCGTCCTCGAGGAAATCATAGATGCGCACCACGTTCGGGTGCGTGAGCTCGAGGCTGCGGCGGGTTTCGCGCTTCAGTTCGTCGCGAGCGGCGACATCCTGGAAGAAAACTTCGGGAAGAAACTTGAGGGCGACGGGCCGGTCGAGCTTTTCGTCCCGGGCCAGCCAGACCACGCCCATTCCTCCCCGTCCAAGCACGCGGGTGAGCCGGTAGCGTCCGAAAACCAGCCGTTGCGGCCGGAGCACGGCCGCCTGGAGATCATCGGAAGCACGGCGGCTTTCCGGCGATGGGAGATCGGACAAACTGGACACGGAACTGGGAGTAACATGGAACGTGCCAGCAACTGGTTGCCATTGTCTTCCCCATGCCGCAGAGAGGAATTGTCCCGATTGGCCGCCCGCTCCATTTCCGCCACAAACAGCCTCAACTCCGCGCTCCATCGACCCTTCTGCTCCAGCGACGCCTTTGAACTTCCCGGTCTGGCTGGAGTTTCCGTCCGGCGAGCGCGTAGGCGTTGCCGGAATGTGCAGCATCGGGCGCGAACCGAGCAACCGCGTGGCCATCGCGTCGGAGCGGGTTTCCCGCCGGCACGCGGTCATCCGGGAAGAGCCGGACGGGAGCTTTCTGCTCGTCGATCTCGGGAGCAGCAACGGGACTTATCTGAATGGCCAGCGGCTCGCCCGGGCGATGCCTTTGCTGGACGGAGCCGTGATCGAAATCGGTCTGCAAAAGATGGTCTTCCGGGCGCCGCTCGCGTCGGGGGCAGTCTCAGCCGGCGGTTCGGAAGTGAGCGTGGATTGCTGGCTGCTCGTCTTGGAATCGACCGAACTCGGCTGCCGGACGGCGTCGCAGCAATCTGCGGACAAGACCTTCGAGAGCTGGACCGAGCGGGCGCAGCGGACGATTCAGAAATTTCGCGGGACCACGATGCGAGCGCTGAATCAGGGGCTGCTAGCTTATTGGCGGGTCGACGGGATCGACCGAGGCGCCGCCACGGTCGCGTTGGCGTTGAATTCCCTGCGGGCGTTGCAGATGCACACCGAGGAATTCTACTTTGCCCTGCACGCGGGGAAGGTGACGCTCCGCTCGGAAGCAACGCGAGCGGCGGCGCTTCAGGGGAACGAAGTGATGTTTGCCATGCAGCTGCAGAAGCTCAGTCGGAGCTTCAATCTCGACGTGCTGATCAGCGAACCGGCCAAAGAACTGCTCGGATCCGCGCTGCCCGTGCGGTCGCTGACCGTTGCGGAAAGACGCGGCTACAAAGGCGCGCAGCAGTTTTTCACCCTCGCGGAAGAGCGCCAGCCAAAGCTCGAGGAAGGAAATTCCCGCGGCTAGGAATCGAAGCGGCCGAGGGCGAGCACGGAGTTGATTCCGCCGAAACCGAAAGCGTTGTTCAAGGCGACGCGCAGCGGTTTCTCGCGGCCGACATTTGGCACGACATCCAGATCGCAGGCGGGATCGGGCGTCCGATGATGGAGCGTCGGCGGGAGATAGCCTTCGTGCAGTGCGAGGGCGCAGATCGCGGTTTCCATCGCACCGGTGGCGCCGAGCGGATGCGCGGTGAAGGCCTTGGTGCCGCTGACGGCGAGCCCGCCCTGGTTTGCCGCGGAGGCGCGTTCGCCGAAGACAGTTCGAATCGCGGCGGCTTCGTTGGAATCGTTGAGCTGCGTTCCGCTGGCGTGCGCGTTGATGTAATCGACCGCGTCCGGCTCCAGCCGCGCATCCGCCAGCGCGTCACGGAGGCAGGCGATCACGGCTTCGCCGGAAGGCAGCGGCGTGGTCATGTGCCAGGCTTCGTTGTTCAAGCTGTAGCCGAGCACTTCGGCATAAATCCGCGCTCCACGGGCGCGCGCATGTTCGAGTTCCTCGACCACCAGCGAGGCGGCGCCTTCGCCCATGACGAAGCCGTCGCGCTCCAGATCAAACGGGCGGCACGCCAGCGGCGGATCGCCTTCCCAGCGGCTCATCGTCTTGATGAAATCGAACGCGCCATAAGTCAGCGGGCTGAGCGGCGCTTCCGATCCGCCGGCGACGATCACATCGGCCATGTCGTCGCGGATGTAGCGCATCGCTTCTCCGACGGAAATGACGCCGCTGGCGCAGGAGTTGGAGTTGGTCGTGCCGGGTCCGCGGAAGCCGCATTCGATGGCGATGTTCGAGTGCGCGCTGCCGCCGAAGACCTGCAGCGCGAGCGTCGGATTCACTCCGCGAGTCCCTTTTTTCAGGAAGCGCTGATGCTCGTGTTCCGCATTCGCGATGCCGCCGAGCGCGGTGCCGAAGCTCACGCCGACCCGGGAAGTGGGCCGCTCGCGAGACCAGGGAAGGCCGGCGTCTTCCAGCGCCAGAAGCGCGCTGGCCACGGAAAACTGGGCGTAACGATCCAGCCGTTTTAGCCGATGCGGCGGAAAAAAAACCGTCGGATCCCAATCCGCGATCTCGCCGCCGCAATGCGCTTTGTAGTCGCTCGTGTCGAACGAAGTGACGCGGCTGATCCCGCTCCGGCCTTCGCGGATGGATTTCCAGAAAGCTTCCCGACCCGAACCGATGCAGGTGATCGGCCCCAGGCCGGTGATGACAGCGCGTCGCATCTCAGAAAGTGCTCCGGAGCTCAGCAGTCACTCCGGAAGCATCCGGATGAACGGACTCACGCTGCGCCAAATTCTTCCGCTCCGCGGAACAATCTTTCCTGCTTTCCTGTTTTCCTAATTCTCCCGATCCACCCGGCAAGATTCGCATGGGATGAATCAGGAAGGCAGGAAAGCAGGAAACCGGAACCTGCATTTCTTCCCCGCGGGGCGTGGGCGACAACACCTTTTGTCCTGATTGGCGATCCATCAGTTCAGGCTTGGACCGGCGACGCTGGCTCCGCGGCGCCTTCCAGCAAATCTTTGAAAGTCGCCAGCGTCTGCGAGGCGATGTGTTCGATGAAAAACCCGCCGATGATCGGCTCCGCCAGCCAGGCGAGCAGCGGAATGCGGAAGGCGAGATCGTGCACGATTTCGACGCGGGTTCCGTCGCGGGTGGGAGTCAGCGTCCAGACGACCTTCATGCCTTTGGTCCACTTGGTGAGATGAAGAAAGTGCAGTTCGAGCGCGCGTGCATCGCTCCAGTATTCGGATGTCCAGGCAATCGGGATGCCGGAACGATACGCCGCCATCTCAACGATTTGCCCGCGCTGACCTTCGCCGAGCACGCGGAGGGAGCGGTAATGCGGCAGGCGCTCCGGCCAGCCCGCGAGATCGCTCACCAGCGCGAAGATTTTCTCCCGCGGAGCCTGAATGTAAATGGACGTCGCGGTGTGCAAAGCGCGGGGAATCTCGGGGCTCGGCTCTGGGGTGTCGAATGTTTTCCCGCCCTTACGTGGCTATCCGGTAGCGGAGAAAACATTCCCCTTCCACGACCTCCATCGACTTCAGCTGGAGCGGAATTGATCCGCCCAGAAACTTCCCCGCGACTCCGGTGACCGTCGGCGCCTGAGCTCCGCCGAAGATCCGCGGGCAAAGCGTCACGTGGAGTTCGTCCACCAAACCGGCTTCCAGCAAGGCGCGGAAAACTTGTGCGCCGCCTTCGCAGACGAGCCGCTTCACCCGGTAATCCGCGCGGAGCGCCTCGAGCATCGTGCGGAGATTTACTCCGGAAGCTTCGTGGAGCCAAAGGTCGGCTTTTCCCGCCAGCGCACTGCGCACCGCCGTGGGCATCCGGGTTGTGGAGAAGATGACGATCGGCGAGAAGTCCTTGCTGAAGACGCGGAGATCGGGGCGAATCCGGCCAGAGTTCGTGAGCAAAACGCGGATCGGATATGGCGGCTGACCGCGCGCGACTCGGGCGGCGCGCAGCGTTTCATCCGGCAAGCCCATCGTCATGTTGTCGGCGGCGATGGTTTTGGCGCTGGCCAAAACGGCATCGCACGGGCTGCGGATCTCGATCAACCGGCGCTTGTCGCGCTTCGAGGAGAAATCGGCTGGAGTGCCTTTGCGGGTGGAAATGCGGCCATCCCAAGTCAGCGCGAAGTTTGCCGTCACAAAAGGGCGCAGCTTCGCCGCACCCGCTTTATCCGCCACTTCCTGCCTCCTTGCGGCCGGCGGTTTCGCTCGAGATTTCTTCCTCCGCAATGCTGTGCTCGAAGCTCGCGACGGCCGCCTTCATCTCCCGCAGCCGCGCATGTTCGGAAGGCCGGTAAACCATGTACGCGAGCCCGCCGAGTGCGCCCCAGGCGAGCGTCAGCAGGTAGCCGGTCGAGGCGATCACCACGGCGACGCCCGCGCTTACGCCGCAGAGTTGTCCGAGGAAAATCTCGAACAAACCTTCGCGCACGCCGAGTCCGCCGAGGCTGATGGGCATGGCGGCGATCGTGTTGACGATCGGCATGATCGCGCACAGTTCGCCCAGCGTCGGGATGCGCGTGCCGGTGGTCCGGAAAGCTTCCGCCGCGCAGTAAAAAGTCGTGAAGTAGCCGAAGTGCGCGACGATCGAGATGACGAAAGCCCCGAGCGAAGCGCCCCACGCACGGCCGTAGAGATTGTAGGCCAGCGCGAGCTCCGCAAGTTTGTCGCGGCCCGGCATCCGCGCGGGAAGCGTATGCACCCAGCCGCGGCTGGTCACGATGTAGGAAAAATGCAGGCCGCCGATGCTGGAGAGCAAGATGGCGACGGTCACCCAGACGTAGCTGCGCGTTCCCGGAGAGCTGGTTAGCCAGTTCCATTGCGTGAGCACCAAAACGCCCGCGAGCGCCGCCAGCGAAACCACGCCGATTACGCGGTCGACCAACACTGAGAGCAATGCCTGCGCCTTCTTCCCCGGCGTTTCCTTGAGCAAATAGAAGACTTTGACCACATCGCCGCCGGTGCCGCCGGGGATGAAAAAATTGAAGAAGATCCCGATGAAAACCAAACCCATCACCCGCCACGAGCCGAGGTCGATGCCTTGCACCCGCAGCAACATCTGCCAGCGGATGCCGGCGAGGATTTCGATGGTCCCGTAAACGGCGAGCCCCAGCAGCAGCCAGCCGAGATGCGCCTGGCTGAGCGCGCGCGCGATCTCCGCGCGCTTGCCGGGATCGCGGAAGACGAGGAACAAAATGCCGAGCGTGATGACGACTTGAAGCGTCGTGAGAGCGACTTTCTTCAACGAAATGGAGGGAACAAAAGAGCGGAAACCACGGCCGGAAACGCGGCAGAGTGGAGGGCCGCTTCCGCGCCAGCAATCCCAAATCCGGAGCCTACGCGCCGAAGGTCTGGATCCACTTGTCGCGCGCCACGGTGATCTCTTCCACCGTCCGCCGCGGGCTCATTTCGAAGACAAAGAGTGTGTCGCGCGGGAGCAGCGGGATCAGCTTCGCATATTCCACATCGCCGGTGAAGGGCGCCATGTGATCGCGACCCGGCCAGGCGGTGTCGTGAAGATGGCAGCCGATCAGCCGCGGAGCGACTTGTTCCATCCACTCGACGTGATCGAGAAAACCGAGGTTGTGCTTCACCTGCACGTGCCCGAAATCGTGCCAGTAGCCGACGTGCGGCACCTGGAATTCATCGAGCACATCGAGCAACTCCCGCTCATTGGGAATCTCTTCGAAGCTGTGCCGGCTTTCCACGCCGAGCGTGATCCCCTTGCCCGCCGCATAATCCGCGATGCGCTTGAGTGCGTCGATGGAGCGCTGGAGGAAAGGCGCGGCTTTGCTCTCGCGCTTGCGCACGCACTCGAGCTTCTCCTTCACAAATCCGCGCGAATTGTGGAGGCCGACCTCGGCCATGCGGATGAGCTTGTCCGTGTAATCATCGATCGGCGTGCGGCCAAGGTGCAGGACGACGAAAGGCGCGTGCAGGCGCTCGGCGAAATCGATCGTCTGGAAGGTGTGCTTCAGCGCGCGCTGGCGTTCGCGCTCGTCGGGTGAGGAAAATTTGTAGCAGTCCGGCGAAGCACGGGTGATCTCGATCGGCAGCGGGCAGAAGTTATGGAGGCTGGAAAACTGCACCTTCCCGGCGTTGAACATCTTCACCGCGCCGTCCATCAGCGACAGGCGGATGCCGTGGCCGAGTTCCACCCGATCGAACCCGAGATCGAGCAATTCCTGGCACATCGCCTCGCCGTCCGTGTGCCGCGCCGAGTTCCAACAGGTCGAGATGCTCAGCATGCGCTGCGGAGAAGGTGGAAAGGGAAAGATCGAGCCATGAACAGAGCGGGAGCGGGACTAGAGCAAGGCCCGTGCGCGATGCAAGATCGGAGATAAACCGGAGCGGCTGTGGCTTTGGATCTTCCCTGTCTCCCCCAGA
The DNA here is from genome assembly GCA_036388515.1 of Chthoniobacteraceae bacterium. GTDB lineage: Bacteria > Verrucomicrobiota > Verrucomicrobiia > Chthoniobacterales > Chthoniobacteraceae > Chthoniobacter. The sequence continues at coordinate 328 of DASVRR010000265.1, read as the reverse complement.
GCTTGAGTCGAACCTGCTGTCAATGATTCCTCCCCGCTCTCCGGAAAAAGAGGCGGTAGGAGATGCGCAGAAGAAAGCCCCCGGGAAGTAGATAAAAGGCGAGGCAGACGAAGACGATCCCTGGGAGAGTGCCGCTGTGGCTCGACCGATTTGAGGAGACCGGCTGGTGCGTGAGTTGGTGGAAAATTGCGGCTTCTCCCATGAGCGGCGCGTGTTCGGCGTCCGAAACCAGGCCAGGAAGAAGCAGCCGACCCCCGGGCAAAGGCCAGCTCAGAGCAATGGCTTCGATGCTGAGAGGGTAAGCGTGATCGAATCGGCCGTGTGTGCG
>DASVRR010000264.1:0-2683 GCA_036388515.1 Chthoniobacteraceae bacterium | reverse complement strand
CAGACCGTGAATCGCCTGACCGACCGAACCTCCTCCAGCCTGAACCGCTGCCGGCTCCTGTCGCCCGAAATGGTGGCATATGATCAAACCAATCCTCTCCAAAACTATTGCAGCAGCGATCGCGCTGACCTTGCCTCTGGCGGCCATCGCTCAGACCAGCGGCTCGGGTTCCTCCACTGGCGGAGCTTCGGGCACATCCGGCGGCTCCTCGGCTGGCGGAGCTTCGGGAACTTCGGGCTCGGGTAGCTCTGCTGCGGGCTCGACGGGTGCTGGAAGCAGCACCAGCGCTCATCCGACGACCGGCAGCGGAAGCACCGGGGCCGGGAGTTCAGGCGCTGGGTCCAGCAGCACCGGCGCCGGCAGCGGAAGCTCGATGGGCTCCAGCACCGGCGGCCTCACCGGAGCCGGCAGCATGGGCGACCCAGCAGCAATGTTCAGCACGCTGGACTCCAACTCGGACGGGCGTCTGAGCCGCGATGAGTTCATGAAGATCAGCACCGCCATGGGCGGCGCAGGCGCGGGCAGAACCTCAGGCAGCGGCAGTGGCCTCTCCGGCAGCGGCACCAGCACCTCCGGGTCTGGAACCAGCGGTAGCGGCACCTCCGGCATGAGCGGCAGCGGCGCCTCCGGAACCTCCGGCAGCGGCACTTCGGGCACGGGAACTTCCGGAAGCGGAACCTCGGGAGCATCCGGAACCGGCACTTCGGGCAGCGGAAGCACCGGCGCATCCGGAAGCGGAACGTCGGGTGCCGGATCGACCCGGTAATCACCAAAGTCAGTCGTTCAGACGCCCCGTTTGGTTTTGACCAGACGGGGCGTCTTTGTGTGCGGAGCTACTTTGGGTTTGAAGTGTTCGCCGTCTCCGCCGGAACGCCGAGGCACCTCGGGAAAGATTCTGGCTTTGGAGATTTCTCTTCACGGCGGGGTTCATCCGTTCGCCCCAGCAAAGACCGTCAGCTCAGTCCACGAAGTCGCGCATTTCGTAGAGGACCGGGTCGCGTGTAGGCCGACGCCGCAAGGCTGCCAACCTTGCTTTCAATCCATCGCCGGTTTCATCCCCAGCAGCTTCACCCAACTCGCCGTCCGGACCGTCCATGGCGTCGCCGTATTCCGCCTCCAGCTTCTCCGGATCTTCGCCCGCTTCCATCCGCCGGATCATTTCCTCCATCTGCCCCGGCATCTTTTCACCCGTCAAAGACGACATCTTCCGCATCATCTGCGCGAGCTGCCGCGGATCCGGATTCTCCGAATCCATCCCGCTAAATTCCCGCTCCATCTCCGCCATCGCCGCCTCCATGCGTGCGTCGTCCGGACCGCTTCCCGGCGGCAGCTCCGGTTTTTCCTTGGCGCGTCCCGTCACCGCAAAGCTGGAAACCATCCGCTCGAGACGAAACTTGGGATCATCCGGACAGCGGGGCGTGGTTCCCGCCAGGGAAATGCTGCGCGCGAGGAAAGAGTAAATCTTGTGATTGTCCGGGCAGTAGAATTCGTAGATCGGCATGGGGAAAAGGCTTACGGCAAAGAACGTCGGGAGAGTTTTGCGCGCGGGAGTTTAGCGCGGCGCACGCGGATGCATCGACAAATTTCCTCCCCTTGCGCATCGGCCGCAGTGTCGCCACTTTCCTCCCGAAACTTCCCATGATGCGAATCCTCTTTCCCCTGCTCTGCTCCCTCGCACTCGTCGGCTGCGCCAGCTTTGACCAGCGCGAAATCGCGGCGGTGCGTGCGCGCGGTGTCTCCGAAAGAGTCGTCCACAAGCTCGATCACGGCCGCCCGGTCGAGCCGCGCGATTTGGTCGAACTCACGCGCCGCGGCGTTCCCTCCGAATGGATCATCCGGCAGCTGGAAGATCACGGCGTGACTTCCATGATCACGCGCGCCGATGTGCTCGTCCTCCGCCGGGGAGGCGTTCGTCCCGAAGTCATCGATGCCTTGCTCCGCGCCTCCGATCGCTTTGCCGAACGTTACGCCACACCCGACCTTTATCTCGACGAACATTACGACACGCTGGGTTTCGTGGAGCCGTATCCGTATCCGGTGCACGGATCGGTGGGCGTCGGCTTCAGCATTTCCGGGCATCACCGGCATCACCGGAGATTTTAGGCAGGAGTCTTGCGGCTCGGGAAGGATTTGGGTTGGATCAGCCGAGTTGCTCGCTTTTGGGCGGCGCTCTTCCCTTCCATGAAAAAACTCTACGCCGAGTTCTTCGGCACGTTCGCCCTGGTCTTTGCCGGCACCGGCGCGATCGTCGTCAATCACTTCAGCAACGGCGCGGTCACTCATCCCGGCATTGCGCTGACTTTCGGTCTGATCGTCCTCGCGATGATCTACACGTTCGGCGACGTGAGCGGCGCGCACTTCAATCCTGCCGTCACCACAGCGTTCGCGGCGGCGCGGCGTTTTCCATGGTCCACCGTTCCCGGCTACGTCGCCGCGCAACTCCTCGGCGCGTTCGCCGCAAGCGGCCTGCTGCGTTTTCTCTTCCCAGCAAACGAAACGCTCGGAGCGACGCTTCCGGCAGGCCCGGCGATGCAGAGCTTCGTTCTCGAAGTCGTGCTCACCTTTCTTCTGATGCTGGTGATTCTCAGCGTCTCGACCGGCGCGAAGGAGAAAGGCATCACGGCGGGCATCGCCGTCGGCGCGGTGATCGCGCTGGAAGCGATGTTCGCCGGCCCGATCTGCG
>DASVRR010000263.1:0-9304 GCA_036388515.1 Chthoniobacteraceae bacterium | reverse complement strand
CGCTTGTAGTAACGCTGCACGTCGCGCTGAATGAAGTCGCGACCGACGGTGCCATGATCGAAGTAGTTCACGCGATCTGCATAGAACGCCAATTCGGAAGCGAGGTTGTTCGTCTCACAAGCGGCGAGATATTCGCGGACGAACTCGGCGGCGCGCCTTGTAAGCGCCTCGGCGGGCGCAGGAGCGAGCGCGATTTTCGGCGGCGGCGTCTCGGCTTCGGGTTTGCTGGGAGAAGTCGTGGTGGCTTCCGCGTCCGCAGACTCGGTCGCGGGACTGGCCGCGTCAGGTTCAGTGGCTTCGAGTTGCTCCAGGAGTTTTCGGTCGGACTCGGCAATCTCCCGGGCGGCATCGCTCTTCAAAACCGCCACTTCGGGCCATGGTGCGTTGGAAGGCGCTGAGCCGGTAAGTTGGAGAGAACGCAGCGTCTCCTGATCGAACTCCCCCGAGTCAGGGAAGCCTTTGCGCTTCTGATAGCGCTGCAATGCCGCCAGCGTTTCGGAGGAGCGTTTGCCGTCGATCTCGCCGAAGTAAAGGTTCCGCTTCCGAAGCTCTTCCTGCACGCGGCGCACCTGTTCTTCCCCAAGCGCGGACGCGGCGGCGAGGAACAAGGTCACGAGGAGAATGGGCAAGGTTTTCGCCATAAAACGGGGAAGCTCTCTCTCATTCGCACGCCGCAGACTTCAGGGTCGCACTCGGCGTGAGTCGACGCGCGGTTTTCCTCCGCAGCGAGGCTTCCCGAGGCGGGAGAAGGTAAGCTTCCCGATAACCGTTCAGCAAGGCCGGGTCGAAGAACCGAAACCATGAAACGAAAACTCAAGTATCCAATGTTTACCTTGATTGCAGCCACGGCGCTCTCCGTTGCTGCTCTCGCCCAGACGCAGTCCGGCAGCGGTTCATCCAGCACCGGCGGAACTGGCACGACTGGCACGACTGGCACGACTGGCACGACCGGCGCAGGTGGCACCGCCGGCGGAAGTGCTGGCACGAGCGCCACCACTGGCACCGGCACGAGCGCCACCGGTGGCGGAAGCGCTGGCGCAGCGACTGGCACCAGCGGCTCAGGAACTGGCACCACCTCCGGGACCGGGATGAGCGGAAACACCGGCACCGGCACGAGCACGTCCGGGTCGGTCAGCGGCGGCACCGCTGCGGGAACGGTCGGCACCGGCTCCGCGGCCACGGGCACCGGGACCTTAAGCACCGGCGGTTCGACAGCGAGCGGGCAGACACCGACTGGCGCCGCTGGATCCACGCCGACCGGCGCCTCCGGCTCCACTCCGACCGGCGCCGCGGGGCAGAGCGGAGCAGCCGCAACTCCTTCCGGAACGACCTCGGGATCAACCACTGGAGCAGGGACTTCCGGAGCGACTTCCACCGGCTCCGGAGCAAGCGTCACGGGCTCCGGCACTTCCGGCATCACCGGAAGCTCCGGTTCTTCCGGAACCACCGGAACTCCGGCCGGGACCACGGGAACGCGTTAATCCCACGCTCAGCCACTCAGCAGAAAAGGCTGGCGCAACCCGGTTTGCGCCAGCCTTTGTTTTGTCCGGACAACGGTCCGAAGAGGGTTAGGTGACGCTGCCTGGCCACATCCTCGACGAACGAACCGCACAGCCCGTGAAGAAGACCGGTTTGATTGCTGTTAGCGTGGCTGGCGCGCTGCTCTTCGTCTGCTGCTTGCCGATCCTGGCGGTACACTTCGTGGAGTGGAACGCTCGACGCGAAGCCGCTCAAGACATCGACCGCGCATTCAACGAGCTACTGGTTCCGGCCTCCGCCTTTGTTCGCGCTTTTGCCGAGCGGGAGCATCGCCTCCCAACCGACACCGAAATGGACGAGTTCAATCGCGGCAGCTCGGGATGGGGAATCGTGACAATTATTCGAGACCCGCAGGAGCGCCCCGGTAGTTGGGGCATCCCGGGGAAGGATTTCATCGTCCGAACCGCACTCCCCGAGTGGACTCTTCTCCTCAGTTCGTGGGACAACAAACGAGTCGAAGCATACACGGAATAAACTGAACGCCGCCAAAACGCCTTCGAAAGAACTGCTCCGTGCGTCTTCCGGCCCGTTGCCGGAAGAGCCACGCGGCCCGTAAGGTCCGAGGCTGCTGTAATTCCGCTGGCGCGGATCTATAGACGCTTCTTACCTGACGGGTTTTGTGCTGAGGATCAAAGTCTCCGGCTTGCGGAAATCGACGCTTTGCTGGTCGAAGTCGAAACCGGTTTTTCCACCGCCGAAACGTTCTTCCTCGCTGGAAAGGAGCAGCTCCCAGGCAGTGCCGGAAGGCGGCGTGAGAATCTCGGAATCGAAGCTACCGCGGTGGCCTCCGTGGAGATCAAACAGGATCAGGAATTCTCCTTCGGCGGAATCGAACCGAAGTGCGCCCGCGCCCCAGCTGGTCGCGGCAACCTTCCAGGAATCACGACCATTCGGCCGGAAACTGCGGATGCTTTTGCGCAAACGGAGGCACTCGGAATAGAGCGTCAGAATTGCTCCATGAACTCCGGCGTTTCGCTCCGCCCAATCCAGCTTCGAGTTCTGGAATGTTTTTTCTTCCTGAGGATCGGGAATGCTGGTGAGCGACGCGCCCGAACCAAATTCCGCGAACCCGGCGAATTCCTTCCGGCGGCCTTCCGTCACGAGCGGCCCGAGCGTTTCATTGTGCTCCGTGAAGTAGAGGAAGGGCGTCGATGCTCCCCACTCCTGACCCATGAAAAGCATCGGTGTGTAAGGCGTCAGGCAAAGCAGCGCGGAAAGCGTGCGATAAGCTTCCGGAGAAATCGCGTGACTCAGTCGCTCGCCGAACGCGCGGTTGCCGGTCTGATCGTGATTGGAGATGCAGTGGACGAAGTGCGAAGGGGAAAGATCCGCGCATTCCGTGCCGCGCAAGCTGCCGTCCACGCGCGGCTTTTGCCCGCGGAAGAGCCAGCCGTGTTGCAGCGTGTCCACCAGCTCCGTCAGCGTGCCTTCGAAGTTGTCGAAGTAACTTTGCCGGTCGCCAGTGACCGCGACCCGCGTGGTGTGATGAAAGTCATCCGCCCACACTCCGTCGAATCCGCGCCCGTTCTCCGCGACCGGCTGCAGCATCCGCGCTTCGTTTCGCTCATCCTCCGCCATGGCGTAGCCGCCGCGCGCGTGGATCGCCTCGGTCATCTCGGCGAGAATGTGCCGCTCCGAGTCATCCGCGATCTCGTGCGTGGCGTCCATCCGGAAGCCGTCGATGTGAAATTCCTCCATCCAATAAACCGGGTTCTTCCCGAAGAACTCGCGCACGGGCGCGGAAGATTCCCCATCGAAGTTAAAGGCGCGGCCCCACGGCGTGTGATGCCTTTCGTTGAAGAACTGCGCGCTGAAAGTGGGGAGATAATTCCCGTCCGGCCCGAGGTGATTGTAAACGACGTCCAGGATGACGGCGAGGCCCTGCTGATGCGCGGCATCGACCAACGCGCGAAGATCATCCGGCGAGCCGTAGGCGTGCGCTGGAGCGTAGATCAGCACGCCGTCGTAGCCCCAGTTGCGACCGCCGGGAAAGTCGCCGATCGGCATGATCTCGATGGCGTTCACGCCGAACTCCCGAAGCGCGGGAAGTTTCTCGATCGCGCTCCGGAACGTGCCTCGGGGAGTAAAGGTGCCGATGTGCAGCTCGTAGATCACAAGGTCGCGGAAGGCTGGACGCTGCCATTCCTGATCGCTCCAGCGAAAGGTCCGCGGATCCACCACCAGAGAAGGTCCGTGAACGTCCCCAGCTTGCGCCCGGGAAGCCGGATCGGGGAAAGCTCCGGAAGGAAACCGATATAGATAGCGATCGCCGGCTTTTCCTTCCGGATCGGTCGCGGAGTGGAAGCCATTTTCGTCCCGCGTCATTTTGACCGTCCGCGCCGGACCGGCGGCAGGCTGCACTTCGACCGCCAGGGATTCCTGTTCCGGAGCCCAGGTGCGATAGCGCACGGAGCCGCCGGAAACGGTGGCGCCCCAAGCCGCGGATCCGGCGGTAAACTGCGGCGGAACAGAGGCGGGAGTCTTGTTGCCGCCGATCTTGGAAGCGTCGATCAAGCGCTCGCGGTGCAACGGTTCGGAACGGGTTTTTTCGTCGGAGTGCATGGTTGGTTCGCCAGTGAAACGCGGCGGCTACCGTCGGCGGACTCAGGATTTAAGCTCCACTCAACGAGCGGGGATGCTTCCGGTCGAGCAGCCGTTTGGCGAATCCGCTCCGCTCCAGCTTTTCGTTTGCGCCGGCTGGTGCCCGTCCCTTTAGTGCAAGCGCCAGCGAATGAAATACCGCACCTATCTCATCTTCGGAGCGCCGGGCAGCGGCAAGGGAACGCAGGGGAAAATCCTCGGCACGGTCCCGCGGTTTTTTCACTGCGCCTGCGGCGATGTCTTCCGCTCGCTCGATACCCGGACCCCGGTCGGCCAGGCTTTCCTGGAATACTCCAGCCGCGGAGAATTGGTTCCGGATGAAGTCACCGTGAAGCTCTGGATGGCGCGGATCGGCGACATGGTCGGCTCGCATGTTTTCAAGCCGGACCTCGATTCGCTGGTGCTCGACGGCATTCCGCGCAGCGTGAATCAAGCGCGGCTGATGGACAGTGTGATCAAGGTGCAAAAGGTCTTCCACCTGGCCTGCCCGGATCGAAGTGCGCTGGTCAGCCGGCTGAAAAAGCGTGCGCTCAAGGAAAACCGTTTCGACGACGCGAATGAGGAAACCATCCGGCGGCGGCTGGCGACTTACGATGAGGAATCAAAACCCGTGCTGGAGCATTACGGGCCGGATTTGGTCCGCGATGTGGACGCCACGCAGACGCCGGTGAAGGTGCTTTCCGATATCCTCCGGAGCATTCTGGAGGAACGCTGACGCGGCGGGTCGATGCGCGTCGTTTTCATGGGCACCGGCGGGATTGGCGTGCCGGCGCTGCAGTGGCTGCTTGCGGAAGAATCCGTGGAAGTCGCGGCGGTGGTCACGCAACCGGACAAACCGGTGGGGAGAAAACAGGAGCTGCAAGCCTCGCCGATCAAACAACTCGCGGAACAACGCGGGCTGCCGGTTCTCCAGCCAATCCGGATGCGTGCTCCGGAAGCGGTGGCGGAAATCGTCGGGTTGCATCCGGAGGTCATCGTGGTGATGGCTTACGGCCAGATTTTGCCAAAAGCAGTGCTGGATGCGCCGCGGCTGGCTTGTCTGAATTTGCACGCCTCGATTCTTCCCCGTCACCGCGGCGCGGCGCCGATTCACGCCGCGATCGAAGCGGGCGACGCCAAGACCGGCGTGACCGTGATGTACATGGCGGAAGGCTTGGACACGGGAGACATCCTGTTGATCCGCGAAACGCCGATCCGGCGGCGCGACACCACCGGCGTGCTGCACGATCGGCTGGGAATCATTGCGGCAGAAGCTTTGGCGGAAGCTTTGCCTTTGCTCGAATCGGGTTCCGCTCCGCGTCTTCCGCAGGACGATTCCGCAGCGACGTATGCCGCCCGGCTGACGCGCGAGAATGGCCGGATCGACTGGCAGGCCTCCGCTACGGCGATCGATCGCCGGATTCGCGCGATGAATCCGTGGCCGGCAGCTTACACCTGGCTGCCCACGGCGGAAGGTCCGCGCAAGCTGAAGCTCTTCAGTTGCATCCAGCACCGGCGGTCTTCCGGAGCGCCCGGGACCTTGCTCCGGGCGGATCGCCGCGGTCTTCTCGTGGGCGCGGGAGAAGGCGCGGTTTTGCTCCGCGAGCTGCAGCTCGAAGGCAAACGCCGGATGTCCGCGGCCGAGTTTTTGCCCGGACATCCGCTGGCGATCGGGACGATTTTTGGCGACGGATGAGTCTTCCGGAAGAAATCCAACGCTCGCTCAATGCGCATGTCGCCGAGCTGCGGCGATGCACGATTTGCCCCAAGATGCATCGTCCGGCGGTTTCTGGCGGAGCGATCGTCAGCCGCGTGATTTCAGTGGGGCAAGCTCCGGGAACCAAGGAGCCGCTGGCCGGCCGGCCGTTTGCCTGGACCGCGGGGCGCACGCTCTTTGGCTGGTTCCAGCGGGCTTGCGGAATCACGGAGGAAGAGTTTCGCCGGAAGGTTTACATGGCGGCGGTTTGCCGGTGTTTTCCCGGCAAAAACAACGCGGGCGGAGATCGGGTGCCGGACGCGCAGGAGATCGTGAATTGCTCCCGCTGGCTGCAGGAAGAAATCGAGCTTCTCCGCCCGGATCTGGTCATCCCCATCGGCAAACTGGCGATCGCGCAGTTCGTCGCCTTTGGCAAACTCACGGAAGTCATCGGCCAGCGTCTTCCCGTGACGTATCGCGGATTTTCGTTCGATCTCATCCCGCTCCCGCATCCTTCCGGAGCTTCGCCGTGGCACCGGATGGAACCCGGCCGCACCTTGCTGGATCAAGCGCTCCAGCTGATCGTTCATCATCCGGCCTGGCGGCAAACTCCTGCGCAGAAGTTGTCCACGAAATAAACAAAAGGGGCGAAAACGGCGGTCTTTCGTGTGGTTTAGTGCCTTTCGTGGACCTTCCCCTTCCGAAGGAAAAATGGGTTTTCTGTTCCGCAGATTACGCAGATTTCCGCAGATGAGGCGGACCGGCGACGGTTTTGAAATCTGCGTGAATCGGCGAAATCTGCGGAAGATTTCCGGTGACGACTTCAGGCGGTTCGGGAGGCGAAACCCGCTTTTTGCCAGGAGTAATCGAAGAGCGCGGCAAACTCGAGACGCTGCAACTTCACCAGCTCCGGAAGAAGTTCCTCCGCGCCGAAACGTGCCTGTTCGCATTGGCCGGTGAAAAGATACGGATCCCAGGCGGATTGGCGGGCCATATCCGGCGAGACGGCGCTCGCGTCGCGATGCAGCGCGGCAAAGCAGCCGAGCGTGCCGCAGCGGCGGAACCAATAGCGGGCATTATCGAAATCGCCTTCCCGCCGGTGGATCATTCCGTGCCAGTAGGAGCCCAGATCGCCGGCGGCATCCTGGAAAAGCTTGTGGCCGGCATCCAGCGCATCGACGGCATAGAACAAGCCGCCGCGGAGGACAGGGAGCAAATCCGGATGCTCCGGAGTTTTTCCTCCGCACAAGGTGGCGTCGTCCGCCTCGCGGATCTGCCGGGAAAGTTCCCAGTCGAGCGTCTCGGAGGGCGTCAGTTTGCCCAGCGAATGCTCAGCCCGGAACACGCGGTCCACCAAATCGGAATAGTTCCTCATGAAGTGGAGAGTCTTGGAAAGCGGGCCGCGCCGACAAGAAAGATCCTCGTTTGGCAGGACGACTGCTCAGGAAGGAGGTTGCTCATGAAAACGATCGTCATCCGTCCAGAGTTCGTCATCGGCTTCGACAACACCGCGCTGCGCGAGGCGCCAAAGCCGCGGAACAAAGTCGCCATCGTTTCTCTGGCGCTCATCCCCATCGTCGCGATTGCGAGCTGGGCCGCGGGCCGGAGCACCGCCAGCCAAACCACAGCGCCTGCGGTGGCCGCGGTTGCGCCCGTGCTTTTTGCCCGACCGGTCGCGGCTGCCCCGGCGATCGACTTGGCGGCCAACGCCGCGTCTTCCCTCGCCACGGACGGCAGCATCGATCTCCAGACGGCAGTGGAGAAAGGCCTCGTCCAGGCGGAATTTCAAGGCAATGGACGCGAGCAACTCACCGCCACGGTCTTCAACCCCGCCGCGAGCGCGATCACGCTGAAGATTTCCCTGGGACAGTTGCTGGAAAGCGGCGCCAACGCCATCGTGGTCGTCCGCAACGTGGAAGCGACCATCGCTCCAGGACAAACCTCGACGATTCCAGTCGAAAGTGCCGCGATTCGTTCCGGAAACACCGTGGCTCCCGCGAGCTTCCGGCTTTCCTTCAAAACCGCGCCGAAGATCGATTTGCTCCTGAGCTACGCTCAAGATCATCCGGAGCTTTCAGCGCCGGCGCTGCAGACTGCGATCCTCGCCTTGACCGAGAATCTTCCCCTGAGCGCCGTCTGCAAGTTCACGCCAACCGGCGGTTTCCTCCCGAGCAGCTTCGACACCGCAGCCTTCCGCGTGGAGACGGTGGAAATCCTCGCCGCGCTCTCCGCGCTGCGCGAACTCGGCGTGAAGGATCGCAACCTCGCGATGACGGTCGATCCGCAGCTGAAGGTCGAGTCGATGATTGAGCCGCTGTGCCGCGCCAAAGCCGCGCGTTACTTCGGGATCAACGCCACCAGCGAGTGGGAGTATTGGAAGAACGAATTGCTTCACGGCGAACCCGGCACCCGCCATTACGCGCTCTTCGGCATCGCGCGGTTTTATCCGGATACTGCTCTCGATATGCTCCCGAACTGGGCGCGGGAGAAACGGACGGCGCAGCCTTTCCGACTCGCCGCCGTCCAGGCGCTGGGCGACACCCAGCGGCCGGAAGCTCTCCCGATCCTGCATCAACTGGTGAAGGAACTCGGTCGCAACACCGAACTCGGTCGGGCGGCACTGGATGCTGCGCTTTACCTCGACACGCATCTGACCAGAGTCGCGACGAACCAAGCGGCGATCGCCTTCCGCAGCGCTCCTCCGCAGTTTTAGCTGGAACATCGGACAAGGCCGGGCCGGCGGAGGCGCAGCTGGGGAAGAAACCAGCGTCAGCGTGGATGGAATCGAAGCTGAAAGTTCCGTTTTACAGTCCCGGACCTTTCCCCCATATTCCGCGCCCTCATGCTTCCCATCTTCATCAACCTTCTTCTGGCGATTCATGTCATCGTCTCGCTGTTGATCGTTTTCCTCGTGCTCATGCAGCGGCCGAAGAATGAAGGCTTGGGCGCGGCCTTCGGAGGCGGCATGACGGAAAATCTGTTCGGTGCGCAGACCACGAATGTCCTGCAAACCATCACGCGCTACCTGGGCGCCGCGTTCTTCGGTCTGACGCTGCTGCTCTCCTGGCTCTACGTGAAACAAAGCAGCAACACCGGCTCAATGCAGCAGCGGCTGAGTGTCGGCGCCGTGGCTCCGGCTTCGCCCGCGCCGATATCTTCCCCAGCTGCGATCGCGACTCCTGCTCCGGAGAACGCAGCCAGCCCGCAGGGCGAAGCTGCCGCTGGCGGCACCGCACCGATGCTTCCGGCGCAAACGCCCGACGCAGGCGCACCCGTCGAAGCTCCCGCAAACTCAGCTCCAGCAGGCTCTGCTCCAGCGAGTGCGACGCCTTCTTCCCCATCCGCCGCGTCCGAGCCGGCAGCGATCACGACTCCAACGACGCCAGCACCGAATCCGTAGCGGCTGGGCGAGCTGATTCAGTTCGCGCTGGCCGGTTGGAGACGCGCCAGCACGGCCCGATGTTGCGATTTGTGCTTCGGCTCGGCGTA
>DASVRR010000262.1:0-3400 GCA_036388515.1 Chthoniobacteraceae bacterium | reverse complement strand
ATCAGCTTTGGCTTCGCCGTGGCGATTGGAATCTTCAGCGGCATCTATCCGGCGTGGAAGGCCAGCCGTCTCGACCCGATCGAGGCGCTGCGTTACGGCTAGGCTCGCTGGCTCCGAGTCAACGGCGCGGCGATTGGCTTGGCGCGACCTCCGCGTTCCAAGTCCAGGCTGGGTGGCGGATGTAGGCCAGCGATTCCTTCACATCCAAGCCACGGCGCGCCGTCGTCGCAAACCCGGCGCGATGGGCGTTCCAGATCGCTGTTTCTTCCGGCGTGGGCGTATGCGACGCGCGATACGGCACTTTGTTCCCCACGAGCATCACGAGATATCCTTCGACTCCGAAGTCGTTCTGAGTCGTTGGCAACCGGTAGCGGCAAAACCCAGTCGGTCCGTTCTCCTCGTAAAACTCCAGCAAAGGCGCCAGTCCGCTCAAATCCGTGTCCGCCCGGCAATGCTGCCAGAACGGAGTGTTCAGCCGGGTGTTCACCTTGTAATGCAGCGCCAGGAAGTCGCGGATGTCCTTCCACGTGGCGTGCGTCATGTCGTTGTAGAGCGACCGCATGGTGGGAGTCGGCTCCAGCGCGCAGTGCTGCAGGAAGTCCACGACGATCCGCAAATGTGAGCAGACGATCATCAATGCGGTGGCTTCCAGCGGCTCCACAAAGCCTCCGGCATTGCCGATGGCGATGACGTTGTCCACCCACATCCGGCGGTAACAGCCGGAGCGAAACTTCACGATGCGCGGTGCTTCCGGAGCCTTCGGGTTTTTGCTCCGGAACTCCGCGACGGCTTCATCTTCCGAGATCGCCTGCGAGGAGAAAACGTAGCCGCGGTTCACGTGATGCTCATGCTCGATCTGCCAGGCCCAGCCGGCGTCCATCGTTTCCGCTGTGGTGTAGGGAAGAATGGGTTCGTCGGTTCGGTCCCAACCGCCGACCACCGCGCGATCGCAAAACAAAGATCCCGCAAAGCTGACGAACGGTTCCTGCAGTGCCTTGCCGAGCAGCTCGCTGCGGAAGCCGCTGGCATCGATGAAGAAGTCCGCCTCCAGCCGCTGACCGTCTTCCAGGATTACGGCGGAAATGCCGGCCGCGCCGCGCTCTGCCGAGCTGACTTTGCCGTCGATGAACTCGATCCCGTCTTCCCGGGCAATTGCCTCCAGCACTTCCACGAACTTTTTGTTTTCGATGTGGAAGGCATGCCAGGGCTGAATGTCTGGCGCACCGTTGGCTTGTCTGGGGAAGACTTTGTCCTCCCGCATCAGCGACGAAGCGAGATCGGTGTGGCTGAATTCCTCCCCGCAGTAGTATCCGTTTGGCCGCGGGAGATCGCTCCACTGGGCGTCCATCTGCTGCGAAAAGGTATAGTCGAAACGTCCACGCGGTCCCCACAGGAAGCGGACCCCGATCTTCCACGTCGGCTGAGCCATGGAGTAAAACCGGCTGCGGCTGATCCCGAGATAATCGAAAAGGTGCTGGGGAAAATTCGGCGTCGTCCCTTCACCGACTCCGATCACGCCGATCTCCGGGCTGCGGACGATCCGCACCGTGAGCTGCGGGAGTTTCCGCCGGAGGGAAAGGGCGGCGAGCAGTCCGGCACTGCCTGCGCCGAGAACGAGGATGCTTTTGATCATGGGGAAGACGAGCCGTACCGAATGCCAGAACCTTCCCCAACTCGCCAGCGGAAATGCGACGCGGAAGGCGAAGGCTCCCGATCTTCTGGCCGCTCACTCTTCCAGCTCGAAGGTCGTGTAAACCACGACCCGAGTCTCAATCGCACCGGGAGCAAAGGTTCCACTCGCCACATCCGCCAGACCGCCTCCAGCAGGATCGAATGCTACTACGCTGTTGCTCATGGACCGGGTTGAAAAGTCGGTCGCTCCTTCGGGAGGATGTTCATCGATGGTTAGAACCTTCCCGAGTTTGGCTTCGAGCACGGCCGCCATTTCGGCGGCTTTTTCCTTCGCCAGCTTGAGCGCCTGGAGGCGAGTCGTTGCGCGTACTTCGTGAATGCGGCTGGACTGAAACCCGACGCTCACTTCCATTTCCGCACTCGCGACCAACTTGGAGAGAAACTCGTCGAAGCGCTTCATCTCCCGCTGACGAATGACTACGGAGCGGGTGACGGCGAAATGCTTGAAGGCGCCACGCGTTCCTCGGTCGTCGCGCTCATACTCGCGTTGAATATTGACTGCACCGGCTTCCAGATCCGCGGCTTCAATCTGCAACTCGTTCCGCACGGCAAAAAGCTTCGCGAGTTTCTTGTCGTTCGCAGCCTTCGCTGCAGCCAGGTCGCGATCGTGATCCACGAGCGCAATGCTCCAGACCACCAGATCTGGAGCCGTTCTGGTCACCGCAGTTCCAGTCACCGAGATCGTCCGCGCGGGCTTGGCGACTTGCGCCTCCGCGAGCGGTGCGAGGGAAAGAAGGAAGGGAAGAACCAAGAACGCTTTCATCCCCGGAGCGTAAAAGGAACCGCGGCGAAGTTGTTCAAGAATCGTCAGAAACCTGGAAGTTTCCTGTTCTTGCCTGCGGAACGCCGCCGCCAGGTTTCCTCACTGCCCAGCCACCACCGGCGCTGCCCGCTCGACTTGCAGCACGATGATCACGTGTCCCTTGCCATACGCTGGACCGCGGATGAAAAGCGGGCTGCCTGGCGCCAGCTTTGCCTCCGTATCGACGAGCGGACGTTTGTTTTGAAACAGCTGCAGATTCAGGAGGTAACCGCCGCGCGCTTCCTTCGAGGTGGCGCGTCGCGCCTTCACACCCAGCCAAAAATTCTGGCTCGGCACGAGCCACTTTTCGGCCTGGTCGCCGATCGGATTCGAAGCGCTGCCGAAAAGCTCGAACTGGTTGTAGCCAAAAACTCGCTTCAACCGTGGGGAAAATTCCCGCAACTCTGGTGGCGGCTCCTTCGGTGAGGAAGAATTGGTGGCGATCACCACTCCCGTCCAGATCTTATCCTCACCGAAGGAAGCAGCTCCTTTGGCCGCCGCAACGATCGGCGGCGCGACGGGATTCGGTGCGGCCCACACCAGCGCCATGCCGCAAAGAGCAGCTGCAGAAAGGATTGCGACGGAGCGGAACATGCGCGGGGCGACTTACTGAAGCTGCGTGCTGCCGGGGATATAATCGAGTCCGTCCAACCACAGGACCGTGACGTTGCTGTCCGCGTTATACACCGTGGTAGCAAAGATCGTCGGATCCGCCGGCCAGGATTCAACAACCTGCGCGAAGTAGTTCGAAGGCGCGTTCGGCGGTGTGGTCGGAATCGTGGTTTGAAACAGAACGCCCGCGACGATCAGACAAAATGCCGCCGCCCAGGCGAGCCGTGCCAGCGGCCAGGCAAAGCGGGACTCGCTGCGTTTCACCGGACGCGGATTTTCTGCTTCCAGACGTTG
>DASVRR010000261.1:0-2927 GCA_036388515.1 Chthoniobacteraceae bacterium | reverse complement strand
ACGCTCACCGCACCGAAGCCATCCGCCCTTCGCTCCTGCAGAACTCCCGCTTTACGTGAGGAACAACAGCTACTTTGTCCCCGCGGCTTTGGTTCCGCTCGACTTCGGCTGAGCTTTCTTCCGGACGGGAGCTTTCTTTGGCGCCACCTTCGCCCTCGTCGCCGCCTTCGCTTTAGGCCCAGCTCCGGCTGGCCGCGAAACCTGAGCTTTTGCTGGAGCCTCGGGCTTTGCACCATCTTCCAGCTGAAGTGGCTCGGAGGAACCCGCCGCCTTGCGCGGCTTCTTCGCCGCAGGAGGTTCCGCCGGAGTTTTCTTCCCGATCGCCTTTAGTTCTTCCAGCAACTCCTTCCCGCTCTCCGGAACCATCGGTTTCCCCTTCTTCGCCCGACCACCCATCAGCGCCCCGGCGACACTTCCCACCAACGCTCCGACAGGGCCGGCGACAATCCCACCAATTACCGCTCCAGCGACGCTGCCCTTCGCCCGAGGCGAACCACCGGCTCCAGATTCGTCGCTCGCCTTGGATGCTTTCTTTTTCATGTCAGACATTTAGCTCTTTCTTCGGCGGCACTGGGAGGAATGGTCGTAGCGCCAGTGTTCTAGCGGCCCTTCTTCAAAGTGCGCGCTTTCCCCGGCTGAATCCAACCGCGTTCCTGCAGATACTCCGCCAGGGTCGCGCTGATCATCCGCGCGGTCCGCGCCGCATCGTCACTGACGCCTTCCTTGCTGTTCAGCAAAGCCGTCGGTGCGGCAGAAAACGGGATCGGATTCGTCGCCGCTCCGGGGGTGGCGTTGCTCCCGCCGGTCGTCACAAAATTTAGAAATGGTCGATTCCCAGCAACGGTCCGGACCTGCACTGCCGTCTCCATCTTCGTGCCGCCGAGCCCGAGTCCCAGGCCCATTCGGAGAACACGGCTGCCTTCTTCGATCCGCGTAAATCTTCCCGAAAGCGCCCAGGCATTCGCCGGCGTTCCGCCCGCTCGACCGACCACGGTCGCCGGCACACCGAGCCGGTTGATTTCTGCCGCAATATAATGGGCCAGGAGCTGCTGTGCTTCTTCCGGAAGCTTGCCGCGATTCTTCCGGGCGAAGTTCTCCTTGATCACCGCACCTTCCGTGGAAAACGGCTCAACATAGATCCGCGAAGGACGCGCGCTCGGCCGGGAACTTCCAGCCGCGACGTCTCGCACCGACACGGAGGCACAGGAGGAAAGGACCGCCGCCGCGAGGGCGAGAGACAGACAACGAAGGAAGGCCGGAATGCGCATACGTGTCCATCGCCCTCCAGCAACAGCGCGGCTGTATCAACTCCGCTACGACGTTACTTCAGCGACATCAGATACGCTTTGACGTCCGCGAGTTCCTGATCTTTCAAGACCAATCCCATCGGCGGCATCGGCGAGATCTGTCCTTGAAAGCCCTCCGCCAGCTTGGCGTTTGGCTCCAGCAAACTTTCCGTAATGTAAGCCGGATCTTTCCGCGTCGCGAGTCCGTCCAGCGCAGGACCGACATTCCCGCCTTTTCCGGCGACGGCGTGACATTGCGAACAAAGAGCCAGCGGATGCTTCTGGAAAAGCTCCTCGCCGCGTTTGATGTCCCCGACCAACTGCTGACCTTCGACTTCAAACTTCACTTCCGTCAGCGAGAGATCGTCGAACCAAACCGTCCCGCTCGCTTTGCCGCGGACCCGACACTCCACGGTGACCTGGCTGCGATCGCCGCTGTTGAAGAACGCCTCTCCTTCCACATAGCCGTCGGTGCGTCGGTTTGATCCTGGAGTTGCGACATTCGCCAGTTCGGAAATCGTGGCATCCGCGCCATTGCCAGACGTGAGATCGGTTCTCAGCCAGACTCGCAGCCGGTAGTTCGTCTGCGGCTTGACGGCAACTGCGGAGGTCAGCGCGATGTCCATTCCTTCCGGCCGGGGCGCGGTGAACCGGATGCTGCGCTGGCCAGCCTGAGCGTCGCGTCCGCCGGCGATCTCATGCCGCGGTGCTCCCTCAGCTTTGCTCAGCGTCCACCCGACCGGCAATCCGTCCGGACCGACCTCTTCGAAGCTCGGATTCGCCAGCAGATTCGGACCTTCGGTGTAGTTGCGGACATCGTGAACCTTGGTCAGGAGCTTGGTGGCTTCGTTCAGCCATTCGTCTTTGCTGTTGGTCGGCTCGCGACGCAGCTGGCCGACCAAAGTCTGGATCTCCTTGGACTTCGGGAACTCGGCGAGTTTGACGAAGGCCGCCAGCCGCGTGGTGAGATCCGGATCATGAATTACCGCGGTTTCGAAGTACAGCTGCTGCGCCGCCGGATCATTCCCCAGCGCGCGAATGGCGTTTCGCCGCAACGCCGGATCTTTCCCCACGAGCGCCGCTCGGTGAGTCTCCCGATCGAGACTCGCCAGACCGTGGAGCGTCCAAAGGGCGTGAATTGCACCCACCCGTCCGTCGTTCGCCTTGACCAGCGCGGCAAGCCCCGGCGTCACTTCCTTCCGCGCGCCATCCACCAGCAAACGCTGCGCGGTGAGCCGCCAAAACTGATTGTCGCTGTTCAACGCATTGAGCACTTCATCCGTGGAGCGACCGGCCAGAGACTGAATCGGCGTCTTGCTGCCATCCTTCCAAACGGCGCGATAGATCCGGCCGCGCGTCTTGTCACGGAGCGAGTTTTCGTGCGCGCCGCCGCGTCCATTTTCCGCCCGATAGCCGCCGCGTTCAACGGAGGGCGTCGGATTGTGCTGGATGATGAAGTTATACCAATCGGCGATCCACACCGCGCCGTCCGGCCCGATCTCTGCAGCCACCGGCGACATCCATTCATCCGAGCTCGCCAGCAGATTGAAACCATCCAGCGACTTGAATCCCGCGCCGTCTCGCTGGACGTCGAAGATGCCGATCAGCTTGCAAGTCGGCTCGGTCACGAGCGCCTTTCCG
>DASVRR010000260.1:0-7825 GCA_036388515.1 Chthoniobacteraceae bacterium | reverse complement strand
GGCGAACTTCGAGGCGTATCACTTTCTCGTCGTCTGCAGCGATCAGTTTCCCCGCAACGGACTGGAACATTTGCAGAGCAGTTTCAACGCAGTCGGCGAGCGCGAGTTGATCGACGACAAGAAACGCAAGGCGTGGCCGGCGTATCTGCTTCCGCATGAATTTGTGCATTCCTGGTGCGGAAAATATCGGCGTCCCGCGACGATGTTGACGACCAACTTCCACCAGCCGGAGCGCACTCGGCTGCTCTGGATCTACGAAGGCCTGACGCAATATCTCGGCGAGGTGCTGACGGTGCGGGCGGGGCTTTTGAGTCCGGAAGAACATCTGCCCGCGCTCGCCAGCAAAGTGGATTTTCTGATGCGTCAGGAAGGTCGCCGCTGGCGTTCTGTGGATGACACGGCCGCGGCGAGCTGGCAGCTCCGGGCGCACAGCGCGGCGTGGAGTCAACTCCGGCGCGGACAGGATTACTACGACGAAGGTCTGATGGTCTGGATGGAAGCCGATGCGCTGATCCGGGAGCAAAGCGGCGGACGCCGAAGTCTGGATGAGTTTTGCAAAAAGTTCTTTGCTCCACGCCCGGGAACAAAAGTGGCGGTGGCGCCTTACGATCTCGGAGAAGTGACGCGAACGCTGAAGGAAGTCTCCGAGCGTGATTGGGACAAGTTCTTCCAGGAACGTGTCACCACGCCGAAGGAAAAGCTCGGGCTGGAATTCCTGAGCATGCTCGGATATCGGCTCCAGTATTCCGCAAAGCCGAGCGAGTATCTGGCGGAGCGGGAAAGGGAGCGGAAGCAAGCGAGCGCTTCCGCGAGTTTGGGTCTGGTGGCCACGGAAGAAGGGAAGATCGGATCGGTGGTTCCGGGTCTCCCTGCGGATAAGGCCGGACTCGCCACGGGAATGACGATCAGCGGCGTGAATGGCCGCAAATTCACCTCTCAACGACTGAAAGACGCGATCTCGGAAAGCGTCGCGAAGCGCAAGGTCGAGCTGCTCGTGCTGGAAGGAGACACCTTCCGGGAAGTCGCGCTGGATTACTCCGACGGACCGAAATACCTGGAGCTGACTCGGACGGCGGATCATCCGGACACGCTCGCGGCGATCTTGAAGCCGGTGACGAAAGACGAGCCGAAGTAAAATCAGGCTCCGCGCATTCGCTTCCGGAAGACTGCGCCCGGATCAAGTCGGTTGCATCAAAGTTCCTACGGTGGTAGCTGCATCCCTCGCTTTGTCACCCTGCTCTTTCCTGTGCGCCTGAAACACTTCGTCCTACTTCTCCTCACGATCTCCTCCGCCGCGCATGCGCAGGAAGATCGACCGGTGGCCAAGGCGATCCCGGTGATGGAGCGGGATGTCATGACGCAGCTGCAGATCTTCCTCGATCAGCAGCTTTTCGGTCCGGGAAAAATCGACGGCCGCGGCGGCGAGTTCACGCGCAAGGCGCTGGTGCGTTATCAGCGCGCGCACGCGTTGCCGGAAACCGGTCAGCTGGACGCGAATATTCCGCTGGAGTCCGTGTTCCCGGTTTACACCAGCTACACCATTCAGGAAGGCGACCTGAAGTTTATTGGCGAGCTTCCGAGTGAGCCGGTCGATCAGGCGAAAAAGAAGTATTTGCCCTACGACTCCTTGATCGAGTTCCTCACCGAACGCTTCCATTGCGCTCCGGAGTTCCTGGCCAAACTGAACGCCGGGATGAAGCTGGAGGATCTCAAGCCGGGCGACACTTTGCGGGTTCCAAATGTGGAACCTTTTAAGATCGAAGAGCTGCCGAAGACCGGCAACCTCGCAGATCTTCCGGACTTCAAGCACCGCGTGATCAAGATCAACCGGGCCGAGAAAATGCTGGATCTTTACGACGGCGAAAAGCTGATCGCCGCCATCCCGATCACGCCAGGCGGCGGACGTCTGGCAACGCCGGCGGGCGCGTGGAAGATCCTCGGCGTGGCGGCCATGCCGACGTTTCGCTGGGACAAAGGCGTGCTCGAATATGGCAAGCGGACCGAGAACTTCCACATGCTGCCACCAGGACCGAACAACCCGGTCGGCGTGGTTTGGATCGGCCTCAACAAGCCCGGCATCGGCATCCACGGAACAAACAGCCCGCAAACGATCGGCCGGAGCGTGAGTCACGGCTGCATGCGGACGGCAAACTGGGACGGGATCCGCCTGAGCAAGCTGATCACCAAAGGCATGTCGGTCACGATCGAGTAGGTTCCGGCGCGCTTGACGCGGGTGCGTCCGGCGGATACGGGAAAACTCATGCAGTCACCGAGCGCGACGGCTTACAAGATGACCGCGACGGAGTTCTTCCAGCTGCCTGTCGGGCCGCCATACTTCCAGTTGATTGATGGGGATTTGTATATGTCACCAAGTCCCCGCCGCTATCACCAGAAGCTGGTTCATCAGCTGGCGCACATTCTTCAAACCTATCTGGATGAAAATCCGCTCGGCGAACTCTATCCGGCGCCGAGCGACGTGCTCTTCACGGAAGACACCATCCTCAATCCCGACCTGTATTTCGTCCGCAACGAGCGGCGTTCGATCCTGACGGAGCAAGGCGCGGAAGGCGCGCCGGACCTGGTGGTGGAAATTCTTTCCCCGAGTACGGCGAAGCTGGATCTCGGGCGCAAACGCGAGATCTACGCCAGCAGCGGAGTGCGGGAAATGTGGATCGTCTCCCCGCGGACCGAGACGATCGAGGTCTTCCGGTTTGCGGAAGATCCGGCGGCGCCGGTGGAAGTGCTCGACGCCACCGGAGCGCTCTCCTCACCGCTCTTCCCGGGCTTTCGGCTCGAGCTCGCACGCTTGTTCCGGGCGTAAGTTCAGCGCGGCAGATTCCACCATTCGCTGTTTGACAAGGCGCGGCACCTCCGCTTTCCTCACCGTCCCGCTTTCGCCGGGCAACTCCGCTTTTCCTCACATGGCCACCACCGAAATCATCCTTACCGAAAAGATCAGCAGCCTCGGCGCCGAAGCCGACTTGGTGAAGGTCAAGCGCGGCTACGCCCGGAACTTCCTCATCCCGCAAGGCAAGGCGCTCGAAGTAACGCCAGCCACTCTAAAGCGGCTGAATCTTCTCAAAACGAAACGCGCCGAACGCGAAGCCAAGGAGCTGAACGAAGCCGACGAACTCGCGCGGCGGATCAACAAGCTGAAAATCTCGATGGATCTCGAGACCGGCGCGACTGGGAAAGCTTTCGGCTCGATCACCGCGGCCGATATTGCGGAGAAACTCAAAGGTGAACTCGGCGGGAAGATCGAGATCGATCGCCATAAGATCCAACTCGACAAGCCGATCAAGGAATCTGGTCCGCATGAAGTGCTGATCAAGTTGCACTCCGACGTGACCGCGAAACTCAACCTCCTGGTGAAAGCCAAAGGCGCGGACGTGAAGCCCGAAGAGCCAGCGGAAGAACCGGAGGAGAGAGGTTTCCGTGCGCGGCCCAAAGCCAAGCACACGAAGTAGTTTCTTCCGCAAGGTTTTCGCCTGGAGCGAAGAACGCCAGGTCCGCGCCTGAGCTGAACTCCAGTCGAATTCGGTTCGCCCCCACTTTGATGGGCTGCGCGGAAGATTCCGCGGAACAGGCGTGACGACCAGCCGAAGTTCCTGATTCATTTGTCCCCTGCGCTTGGTCAGCGCAAATGTTCCCTAGGTGCCAGCCGAAACGCTCACTCCCGAGAATCCGAAGGCCGCGAAAAAAGCGGCGAATGGCAAGGGAAGCGGGAACGGGAGTGGCAGTTATCTACCGGATATTCACCGGTTGCTCCCACAGAGCGCGGATGCGGAACAAGGCGCGCTTTCCTCCATCCTGCTCGCGCCGAAAGAGGTCGGCGGGCTTTGCGTGGAGAAAGGCATCCGGAAGGAACACTTCCACATCCCGGCGCACAGCAGCATCTACGAAGTGCTGATCGAAATGTATGATCTGCGGCAGCCGATCGACGTGATCACGCTGACCCAGACGTTGCGGGATCGGCGGATGCTGGATCAAGTCGGCGGACCCGCGTTTGTCACCCAGCTTTTCACTTTCCTCCCGACGGCGGCGAACGCGGTTTACTACCTCGAGATTCTCGAGGAGAAACATACGCTGCGCGAAATAATCCGCGTCTGCACGGAATACGCCGCGCGCTCTTACGACGAGCAAAACGAAGTCACGATGCTGCTCGACGAAGTCGAAACGCGGATCCTGGCGCTCTCGCAGGATCGCTACAAAGACAAGGTCGCCAGCATCAAGGAACAAGTCATGGCCGCGGTCACGGCGATCGAGGAACTCTACCAGAACCGCGGCGGACTGACCGGTTTTGCCACAGGGTTGGCGGCGCTCGACAAGATCTGCGACGGCCTGCATCGGGCAGAAATGTTCGTGATTGCGGCGCGACCTTCCATGGGGAAGACCGCGCTCGCGATGAACATCGCGGAACACGTGGCGCTCGAGTTGAAAAAGCCGGTGGCGGTGTTTTCGCTGGAAATGAGCGCGTCGCAGCTGGTGCAACGGCTGCTCTGTTCCCGAGCCCGAGTGAACCTGGAACAAGTGCGCAACGGCTTCCTCGCGGAGCGCGATTTTCCCGCGCTGACCGCTGCAGCGTCGAAGCTCGCCGAGAGCAAGATTTTCATCGACGACACCGCCGGACTTTCGATCCTCGAACTCCGAGCCAAAGCCCGCCGGCTCAAGTCCCAGCATGGCATCGAGGCAATCTTCATCGATTACCTCCAGCTGCTCCGCTCGACGTCACGCCGGGCTCAGGACAACCGACAAATCGAGATCGCGGAGATTTCTTCCGGACTCAAAGCGCTGGCCAAGGAACTCGACATTCCGATCGTGGTGCTCGCGCAGTTGAACCGAAATCCGGAGTCGCGTTCCGGTGAAAGCAAAGGCCGGCCGCGGCTCAGCGATCTCCGCGAATCCGGGAGCATCGAGCAGGATGCGGATGTCGTCGGGCTGCTCGTCCGCGAGGAGTATTACGCGGAGAATGAGGAAGACAAAAAGGAAGCGGAAGGCAAAGCGACGCTGATCATTGCGAAGCAGCGCAACGGTCCGGTCGGCGATGTTCCCCTCACCTTTCTGAAGCAGTTCACCCGCTTCGAAAACCGGGCGCACGTGGATTCCGACAGCTGACGGTTCCCGGTTTCATCCGGATCAAAGCGGACCGGCTGCGGGATACGCCGGCAGATCCGCCAGCCGATAAACGCGGATGCCTGGATGCAAGTAGATGACTGTTCCCCGATCGCGCTCGAAGATGGGATTGCCGTCGCGCAGCAGCCGTTCGTAGAAGATTTTGCGCCGATCGAAATCTTCGCGGCCATCTTTTTGCGGACGCAGCCCTTTGAGGAAGAAACGGCCGTAGTCGCTTTCCGAAACCGCCACGTGCGTCACTCCGAGGCTCCGGAGTTCCTCGATCGTCCCGAGTCCGCGAACGCCGCGCTCCTTCAGCAGTTCGATGGAAACATCCGCGGCAAAACGCTCGGCAATCACCTTCTGCGGAACCACGCCGAGGCGCTCGGCGTGCTTTTTCTTTTTGGGATCAGGAAGCTGCACGCGGTTGTCCTTGGCGATGACAGCATCAGCCGGGACCAATTCGTTCAGCCAGGCGATCAGCTCTGCCGTGTCGTCCTTCTGGAACGCGACTTCGTAGCGGAACCAGCTCGGGATTTGTCCCAGCACCAGAACGGCTGCGGACCCGAAGATTGCCAGCCGGCGATTGCGCCCGCGCCGGAAGAACTGGCCGAAGTCCATCGTCGCGAGCGCGGCGAAAAGCGTGAACGCCGCGGTGGCGGGAAGAAAGTAGCGGTCGTTGGATTTCGGGGAAAAGGAGAGTGCCAGTGCGTAGGCAAAGGGGAAAGCGATGACCAGCCACTCGGGCAGCGCGAGTTCGCGGCGTTCCCGCCAGCGGGCGTGGAGGAAAACGGCGAGCAAAGCCCAGATCGCGGGCGTAGTGTTGTCTATAAACACGTTCCAGTATTGGGCGTGCGGAACACTGCGGGTCAGACCGCGCTGGCCTTTCACCACGGAGTCCATCTCGCGCCCGAAGCTTTCCTGGAAGAGCGCGAGTTGCTGCAAGATGGGGAAGTTTACGAGCAGCAACGTGAGGAGAAGCGCCGCGAAATAGATTGCGACTCGACTCCGCCGGGCTTCTTCCGGAGCGATGCGCCAGAGCACGGGAAGAGCCAGGCCGATCGTCACGGCGCCCAGATATTTTCCCGAGAGCGCAAGGCCGCACGCGACGCCGAGCAGCGCCACGCGCGCGGGAGAAGGCCGCCACCAGCAGGCGAGCAGCATGAGGAAGCTGAGTGCGATTCCCGCGAGCAGCGCGGAGTCTTCCTTGAGGTAATGCGCCAGCTCATAGAGCTGATGATGCAGCGCCAGCGTGGCACCGCTGGCAAACGCCGCCGGCCAACCGCGCCAGGCGTAAGCCAGCAGCGAGAGCGCCACCACCGCGACGGACATGAAAGTCGCGGAAACCCAGCGTCCGGCGATCACCACCGGCTGCTCCATCCGCGGCACGTCGGCAGTTTCCACCACCGCCTTCGTCGCCGCGAGCAGAAGCATCGGGTGGTGAAAGTTCCACTTTCCTTCGATGATTTGCTCCACCTTTCCCGGCTCGTCCGGATGATAGTGATAGGGAAACTCGTTGTGCCGGGAAAAGACCGCGAGGCAAAGGCCGAGCAAGAGCAGCGACCAGCCGAGCAAACGCCATGATTCCGTCGGGACGGCGAGCGGCGGATTCATCTAGGAGGAAGGGGCGAGCTTCGGCTCGGCGGGAGCGGTCGCTTTCGGCTTCCAAAAGAGGCTGAGGAAGAAGTCGAAAGGCAGCGCGAGGAGCGGAATCAAAACCGGCCAGGCTGGAGCGAAGTATCGCGGATTAATCTGCGAGACGAGGAAGACTGCGGCAAGATAGCCCATCGCAATCACCGCCCAAACTCCGAATGTGGAGCGATATCGCGGGATCAAAACCGCCAGCAGGAGCGCACTGATCAGCAGCCAACCGAGCGGACGAACTCGGGTCTTCCCGATCTGGCGCTGATATTCATCCCGATCATCCGGAAGCTTCACAAAATCGAAGAGGCGCTCAATCCCCGCGACCCAACCGACGACGACCTGTTCCATCCAGGAGTTTGCCTTGGGCGCAAGTTCGCGCTCGAAATCTGCATACTCCGGAAGCGTTTCCTCCGGACGAAAACCCAAGGCAAACCGGACCGGACTCTGCGGCCGGGCGCGCGCATCTTCAAAGTGATGCTGAAACCGCTCGCGATAAAACGCGCTGGTGAACCGGTCTTCCTTAAACTCGGACGGATTGATCGAGCCGATCAACTTTTGCGCCCCGAGTTGCAGCAAATGCTGCGGCTCGGCCTTGATTCCTTCCAGTGCAAGATCGGTGTAAATCCGGGAGCGAAGTCGGTCGTTCTTCCCGAGCGTTTTCCAGAGCGGACGCTCGTCTTGCGCGCCGGGTGCTTCCAGGAAAGAGAACGGCCAATCATCCAGCAAATAATAGATATCGAGATGCTTCCGGAAGCGTTCCACGTCCGCGCGGATCTCGGCTTTGTATTCCGCATGCAGCGGAGTGTCGGTTTGGGTCAGGGGAAAAGTGGCGACGTAAAGCAGCCACGCGCCTTGCTTCTTCGAGCCAACGAAAAGCGTCAGCGCGAGGAGCACCGCCAGCGCAATCCATTGCGCGCGCTGCAAGCGTTTCCAGGCGGCAACAGCGACCAAGCCGACGAGCACTCCCGGCCACAGAAAACGTGCGGAAGGTTTCG
Source organism: Chthoniobacteraceae bacterium (assembly GCA_036388515.1). Taxonomy (GTDB): domain Bacteria; phylum Verrucomicrobiota; class Verrucomicrobiia; order Chthoniobacterales; family Chthoniobacteraceae; genus Chthoniobacter. The sequence continues at coordinate 74 of DASVRR010000260.1, read as the reverse complement.
TCAAAATGACCACGGCAAAAGGAGCAAAGAACCACCACCAAAGCTGCAGCGAGCGAGCGACGCGCGGCTCACCG
>DASVRR010000259.1:0-8911 GCA_036388515.1 Chthoniobacteraceae bacterium | reverse complement strand
CACCTTGTCCAGGGCCGCGCCGAATTTCCCGAACTCCGTCTTCACTGCACCGAGCACTTTCCAGACTTTTCCGGAGTGCTTCTCGATCGCCAGCGTGCGGAAACCCATCTGCAAGCTGGTGAGCAAAGCGGTCAGCGTCGTCGGTCCGCTCACCACCACGCGATAGTCGCGCTGCAACGCTTCGCTCAAGCCGGGCCGCCGCAACACTTCCGCGAAAAGCGCCTCGGTCGGCAGGAAGAGAATCGCGAAATCCGTGGTCACCGGAGTGCGCAGATATTTGTCCCGGATCTTCCGGCACTCCAACCGAATGGCCGCCTCCAGCGCCGCGCTCGCCGCGTCTGCCGCCACCAGATCCGCCCGCTCCTGCGCCTCCAGCAGACGCTGGTAATCTTCATGGGGAAACTTCGAGTCGATCGGCAGCCAGACCGGCGTCCCGTCATCGTCCCGGCCGGGAAGCTTGATCGCAAACTCCACGCGCTCGCCGCTGTTGGGATCAGGCGCGAAATTCCGCGTGAACTGATCCTTGGTCAGCGTTTGCTCCAGCAAATTCCCGAGCTGAACTTCGCCCCAAGTGCCGCGCGTCTTGACGTTGCTGAGGATCTTCTTCAAGTCGCCGACGCCGGTCGCCAGGCTTTTCATTTCTCCGAGTCCGGTGTGCACCTGCTCCAGCCGTTCGCTGACCAGCCGGAAGGATTCTCCCAGCCTTTGCTCCAGCGTGGCGTGCAGCTTCTCGTCCACGGTCGCGCGGATGCGCTCGAGCTTTTCCTCATTGTCGCTCTGCACCTGCGCGAGCTTCGTTTCCACGGTGGTGCGCATTTGCTCCAGCTTCGCCTCGTTGCGCGTGGTGAGTTCGCTCAGTTGGAGCCGAAGCGTCTGCGCGAGTTCCTGCAGCGCGGCGGTCTGTGCGTTGCCAAAGGTTTTCAAGCCAGCCTGCAATTCGGATCGGGTGATCGCGTCTGCTTGATGCTGCGCTTCGGCCGCGGTCTGCAGGCGCTCTTCCAAAGTCTTCCGCATCTCGGAAAGTCGCAGCTCGCCGCGTTCGCTCGACTCCGTCAGTGCGGAGGAAAAAGTCTGGAAGTGCGCCAGTTGTTGAGCCGCGTCGTCCGCCACGCGTTGCGTCAGCGCGCTGGTCAGCGCGCGCGAACTGTCGCCCATTTCTTCCCGAAACTGGCGCGCTCCTCCGGCGTTTTCTTCCCGGCTGATGCGAAGTTCCTGACGCAAGGTTTCGCTCACGCGATCAACTTCTGTCCGCACGCGATCCACAAATCCGACTTCCGGTTTCCGGAGCAGCAGGATGATCAACAGGATGACCGCCAGTGCCGTCAGGATCGTCGAGATGATGGGGAAGAAATCCATGCCTGCGACGATAGTCGGCTCTGCGGAACGTCGGGAAGCGCTGTTTGTTTCCGCACGGAAAGCGCTTCGGCCCGCACTTCCGCGGCGCCTCATTCCTGACCCGCGCTTGCGCGGCGCGCTGATGCGCTCTACAAGCTCCACCGATGAAATCCCTCCGCCTGATCTTCTGCGCGCTTTTGATCGCCTCGCCGCTTTGCGCAGCCGAACCAGCCACTTTCGAAGTCGGCGGGATCAAGTTTGCCCGACCCGCGGAATGGGCCTGGATCGAGGTCACTTCCCCGATGCGCAAGGCGCAGCTGAAGGTTCCGGGGACCAAGGCGGGCGAAGCCGCGGATATCACTTTCTTCCACTTCGGAACCGGCGCCGGCGGCGACGTGCAGGCCAATGCGCAACGCTGGATCGGGCAGTTCAAAGACGGCCACGCCGCGTCCAAGATCGGCTGGAAGGAAATCGGCGGAACCCGCGTCACGATTGTCACCACGGAAGGAACCTTCAACTCCGGCATGCCGGGAGGACCCAGCACGCCACTGGAAAATCAGGCGTTGCTCGGCGCGATCATCGGGAAAGCGGAAGGCAACGTTTTCGTCAAGATGACCGGTCCCGCGGAACTGGTGAAAAGCTCCCGCGAAAAGTTCATGGAGTTTGTCACCGCCGCGCTTTCCACCCCGAAATGAAGAGCCATGCCTTTTCGTCCACCGAGACGCGATAATCCGATGAGCTACCTCGTTACTTCGTTCATCGGGATTCTCCATTTCATCAGCGACGATCTCATCCAGTGCGATTCCACAACGAAGATCGCCGAGCTGTTTTGCGACGAGTTTGACGACCTGGATTTCGAGCTCGCGCTTTGCTGCTTCGAGGCCACTCACAAGGTCGCCTTTGTGGAAAAGCTCTGGCAAAGCGAGCCGGAGGATTACGAGGATCTCACGGTGGAAGAATTCATCGAGACGCACGTGGATGCGCGGGAACAACGCGACCCGCTGTTCGTCACGAAACGCTTTCTGATGTTCCAGGAATCGCTGACCAAGGCGCTGACGGAAGAGGCGGAAGAGCCGCCGGAAGAGGACGCCTACTAAGCGGTTTCGTTCAGCTCACCCGACCAGACAATCGGGGCCATACGATCTTTGGCTAGCGTCGAACCCCGACGCCAAAACAAACCAACGAATATGAAAAGCCACATCCTTCCCCAAATCCTCGCCGCCGTGATCGTGAGCGCCTCCCTGAGCCTCACGCCAGCCAGCGCGCAAACCGCAGTCACCGAAACCTCCAGCAGCTCGACGACTTCCCTCGGGACGATCAGCGAGTTCAGCCCGGACACCATCGCGATTCGCACCGAAAGCAGCTCGGCGCCAGTTCGCTACAGCTACTCGAAGACCACGACCTACGTGGATGAAGCCGGCGCGCCGGTTTCCATGGATCTCGTCAAGAGCGGTCTGCCCGTCACCGTTCATTACGTGAAGGAAGGCGACCGCATGGTTGCTTCCCGCGTGATCGTCCGGAAGAGCACGACCACTTCGAGTGGCGGATCGACCGCGTCGGGCACCACAACGACCACCACCGGTTCAGCGCCCGTCCTGGAAAAGAAATCCACGACCACCACGACGACCACGAAGTAATCCGTAGTCCCTTCTAAAGCTCGCGCCGCCATCCTCGCGATGGCGGCGCGACCTTAATGTACGGGCGCAGGCACCGCCGGTTATGCCACGCTTCGGAAGGTTCCCGATGTGGGGAAGCACCCGCATCCAATTGTCCTGCGAATGATTCCAGTCGCCGTGAGCCGAGTTCTCTGCGCTAAACGCCGACTTCCTGCTTCTCAACCGTAAATTCGGCCTCAAGACTTCCCCATGCCTGACATTGATCCCTTCATGCAAGCAGCCATTGCGGAAGCCCGCCGCGGCCTGAGCGAAGGCGGAATCCCCATCGGCTCAGCGCTCGTCCGAGACGGGAAATTGCTCGCGGTGGGGCACAACAAACGGGTGCAAAATGATGATCCGATGACGCATGCGGAGACGGATTGCCTCCGGAATGCCGGCCGCGTCGGCTCTTACCGCGGCTGCACGCTCTACTCGACGCTGATGCCTTGTTATTTCTGCGCCGGCGCCGCGGTGCAGTTCGGGATCAAACGCGTGATTGTCGCCGAGAGCCGCACTTTCGCTGGAGCAGCGGATTTCATGCGCCAGCACGGGATCGAAGTCGTGGACCTCGATCTTCCGGAATGCGTCGCAATGATGGAACAATTCATCCGCGATCAGCCGCAGCTCTGGAACGAAGACATCGGCGTGAATTGACAGCGCCGAATGTCGGTCGTCAGCGGCGGGAAGCGAGGGAAAAGATCAGGCGGTGAACTAGCGAGAGAACATGTGCCACGATCGAGCCGATGATCGCGCCGCAAGTTCCGGTGAAGAGACCCACGACTCCATAGATCGCCGGCAAAAGATTACAATCATGGGGCCGACTTCTTCCTCTCTGGCGGACCATTTACAGTAATCAACCGCCCACAAAACCCGGTTTTAGTCAGCGACTGGACCTTGCAACTCCCAAGGGCTTAGGCGTTCCCGGCCTTTTGCGTTGAAGAACATAAGTCCGGTGAACCTGAAGCCGATAATGGGTCTCCGGGCGGTTGTAAGCTAAGCGAAGCGGAATTGCAGCAACGAGTTTGAGCGTTATGGTTGTAGGCGACAACGACTCAATGGTTGCGGTGCCGACTCTCACAGAACGTCGAGGCTGCACTACTGGCATGCCATCGCCGGTCATTCCACCGACGGCTAACTCGCCAACGGCGGCGCGGGAATAGGCGCCCCAGAACCTGTCTTGGCGTGTAGTCGTTCGTTCAGACGCGGCCGTGCGCAGCGGAATGACCTGTCCTGCCTCCAACCGCGCCGGAAGGCTGAACTGAATTTGGTAGTACTGGGGATGAGCCGTGGTGTGCTCGATCACGGAGCCCTCGTCGAGAGTGACTACCGAATCGTGTCCGGGGATGACACCGTTACCGTCCCAACGCCCGTCGATGTCTTCTAGTTCGAGCGACGCGTTCGGGTGGAAGTAAAACCTGGCCCACGTTCGTAGATGCGGCTTCTGACCGCCAATGTAGGTCAGTGCGGCTGGCGCACGTGGTGTCGAAGTAAGCTGCTCATCATCAAGGCGGGTAACGCACGACGCGAAAGGGAATGCCACCGCAGCCAAGGCTGCAATGCGAAAGGTTCTCATTGGCGGGACAGTCGGCAGCAATCAGCGTGACCCGCGGAGCCGTTCGCTGCCGCGCATGGTCCGGCAACGCGGGCATTCGGAGAAGATCATGCGCTAAATACGTCTTGTTCCGGCACGCCTGCGGCAATCAAAGCTTCAACCTTTAGAGCGTGGAGTTGGCCGATAAGGGCTGCTGTCTTTTGGAGATTGGGGCGGCCAGCGAGAGCTACCCCACCCAAAGCAGCTACTCCCATAACAGCCCATCCGACGGGGCCGCTCAGAACTCCAACAACTGTCGATGCACCAGCATAAGTCGCGAATGGCAGCGTTACGCCTACGGCACCGGCGACAGTGGCGATGGTGACGCTCATCGTGGTGTAAAAGGCAAACCCTGTGAACGCAACCGTGGCAGACAGTGCCGCTAAAGCACCCGCGCCACTTAAGGCGGCAATAGCCGCCTTGTCTTTGATCGTTCCGCTCGGATCGACTTTCGCAAGTAGCTCTGCCCTTTGCTTCGCATTGAGCTCATCCCACATTTTGGCGAACAGCAGTTTGTGCAGCTCGCGCTCAAGTGCGAACGTCGGAGCCTTTTGGACTGTGCTTTGAGTGACCCCGGTTTCGCCTGCAACCCGGGTTACAAGCTCGTGGTAATTGAGTTGGGTTTCGTCGCGGAATGGATAGGTCAAAATATTGCTAGATAGCCATAGCGCATGCTTCTGAATGTCCCGAGCGTCCTGATCGTTACCCTTGAGCTGTCTCTCGTCCGCTTGAGCAGGTAATATCTCAAAGGACTTCTTCAAGGCGAGCCGCGCATCAGCGGGCAGGGCCTTCAGAAAGTTGTAAAAGTGATCGGCGGCCCACTTTTCCTTCGGTTTCACGAATGGAGCTGCTTTTGCGATCGGCTTTTGTCTCATTGTTTCGGGTCTGGTTACGATCCAGCCGACGACCCCAAGTGACGACGCTAGCAGCACTAAAAATGATCTCCTCCCAAAACCTGCATTCGGCATGTTGGAATTCATATAGCTGTTAGCGAGCGCGAGCGGGGCATAAGTCAAATTACGGCAGCAACTCCGCTACGAGGGCTTTTTCTTCCCGGAGCTCGGTTTGGGTGGCGTCGATTTTTGCTCGGGAGAAGGCGTTGATCGGGACCCATTTGGCGACTTCCCATTGGCCGGTGCTGATCGTCCGCACGGGGAAGGAAAAGATCAGACCGGGATCGATGTCGTATTCGCCGGCGGAACAGACGCCGACGCTGTACCAGTCCCCTTCCCTGGTCGGAGTGACGATGGAACGCACCGTGTCGATCACTGCATTGGCCGCGCTGCCGGCTGAGGAAAGGCCGCGCGCTTTGATGATCGCGGCGCCGCGTTGCTGGACGCTGGTGATGAATTCTCCCTCCAGCCAGGCGTGATCCTGGATGACTTCCGCGACAGGACGGCCGTCGATCCGCGCATTGTAAAAATCCGGATATTGGGTCGCGCTGTGATTGCCCCAAATGGCGAGATTGCTGACCCGCGAAACGGCGACATCTGTCTTCAGCGCGAGCTGCGACTTGGCCCGGTTTTCATCCAGACGAGTCATGGCAAACCAGCGCTCGGCGGGAATCCCGCGCGCATTGTTCATCGCGATGAGGCAGTTCGTGTTGCAGGGATTTCCGACCACCAGCACCCGCACATCTGGCGCCGCATTGCGCTCGATCGCCTGGCCTTGTCCGATGAAAATCTTCCCGTTGATCCCGAGCAAATCCTTCCGCTCCATCCCGGCTTTGCGCGGCACCGAGCCCACCAGCAAGGCCCAGTTCACGTCGCGAAATCCTTCATCCAGCGAAGCGGTCGCCACGATTCCCTGGAGCAGCGGAAACGCGCAATCCTGCAGCTCCATGACGACACCTTGCAGCGCAGGCAGCGCGGGTTCGATCTCGATCAGGTGCAAAACCACCGGTTGTTCCGGACCGAACATCGCTCCGGAAGCAATCCGGAAGAGCAGCGAATATCCGATCTGACCGGCAGCGCCGGTCACGGCGATTTTGATGGGTGTTTTCATAAGAAGAGCAGGTGCCGAACTTCAGGAAGACCTTGCCGGTTGAGCAAGGCTTCTTTGGAGAAAACGAGCGGCCATCTGCTTTGTTCCCGACGCCGGCAGTCCTCGGTGGCGCGCCAGCTCAGCTCCCGGTGGGCGACCTTCCGGTCTCGCGCAAGAGCGCTCGGATTCGCGTCATTCTCGGCCCGATCTCGGGATCATCGGACCAGGCACGCACCGGTTCCTCCACGCGCTCACTCCAGTTTGCATCGCTCACCGCGCCGGGCACATTGAACCGCTGAGTCCGGGCAAAAAGATCCGTGATCATGGTGATCGCGAGCCACGCATTCGAGGCAAACAGAGCCCGGAGCAAACGCTCGTGCACCTCATCGGAATAGCCGGTCATTTGCGGTACTTCGAAGCCGGCCCATTTTGCGAGCCGCCGCACTTCGTGCCAGGCGTGATCGCGCGCTCGGTGCGCTTCCCGGTCGCCATGGTCTCCCGCGGCTACTTGTTTCATCCAGCTCTCCCACGTCGTCCGGAGCGGCTCAAAATCATGCGTGGCGTAAGTGGTCACGCCGAGCCGCTGATACTTTTCCCCGGGGATCATCGTCCCGTCTTTTTCGTTTTCCCAGATCGGGATTTTGAAGCCGGCGATCCCCAACTGGGTCAGGCACGGGCGCACGTAATCCGGCACTTCTCCGAGATCTTCCCCGATCAAGCGGAACTCACCACATTCCTCGATCAACACCTCCAGCACTTCCTTTCCTTGCGCCAGGTTCACGGCTTTGTGTTCCCTTGTGTCGTCCGGATGAGGAAGAAAGTGCGGAAGATCGCCGCCGGTCCGTTCTTTCGCTTCTTCCTCGCTCAAGGGGAGGAATTCGGCATTTCGATCCGGACGCCAGGGGAAGCTGTAGATGCGGAAGAAACCAAGAATGTGGTCGATGCGGAAGAGATGAAAAATCTCGCGCACTTTCGCCACGCGCTGACGCCACCAGGCAAAATCCTGCTTTCGATGGACCTCCCACGCGTAATGCGGAATCCCCCAGTTTTGTCCCCATTTGACCGTGAATGGATCCGCCGCAAAGACCTTCTCCGGCGGCGCTCCTCCGCACCATTTCTGGTCGAACAATTCTGGTTCCGCCCAGACATCCGCACTGTAAAGCGAGACGCCAAACGGAATGTCGCCCATCAGCGCGACGTTCTGCTTTGCCGCATCCTCGCGCGCCGCCCGCCATTGGCTCCAGGCGATCCACTGGACATACATAAAGAACCGCGCGCGATCCGTCAGCGTCTTCCGCTGCGCCGCCGGCAGCGTCGCAAACCACTCCTGCGCGGAGCGGAAGTTTTGTTGCTCAGCCGGCCAGTGATCCCAGCGCTCGCTGTTTCCATTTTGCTCCATGAGCGTGCGGAAGATCGCATAGCGCTCGAGCCAGTCGCTCTGCTGACGTTTGAAGGTCCGGAAAGCTCGCGCGCGGCGATCGTTCTTCTTCCATGACTTTTCGGAGAAGTTGATGAACCCACGCTCGAGCAGCCGCAACTTCAGCGCCTTTGCCTCCGGATAATCCACCGGGCCGCGCGTCAGCTTCGCAAGGTCCACGCTGCCCGTGATCTCCTCGATCTCCGCGGAAGAAAGCTCCGGCACCGCGTCGCTGGTGATCTCGATCGTCGGCGGATCCAGAGCCACGGAAGAAATCGCGTTGTAGGGCGAGTGATCGTTGCCCGTCTCATTGACCGGCAGCAGTTGCACCACGCGAAAACCGTTCGCCGCCGACCACGCGACCAATTCGCGCAGCGCTCCCACATCACCGACGCCGAGATCATTCGTTCCGCGGAGCGCAAAGAGCGGCGCCAGCAAACCGGCGAGCGGTTGATCGGGAGTAAGATCCATGGAAGGTGATTTCGGGGAATAGGCGCCGGGCCTGAATGGCGCAAGCGCAACCGTTCCTTCGCACCATGTCCGATGCGCGGTCGCCGCCATCCGCAGCCTTTTGCTCCAGCCAAAGCTTTGGGGAAGATCGCCCGTGAAGGCGCTCGCGCCGAAAAGCGGTGGCTGCTTTGCTGGGGAATCATGAGTTTTTGCCGCGCTTCGCTGTTACTCCCGATCCTGGCTGCGCTGCTGCTGGGCGGATGCACTCCGGAGCGGGCGGACTCCGCTGAGCAGCCGCCATTGGTTTCTTCCGGAGCTCCGGAGACCTCCGCGGCGGCGGCGAGCAAGGCGGGCGCGGAGATTGCCAAACCACAAGGTCACCTTCGTGTGATGACCTGGAATCTGGAGTGGTTTCCGGGGCGTGTTCCGGAACCAACGCGGGAGCAGGAGCAGACTCAGGTGCGTGAAGCGCAGGCGGCT
>DASVRR010000258.1:0-7298 GCA_036388515.1 Chthoniobacteraceae bacterium | reverse complement strand
GACGCGCACTTTCCGGTCGATATTTACCAAACGGGCAGCGGGACTTCGACCAACATGAACGTCAACGAAGTGATCGCCAACCGCTGCTCGCAGTATGCGGGGAAGCCGGTGGGTTCCAAGGAACCGGTGCATCCGAACGATCACGTCAACATGAGCCAGTCGAGCAACGACGTGATCCCAACGACGATCCACGTGGCCGTCGGTGAGCGGCTCCGCAAAGATCTCATCCCGGCGCTGGAAGGGCTGCACGGAGCCTTCGAAAAAAAGGCTGCGGAGTTTTGGGACGTGGTGAAAATCGGCCGGACGCATCTCATGGACGCGACTCCGGTGCGGCTCGGCCAGGAGTTTGGCGGCTACGCCCAGCAGATCGAATATTCCGGGCGACGCGCGGCGAACGCCATCCAGGCAATCGAGGAATTGCCAATCGGCGGCACGGCGGTGGGAACCGGCCTGAATTGTCACCCGGATCTTGCCGGCCTCGTGGTGCGTCATCTGGAGAAGCAGACCGGAATCTCCTGGCGCGAAGCCGGCAACCATTTCGAAGCGCAATCCGCAAAAGACGGCCTGGTGCAGGCGAGCGGCCAGCTCAAAACCATCGCCGTATCGCTCTTCAAAATCGCCAACGATCTCCGCTGGCTCGCGAGCGGACCACGCTGCGGCATCGGCGAGATTTTGCTCCCGGAGACGCAGCCGGGCAGCTCGATCATGCCGGGCAAAGTGAACCCGGTGATCTGCGAGAGCGTGATGCAAGTCGCTGCCCGCGTGATCGGCAACGACGCGACGATCACCTGGTGTGCGGCAAACGGAAATTTCGAACTGAATACGATGATGCCCGCGATGGCTCAGGCGATGTTGGAATCCTGCCGCCTGCTGGCGAACGTCACCAATGTCTTCCGGGAGAAATGCGTCATCGGGATCAGCGCGAACATCCCGCGATGCAACGAACTCGTGGAATATTCCATGGCGATGGTGACTTCGCTCGCGCCGATCATCGGCTACGACAAAGCTGCGGAGATCGCCAAGGAAAGCGCGAAGTCCGGCCGCACCGTGCGCGAGATCTGTATGGACCGGCAGGTCTTGCCTGCGGATGAACTCGCGCGCGCCTTGGACCCCATCGAAATGACCAAGCCCGGCGGCGAAGGCGCTGCGGGCGGCTAGGCTCCTCGATCTTCCGCAAGACTTCCCCGCGACTCCCGCCAGTACGCCGCCGCGACGTCCTTGCCGCGCGATTGTGAACGCGCCACACTCTCCGCCTGTCACACGCCGACTCATGATCCCCGCCAAACTGATCCTCGCTCTTGCTCTTGTCGCCAGCCCGCTCCGCTGGGCGATTGCTCAGGAAGCACCGCTGCCGAGAGCCGTGATCAAGCCGATAAAATACGTCGAATACGATCTGCCGAATGGGCTCCACGTGATCCTCCACGAGAATCACGCCGCGCCGGTGATTTCGAGTTACGTGCTCTACCACGTGGGGAGCAAAAACGAGCGGCCGGATCGCACCGGGTTCGCGCACTTTTTCGAACACCTGATGTTCGAAGGCAGCGAGAATATTCCCCGTGGCCGGATCGACAAACTGATCTCCGGAGCTGGCGGAAACTTGAACGCCAGCACGTCGTTCGATCAGACGGATTATTATTTCAACCTTCCCGCCAACCAGCTGAAGCTCGCGCTTTGGATCGAAAGCGAGCGGATGATGCATGCGCGGATCGATGAAAAAGGTGTCGAGACGCAACGCGAAGTCGTGAAGGAAGAAAAGCGGCGCGGCGTGGACAATCAACCTTACGGAACGCTCTTCGAGGAACTCTCGAAACTGGTCTTCAAAGGCACGCCGTATGAGTGGGTGCCGATCGGTTCCTTCCAATACATCGACCAGGCGAAGATCGGCGAATTTCGCGACTTCTGGAAGACTTACTACGTCCCAAACAACGCCACGCTCGCGGTCGCCGGAGACTTCAAGATCGACGAAATCAAGCCGCTGATTGCGGATTATTTCGGCGCGATTCCGAAGGGTCCGGAAGTCCCGCGGCCGGTGGTCGAATGGAAACCCGGCGAGACCGGCGTGAAGAAAGACGTGATCAAGGGGAACACGCCGCTGCCGGCCGCGTTGCACGCCTGGCGGGCCGTCGCGGAAACGCATCCGGATGCTTATCCGCTCGAGCTGCTCGGGAGCGTGCTTTCCAGCGGTCGCAGCTCGCGACTTTACAAGCGGCTTGTGGAGAAGGAGCAGGTCGCGCTGGAAGTCGAAGCGTTCCCTTATCTCCTGGAAAAGGCCGGCATGCTCGGCGTTTACGTGGTCGGCCAGCAAGGCGTGGCGCTGGATCGGCTCGATGCGCTGATTACGGAAGAAGTGGAGCGAGTGAAGGCGGAAGGAATTACTGCGGAAGAATATCAAAAGGCGCTGAACCAAAAGGAGGCGGACTTCGCCAGTTCCTTCGGGACGATGAATGTGCGTGCGCGGAATCTCGCGCGCTACCACGTGTTTTACGGGGACGCGAATCTGATCAACACGGAGCTCGATCGCTACTTCGCCGTGAAGCGGGAAGACTTCCAGCGTGTGGCTCAAAATTACCTCACCACCGCGGGCACAAACATCCTGCATTACCCGGTGCCCGCCGCAGCGACTGCTCCAGCCTCGACTCCGACCAAGTAACCATGCGCCGTCTCCTCCTTTCCTCTTTGCTCTTCGCCGCAGTCTCGGTTCCGCTCCAGGCTGCGGTGGATCGAACTCAAAAGCCTGCTCCGGCACCAGCGCCTGCAGCTTCTTTTCCGGACTACCAAACCGTAACCTTCCCCAATGGGTTGAAGGTTTTCGTGATTGAGGATGATCGGAAACCTACGGTCACTTTCCGTCTGCTGATCAAAGGCGGCTCCATTCACGATGGGGAGAAAACCGCGCTTGCCGCGTTTGTGGCGACGCTGCTCAATCGCGGCACCGCCAAACGGGACGCGGCGACTTTTGCCGCTGAGAGCGACTTCATCGGGATGAAACTCGAGGGAATGGCGGGGATGGACGCGATCTCCGTCGGCGCGGGCGGACTAACGAAGTACACGCCAGCGATCCTGGATTTGCTCACGGACGCGGTGCTGCGTCCGACGTTTCCGGCGGAACAATTTGCCAAGGAACAACGCAAAGCGCTTTCGGCGCTGGAGGCCGAAAAGCAGGAACCGGAAAAGCTCGCGGACAAGCTGGCCGGGAAGATTGTTTACGGCTCGCATCCGTATGGCGCCTATCGGACTCCGCAGACGATCCGGGCGATCACGCGTGAGGATCTCGTCGCTTATCACCAGCGGTTCTTTGCGCCAAACAACGCCACACTTGCCATCGTCGGGGATGTGAAATCAGCGGACATTTTGCCCTTGGTGGAGAAGGCGTTCGCGGACTGGAAGAAGCGCGAGATTCCACCTGCGGAAATCCCGCAGCCGCCGGAGATGAAGGGACTGACCGTCCACCTCGTGGATCGTCCCGGATCGGTGCAGAGCAACATCATGGTCTGCCAGCCGGGGCCGCCGCGGAATAGTCCGGACACAGCAGAGCTGAACGTGGTGAATGCGACGCTCGGCGGCGGATTCAGTGGGCGGCTTTTTCAGAATCTCCGGGAGAAAAACGCGTGGACTTACGGCGCGTATTCCGCATTTGGGATGAACCGGCTCGGTGGCGATTTCAGCGCGAGCGCCGAGACGCGGAACGAAGTCACCGCACTGGCGATCGGCGAGATTGTGAAGGAAATGAATCGGCTCCGGAATGAACCCGTGCCGGAAGATGAACTGACGCTGCAGCGGGAATATAATGTCGGGAATTATCTGCTCAGTCTGGAGAACAGCGCCCGGATCGCGACTCGGGTGCAGGATATCGAGCTCTATGGTTTGCCTTCGGACTTCTACAAGACTTATGCCCGGCGAATGGGCTCGGTCACACCGGCTCAGGTGCAGGAGCTTTCCAAAAAATACCTGAGCACGGACAACCTGGCGGTCGTCGTGGTGGGCGAAGCCAAGGAGGTGAAGGCGGGTCTTGAAAAACTCGGGAAGGTCGTGGTGTACGATCAGGAACTGAAGCCGGTGACGCAGTAAAGTCGCGGTCGATCCTCGGCATCGCGTGTACCGCGGGCGGCTTGCTCCATCGCCCACCGGGCTGCTGCATCTCGGGCATGCCCGGACTTTTTGGACCGCACAGGAGCGCGCGAAAACGGCGGGCGGCGCGCTGATTCTCCGCAACGATGATCTGGATCGGGCACGTTGCGCCCCGGAGTTTGTCAGCGCGATGTTTGCCGACTTGAAATGGTTTGGCTTCACCTGGAATGAAGGTCCTGATCTGGGCGGAGCGCACGGGCCTTACTCGCAAAGCGAGCGGCAAACGCTTTACCTCAGTGTGTTCGAGCGCTTGCGCTCCGTCGGCGCGATTTATCCGTGCGCCTGTTCCCGGCGTGACGTCCGAAATGCGCTGAGTGCTCCGCATCTAGGCGAGGAGGAGCCTCGATACGCGGGAACTTGCCGCCAGCGTTCCCCGGAGCGTGAGCGCGTGGGGATGAACTGGCGCTTCAAAGTTCCAGACGGGGAGGCACTGACCTTCGTCGATGGAAATGCCGGCCAGCAAACCGCCGTCGCGGGAGAAGATTTCGGAGATTTCCTGGTCTGGCGAAAAGACGATGTGCCGAGCTATCAGCTCGCCTGCGCAGCTGATGATGCGGCGATGGAAATCACCGAGGTGGTGCGCGGTGCGGATTTGATCCTGAGCACCTTTCGGCAGCTGCTTCTTTTCCGCGCGTTGAATGAGCAGGCGCCGGCTTTCTTCCACAGCGCGCTGCTCACCGATGCGGAAGGTCGGCGGCTGGCGAAGCGCGATCACGCCACCAGCTTGCGAACGTTGCGTGAGCAGGGGAATTCGCCAGCAGATTTGCGCCGGTCGTGGTAATCCGGCGGCTCGCTCGCGCTACGAGGTCGCGAGTTCGTCCGCAATTGCGACCAGCTTTTCCCGGACACCGGGAACAAACGACGGCGCGCGATGCACGGCGCAAACGCTGAGCCCGCGGCGTTCGAAAAAGCTCACGGAATAGCGATCGCCGTAGAGCGTGAAATGTTTCAGCGCGCCAATCGGCAGCCGGCCCGCTGCTTCGCCGACACGCGGCGCAAGCCCGAGGAGCGCCGCGAGATCGAAGCCGTCGGGCAAGGATCCGCCGGTGACGGCCTGCTCGCGAGTGGCAATGACGCACGCCTGAATTCCCGGGAGCGCTGCGGCAAAGCGGCTGATCTTTGGCAGATCGAGCGTCTCGTCAGTCATGAACAAAGCTTGCAGCGCGTCATGATCGAAGCGCTTGAGCGGAAGAGCTGGAGGAACCGGGAGCAGCTCGTCGGATTGTTGGAATACACTCGGCGGCAACGACGGCAGCGGCAGACGCAAACGGTGAGGATCGGCGGGGATCAAATCCTCCTGCAGCGCGTTTTCTTCCGGAGGAAGATCCTTCCGCGTAGTTGTTTTTGCTGCTTCCGGCGGCTGCTCAGGCGCGAGCTGCGGAAGAGGACCCCGGTGATCTCCGGATGAAACCGCGGCCTGAAGATCCTCGCTCTTCTCCTGGCTGGACCGCGGCTTCGGTTCCGGCTCATCCACTCTCTCGCTGGCAACTTCGACGACCGGCGCCTGCAGCGGACGTTCAGCACCGACTTCGGGCTCGGGCGGAGGTCCAGAGTTCGCGTGTTGGACGGCGGGAGCAGGGGCAGGCTCCAGTTCCGCAGCGGGAACCGAAGGCGGTGTGAGTGTGGACGGATTGCCGAACAGCGGAGGCGGCTGGATGATCAGCGGACGAAAACCGAGAGGCGGTTGCACACTTGTTGTCGGCGCGCCGAAAAGCGGGGCCGGCTCCGCAGGCGTCGTGGTCGCCTGGAGCACGCGCTCCTGGTTGGAAGCGGAGGCATTTGGATCCACGTGCAAAGGCGGTGGGGAATCGTGCACGAATGCGCCCGGCCGCTCCGGTTCCTCCGGGCGCTCGGGTTCCAGTCGAGTTCCGGGAGATTCGGCCGTCGGATTTCCGTGAATGCTGGAAGATTCCACCGGCGGCTCGGTGACAAGAGGCGGTGGGACGGAGGCTGCGATCGGCGTTGCTGGAGCCGGCTTGGAATGTTCGATTGGAGCCGGCTCCTCAGTCGGCGCGGCGGACGTGATGGTCTCTTCCAGCTGTGGTGCAGCGACTGCGGCCGAAGCTTCGGGGCGAAGCGCAGTTTCGCTGGAAGCCGCGGCGGGGAACTCGGTCTCGGAAGATGCTGCAACCTGCGGCGTGACGAAGATCGGAGGCGGCGGAACGAACACGCGAAAGGGCGCGAGGTGGACGACCGGAGCCGCCGCGGCTGGCGGTTCCGGAAGCGGATCGGCCGCCGGCGGTTTTTCTCCGACTTCCCTCGCGTCCGGGAGCGACGCGTCAGTTTGATTGGTGACCGGTTGTAGGTTTTCCTCCTCGGGAATCAGAGCGGTGAGATTCGACACGAGCGTCAATTTTTCATCCGGAATCTCGGTTTCTGCCGGAGGCGAAAACGCGAAGGATTCCGCTGGAGCCGGTTCGGTTTCGGTCGGTGCTGGATGGATGGCGGAGACAGGCTCCGGAAGAAGTTCGGACGGAGCAGCGTCATCTCGGAGTTCCGGCGCAGCGCCCGCCGAGAAATCGAGAGGCGTCTCTGGCGGAAGTTCGTTTTCGTCCGGAGCATTGAGGTCCGGATGCACGAGCATTTCAGCCGAAGCAGGCTCGTCCGCGGCATCTGCTGCAGCGCTCGGGAGGACGATTTCTCGACCTGCTTCCGGTGCCTCGACCGACTCCGAAGTTGCTGGTTCCGCATCCGGAGGAGCATCGGTCACAGGCGTTTGAGCCGGGAGAATTTCAGGAGGACTCGGCGCTGCTTCAAGGACGGCAACCACGGTCGCGAGCGCTGCGGCTTCCAGACCGACTTCGGTACGACGGGCGGTGATTTGTTCCTCCGGCGGGAAAAGCTGGAGCTCGGGCGAAAGCGAATCATCGTCCGCGGCGAGCGTGGCTTGAGAAGCGGGGGATTCTGGAGCCAAAAGCGGCGGCGGTTCCACTAAAGGCGCCGCCAGATTCAACTGCCCGACCGCGGCGATCGGCTGCTCTGCTGGGGAAGAAACGGGCAGGTTTTGGAAGATCTCTTCCAGCGGAAGAGGAACGGTTTTATGCGGAAACGATTTGAAGTGATCGCGCAGATTTTCCGGCAGAGCGGAAACAAATTGGCTGGTGGAAAGCTCGACCTTTCCGCTCGCGAGTTGGCGCTCGATCGGAGCAAAAGGCAGGCTGATTCGCAGA
>DASVRR010000257.1:0-5765 GCA_036388515.1 Chthoniobacteraceae bacterium | reverse complement strand
CGAACAACGGCGACCAATACACCGCGGCCGGCGAGGAGACGCTGACTTACGACCGGGATGGGCGCCTCACCACGCGCACCCAGGGCGGCGTGACCACCACCTACAGCTACGACGCGTTCGGGCAGCTCACTGGCATCACCGCGCCGGGCAGCGTCGTCACCTTTGACTACGACGCGATGGGCAATCGCATCGGCAAGACGGAGAACGGCGTCCGCACCGATTTTGCCGAAGACCCGTTCGGCCTCGGCACGCTCTTTGGCGAATACCAAGGCGCCACAGCGACGCACTACGCGAGCGGCCTCGGCGTCGCCGCGCGGGAGAGCGCGGGGAGCACGGCGTTCTATCACTTCGACGCCGCGGGAAATACAGCGCTTGTCTCCGGCGCGGCGGGCGCGGCGGTGGCGACTTACAAATACCTGCCGTTTGGCGAAATCGCCGCGCAAACTGGAGGGCTCGCGCAGCCGTTCACCTTCAATGGCCAGCTCGGCGTGCAGGACGATCCCGGCGATCTTTTCCACATGCGGGCACGCGCGTTCGACGCGGAGCTCGGGCGCTTCACCACCCGCGACCCGATCGGCTTCACCGGTGGCGACACGAACATCTACCGCTTCGCGCAAAACGACCCCGTCAACTTCAACGACCCGAGCGGGTTGCTCATTCCCGCCGTGCCCGCCTCGGTAGCCGGGCAGGTCGTAGCGGGAGCACCTTCCACGGTGAGCAGCTTCGTCAATGGACTGCGCGTGGCCGGACTCTACACCGCTTCGGGGACGAATGCGGGACTGGCCGGCGCAGGCGCCGGAGTGGTCGAAACAGGCGTTGCGACCGGCCTCAGCACGGCCGGCGGTCTCACGGCGGCAGGCGTGCTCGGGCTCATCGGCATTGGGACGGTGGCCGGGGTCGGGTCCGCGGCCGTCATCACCACCGGTGCCGAAGCCCTCGACTCCTCTTTCCGCAACAACCGCGACGCGCACGCCCAGCGACTCGGTTATCCCGACCCGAACGAGCCGCACTTCACGCCGGAGTTTGTCAATGAATGGGGCAAGAACCCCTACTTTACCGACCTCGTAAAGAAAGGCCTTGCGGACGGTCAATCCGACAGGGATGCAATCCTCGACGCCGTCCGCATCGTGAAGAAGCTCGGCCTCGATACGGAGAAGAAGCCGGACGACAAGACCGAGAGCGAAGTCGTCCGCCCAAGCGATCCAAACAACGTGATCGGGCCAGCCGGTCCGGGCGCCGATCCGGTGCCGGCGATCATCGCGCCGGGGCAGTTCCGGTTCGATGGATTCGTGAACTCGGAGGCTGATTTCCCCTACACCATCCAGTTTGAGAATCAGCCCAGCGCCACTGCGCCGGCACAGGTCGTGACGGTGACGCAAACGCTGGATGCCGACCTGGATCTCACGACGTTCCGCTTCACGAGCTTCGGATTCGGCGACTTCCGGATCACCGTTCCCGCCGACGCCGACGGCACCAGCTTCGAGACGATCTACGACGGCGCGCTCGCCACACTCGGCGTCCTGGTCCAGGTCGAGGCCGAGCTGAACACCGTCAATGGCCTGCTCCAGGTCACCTTCACTTCGCTCGACCCGCTGACCAACGAAGTCCCAGCCGATCCGTTTGCGGGCTTCCTCCCCGCGAACCTCGTCGCGCCGCAGGGCGACGGCTTCCTGACCTATTCTGTCGCGCCAAAAGCCGGCCTCGCCGACGGCCAGGAGTTCACCGCCATCGCGTCAATCGTCTTTGATACCGAGGACGCCATCTCCACGCCTACCGTCACCAATAAGCTCGATGACAGCGCGCCGACATCGCAGATCACGGCCTTCGCCAGCCCGACGAGCACCCGGCAAAACATCGCGGTCCGCTGGACTTCCGCGGACAACGTGGGCGGCTCCGGCCTCAGCGGCACGACCATCTTCGTCAGCGACAACGACGGCCCGCTCGACGAGCTCACCGTGGACGACGCGGGAAACGCTCTCCGCTTCACCGGCCTCGTCGGACACACCTACAAATTCTTCAGCCAGGCGGTCGATGCCGTGGGGAATAAGGAAGCGGTCGCCGCACTGCCCGACGCGACGATCACCGTGATCGCGCCGCCGCTGATCACCGCCGAGGGGAATAAAATCACGCTCACGGACACCGACGGCGACATTTACACCGTGCAGCTGAAAGGGCCAGCGGGTGCCGTCCTCAAGTATCTGCAGATCGACGAGGACCCGAGCGCAAGCGTACGCGGTCCGCTCGACTTCCTGGTGGTGGAGAATAGCACGACCCAGCACTCGCTCAGCGTCTCGGTGAAACGCGCAAAAGACGGTCCCGATGCGGATCGGCTCCCCGACGGCGACGGCATCGTCTCGATTGGTGACGTGGTCATCAACGGCTCGCTTTCCGCATTCACCGCAAAAGCCAGCGATCTGAACGTGAACGGGTTGACGGCCACCGGCACCGTTAAGACGATTGGCATCCGCGATCTGGCGCGGCCCGATGAATTTGCCGCAGATCCGGCGATCACGCTGGGAGGAACGAATGTGGACCAGACGACGATCACCGCGCGGAACATCGCGGACGGCTTCACCTTCACCACTCCCGGGATCATCAAGGGCGTCACCGCCGCGACCATCGGAGACGGGCTGATTACCGCAGCGGGGCTGGGCAAACTCACGACCACACTCGGCGCTTTCGACGCGGACCTAAACCTTTCCGGCGCCGTCGGTGCCATCACGGTGAAAGGCGGAGTCAACACCGGCAATTGGCAGGGCGCGACCTTCGGAGCAATCACCGTGAACGGCGGCGCCTTCGACGCGGATGTCACGACGGTTGGTGCGATTTCGAAGCTCACGGTCAAGGGCGGCGGAGCGAGCGGACAGTTGAGCGCGAGCAAGATCGGCCCAGTCGTGATCACCGGCGGCGACTTCTCCGGGGTGATCTCCTCAGTGACCTCTGCTGAGACGCTCGGGAAGACTCCGGCTCTCGCCAGCCTGGCGATCACCGGCGGCAATCTGACGGGCGAAATCGCAGCCTTGGCCAAAGTCGGCAACGTCGCGGTGAAGGCGGATCGTTCCGGCGTAGGCGGCGGTCTCTCGGGTGAATTGAGCGCCTCCAGTTTTGGCAAGGTGTCGCTCACCGGTGGATCGTTCTCCGGCTCCGTGACCTCGCTCACCGCGGCGGCGACGCTGGCGAAAACTGCGGCACTCGCCGGGCTCTCGATCAGCGGCGGCGACTTCACGGGAGACGTCCGCGTGCTCGGTGCCATCGGTGCGATCAGCGTCCTCGCGAATCAGGCCGGCACTGGCGGCAATCTGACCGACGCCAGCATTACCGCGGCGCGGATTGCCGCGATCACCGTCGCGAAAACCGCCGCCAATTCCGTGGTCCTCGCGGGTGCGGATCTCGGCGCGGATCACGCTTTCGGCGGTGCTGCGGACACGTTCGGTTCGGGCTCGATCGGCGCGATCAAGATCGGCGCGCCGCGCGGCACCGGAACGGTCGTGACGAACACGCTCATTGGCGCCGGCTTTACTCCCGGAAGCGACGGAATCCCACGCGGAAGCGCCGCGGATTCGATCTTCGGTGCGAGCGAAGCGGATCAGCTCACCAACCTGATCGCGAGTCTGACGATCAACGGTCAAGCTGACGCGGCCAGTTACTTTGCGGCCGGTCGCTTCAAGGCAAATCCGAAGATTGCCGGCGCTGCAGTCGATCCTTCCGCCGATCCGCTCGCGCGCTTCCTCACGGTCTAGCGCAGCGCTTTTGCTGGAGCAGGTTGTTGCTCCGGAAGAGCGTCGAAGTAACGCTTGATCGTGTCGTGATAACCGGGCGGCACTTGTTCCTGCTGGATGGCTTCGCTCACGCCGGATTTCACCTGCTGCAGCGCGTTCTGATATTCTTCCGTGCGCGCTCCGGTTTCGCCGACTTCGCTGGTCTTCCACTCCAGCAGCAACTTCCCGCCGGTGAGTTGAGACCGGGATTTCTCCTGTTTGAAGTCCGTCACCGCGCTCTCATTCTCCGGACGCAACGCGCCATTCCCGATCCCGGGACCCATCCCGGCGCCGCCTTCGCCCGGGATTAAGCCGGCGCATTTTGCGGCGAAGAGCGCCGCGTAGTCGCTCATGCTTTTGCAGGGTGCGCACTCCGCGCCGTCGAGTTTATCCGCATTGGCGAGTTGCCGCGCCATCTGTAGATTTTTCAAGGCTTCGTCGAGCTGCTGGCCTTCCTTGAACGCGTCCGCGAGCTGCTGCAGTTCTTGCTCGCTGAGGTTCAGCGAATCCATCGCCGCCTGCATGCCGTCCTTGGATAAATCACCGAGCTTCGACAGGTCCATCTGTTCCAGCGTGCGCTGCAAAGCCTGACTCACCTGCGGCGAGTTCGCGAGTTGCTTCAAGCCCTGCGCCGCTTCGTTGAGCCGTTGCGCGAGCAGTTCCTGTTGCGCCCGTTTTTCCGGCGAATCCGGCTGAGCGGCGAGTTCTTTCATCTGCTCCCGGATTTGCTGCAGCTCCTTTTTCAAGCTGGAGAGATCACCCTTCTTTAGCTCCTCGCGCCATTGCTCCAGCTTCTTCAAATCCGCCTGGCCGAAGCTCTGCGTTGCTTTGTCCGCGCTGTTCCGGAGTTGTTCGTTGCTGACTTTCTTCCACAGTTCGCCGAGCTCTTTTTGCTGCTCTCCCAGCCGCTTGAGATTGGCTTCTTTTTCCAGCGGCTTCGCTTCCTTGAAAGTCTTGTCGAGCTGCGCGAGCGCCTTTTGGATTTGTTCCGCACTCTCCGTGCGTTCGATCGCCAGTTGTTCCTTGCGAATCTCGGTCGCCTTCTTTGTTTCCACCAGCCGCTGTTGCTGCTGCGAGATCTTCTGCCGGGCGACTTCCTTTTTGAACGGATCGAGCTGAGGCAAAAACAAAACCGCTGCCGCGACGACGGCCGCGGCGAGCGCTCCGTCGCGCACGCCGCGTTGCCACCGGAAAGGAACAATCTGGGTGGCGGAAAGTTCACCGGCCTTGGCTTCCGCCTGAGCATTGACCACCGGCTGAAAGGCTCCCGGCGTGCCGGTGACCGAAGCGGCGCTGAGGAAGAGTTCGCGACTTCCGCTCCGTTCATCGATCAAACGCGCCAGTTCTCGCGTGGTTTTGCGCCTCCGGACGAGCAGCGGAACGACGACCGCCAAAGCGAGCAGTGCCGCGAGCACCGGCACGGACAAAGCGCTCGTGGGAAGAAGCGCGAGCAGCCGCACCGCGCAGATGAGGAGCAGCGCGAGACCCGCAGCAATCAGCACCGCGAGTCGCAGGGACGCTCCGTAGCTTGCGATCAGTTCGCGTGTCCCCACCTTCCGGATCAGCGCGCCAAGTTGCGGAGTGGTCATGCGCCCTTCTACCTCACTCCGCGCGCTCCGGCAATGCGTCGTCCGGAAGACGCCGGCTTCTGCTGATCTCCCGGAACTCACCTGCGGAAGCTTTTCCCTTCACGTGAAGAGGCGAAGCTGCGCGTTCTCCGTGACCGCCAAAATCGCGGGATGCTTCAGTCGGCGCTCCGCGGTGATCGCGTAGAAATCGTTGCGCGCACCTTCCACTTCTCCCACGACTTTGAAGCCGTGCCGGCCGACCGTTTCTTCCACGGCCACCGCATGCACGGGGAAGAAACTGTCCACATCGGCGGCGAAGACGCGCATCAGCGCGGAATCTTCGAACTCCGCGAGAACGCGCGGACGCACTCCCGTCGTGTCCAGCCAACGCTGCACCACCTGCCGCAGCGAAGTATTCTCCGTCGGCAACAAAGCCGGC
>DASVRR010000256.1:0-7857 GCA_036388515.1 Chthoniobacteraceae bacterium | reverse complement strand
TAGCCTCTCCTGTCTCCAGCCATGTCTCGTCTTCTTCCCTGTCTTTTTGCTGCATCGTTGGTCGCCTCGGTCGTGGCTCAACAGCCCGAAACCGGCGCGCCCGCCCGGATCTTCCGGGATAAAGTGGAAGCGCGTTGGCTGCCGGGCGGTGAAGCATTTTGGTATCGTCTCGATCTTCCGGAAGGGAAAAAGGAGTTCGTGTGGGTGGATGCGGTGAAAGGTGAGCGCCGGATCATTCCGGAGGCGCCGAAAACACCGCCCGCGAGCACAGAACTAAAGCCGCGGCCGAGTCGCGCGGATTCTTCCAGCGAGACGAACCTGCGCTTCGTCAACCGCAGCGGGAAGGAAGCCCGGCTCTTCTGGATCGACGCCGGTGGACGGCGCCAAAGCTACGGAACAATCCAGCCGGGCGAGACGCGCGAGCAGCACACTTTCGAAGGACACGTCTGGTGGGTGGAAGATGGGGAAGGCTCGCCGCTCGGAGTCTTCGAGGGCGAGGGGACGACGAGCGACGCGGTCATCGAACCGGCGCCGGCCAGCGCTCCAGCAAAAAGTCCGGCCTCAGCTGAGCGCGCCGCGCGAGACTGGAGCGCCTCGATCAGGGAACACAACGTCTGGATCAAACATCGAACATCGGGAGAAGAGGTGCAGCTTTCACACGATGGACGCGCGGACGATCCTTACCGCGAGCCGTTCCGCTGGTCGCCGGACGGGAAGAAGCTGGTCGTCCTGCAAACCAGGCCAGCACAGGAACGGAAGGTTTGGCTCATCGAATCTTCCCCAGCGGATCAGCTCCAGCCGAAACTCCAAAGTTACGATTACCTGAAGCCGGGAGATCGCATCGCCCAGCCTCGCCCGCGTCTCTTCGACCTGGAAAAACGAGCACAGATTCCGATCAGCGAGGAGTTGATCCCGAACCCGTGGAGCCTGGATGATTTCCACTGGGCGCCAGACAGCTCGCGGTTCTTCTTCGAATACAATCAGCGAGGACATCAAGTCGTCCGGATCATCAGCGTGGATGCCGCCAGCGGAACGGCGCGCGCGATCGTGGAAGAAACCAGCCCGACGTTCATCGACTACTCGCAAAAAAGCTTCCTGCATTGGCTGGATGAAACCAACGAACTCGTCTGGGCGAGCGAACGGGACGGCTGGAATCATCTGTACCTCTACGACACGCGCACTGGTGCGGTGAAAACGCAGATCACGCGCGGCGCTTGGGTAGTGCGCGGAATCGAACGCATCGATGCGGAAGCACGCGTCGCCTGGCTGCGGGTGATGGGCACGCGCCCGGGCGAAGATCCGTATCACTTTCATCTCGCGCGGGTGAATCTCGACGGCTCCGGGTTCAAGGTGCTCACCGAAGGCGACGGCACGCATCGCTGGGAGTGGTCCCCGGATCGCCGCTTCTTCATCGACACCTCGTCGCGCGTCGATCAGCCGCCGACGATTGAGCTTCGCCGGAGCACGGACGGCCAGCTCCTCTGCGAGTTGGAGAGTGCTGACGTGAGCGCGCTGCGAGCGACTGGCTGGCGGGATCCGGAACGTTTTGTGGCGAAAGGTCGCGACGGAAATACGGACATCCACGGGATTCTCTTCCGCCCGCGCGATTTTCATCCGGAAAAAATGTATCCCGTGATCGAGCAAATCTACGCCGGTCCGCAGGACTTCTTTGTGCCCAAAGTCTGGAGCCGCTACTCCGGACAGCAGGCGCTGGCGGATCGCGGGTTCGTGGTCGTGCAGATCGATGGCATGGGAACGAACTGGCGCAGCCGCGCCTTCCACGACGTGGCTTTCAAGAACCTGAAAGATGCCGGCTTTCCGGACCGAATCGCCTGGCTTCGCTCCGCTGCGGCCACTCGGCCCTGGATGGATCTCAGCCGGGTCGGGATCTTTGGCGGCAGCGCCGGCGGGCAGAACGCTTTGGGCGCGCTGCTTTTCCACGGCGATTTTTACCGCGCCGCCGTCGCGGACTGCGGATGCCATGACAACCGCATGGACAAAATCTGGTGGAATGAAGCGTGGATGGGCTGGCCGATCGGGCCGGAATACGCGGACAACTCCAATGTCACCCACGCGAAACGACTCACGGGGAAGCTTTTGCTCAGCGTCGGCGAACTCGACAAGAACGTGGATCCGGCTTCCACCATGCAGGTCGTGAATGCGCTGATCAAAGCGGACAAAGACTTCGATCTCATCGTGATGACGGGCGCGGGCCACGGCTCGGGAAGTTCTCCCTACGGGCGCCGCCGCCGCGACGAATTCTTCATCCGGCATCTGCAAGGTCCGGATTCTCGCCGCTAGACAAATCTTCCCAACCGCGGGTGCCGCGTTGCTGAAGTCTAGTTAGCTGGAAATCTAACTATTTAGATCAACCCAGCCAAAGCCGGCGACTAGTCTTTCTCCGACTTGTCGTAGAACAGAATGTTCACCAGCAAGACGATCCCGGCTGCCGCCGCGCTGAGGAACAAAATGATGCCGAGTCCCGGATAACCCCAGATGCGGAAGCTGGTTTCCACCCGCATCAGCAGCGCTGCGCCGACGATCAGCGACGCGATGATCAGACCGGTCGTGATCCGGTTGGCGACCTTCTGAAAACCAACAATCAGCGTCTTCTCGTCGATCGCATCGACGGTGACTTTCAGTTCGTTTTTGGAGATTGCGTCCAGGATTTTGTTGATCCGCGTCGGCAGCCGTTGCAGCAGATCTTTTAGCTCCAGCACACCGCTGAATAGGTTTCCCGGTGACATGCTTTTCATCAGCCGCTGCTGAAGCAGCTGGGCGGCATTCCGCCGGATCGACGCATTCGGATCAAACTCCGGAGCAATCGCGCGACCGACTTGATCCAGATTCAGCAATGTCTTCCCCAGCATCGTCAGTTCGGGAGGAACACGGATGCCGTTTTCTCCGCTCGCCTGGGTGACTTCCAGCACGAGGCGTCCGACCTGCATATTCTCGACGGTGGCCCCTTGCTGACGCGCGACGATCTCCGTGATTTGCCGCCGAAACTTCAGCTCGTCGAAATCCTCTTTTTTGCTCCCGATCTTCACCGCGATATCCGCCGTGTCATCCCCACGTCCTTCCGCGATCGAGAGCAGCAGCTGGAGAAGTTGCTCCTGAAGGCTGGGAACAATGCGCCCGACCATGCCGAGATCGATCAACGCGACGCGATAATCGTCCGTGAGGAAAACGTTCCCCGGATGTGGATCCGCGTGGAAGAAACCGTTCACCAGGATCTGCTCGAGATAGGCGCGGAACAGCTCTTCCGCCAGCGCATTGCCGTCGAATTCCATGCGGGCAAGCGCGCTGAGGTCGGTCACTTTCCGACCGTGCACATACTCCATCGTGAGGACGCGCGACGTGCTGTAATCCGGCACCGGTTCCGGAACGACGATGCTCTCGAAGCTGGCGAGTTGCTGCCGCAGCGTGAGGAGGTTTCCGAGTTCCTGCCGGTAATCGAGCTCGCGCAGCAAACTCTTCCGGAACTGCTCCAGCATCTGCCCAAATTCATAGCGCTTCCCCATCGCCGTGTGGCTGTCCAGGAACCCGGCGATTTCTTCCAGCGCGTCGAGGTCCTCGATCATCTTGTCACGAATGCCGGGGCGCTGGACTTTCACCGCGACCTGTCGGCCATTGCGCAGGCGAGCCTTGTGCACCTGCCCCAGCGAAGCGGCGGCCATCGGCTCACGATCAAACTCGGAGAATGCTTTCGAAAGTCGCACTCCGAGTTCCGAGGTGACGATCTTCTCCACTTCCTCGTAACTGAATGGTTCCACCTTATCCTGCAGCCGCGTGAGCGCTTCGATGTAGGCCTGCGGCATCATCTCGACGCGCGTGGAAAGAAGCTGCCCGAGCTTCACAAAAGTCGGGCCGAGCTTTTCCAGATCATCCGCCAGCTCGGTGGCCTTCCCGAGTTCCTGCGGAGTCGCGTGTTGCTCCGCGTCGAGCGTTTCATCCAGGCCGCTTTGCTTGGCCAGATCGGAATGACCATACTTCACCAGGAGCCAGGCGATTTGACGGTAGCGATTGAGATGTTGCGGCTGGAGCGAGATTCCCATGGGAGGATGAAGTGAATGCGCGAGGGCGCTGCGGAGCTGAAACGAAGTTCGCAGGTAAATTGGTCGCGAAGACAATGCTTGCCGCCTGGCTCGAGGATGAAAGCTGCCGCGGTTCGTACGAGCTGGTCTTCCGGAGACAGGCTCCAAATCGTCAGCCGCTCGCGATTCCGGTGGCAGTTCCGCAGAGTCGGAGTACCGAGTCTCATGTCCGTGAGATTTCCTTTCGACAATTCCTACGCCGCGCTTCCGGAGCGTTTCTTCGCCCCGGTGACGCCGACGCCGGTTCCTGCCCCGCGTTTGATCCGGATCAACGAGTCGCTCGCGATGCAACTCGGCCTGGATCCGGAGTCACTCCGTAGTCCGGAAGGAGTGGAGATCTTCGCCGGCAATCGTCTTCCGGAAGGAGCGAGGCCGATTGCCACGGCGTATGCTGGACATCAGTTTGGCGGGTTTGTTCCGCAGCTCGGCGACGGCCGGGCGATCCTGCTGGGGGAAGTCGTCGATCGCGACGGTCTGCGACGCGACATCCAGCTCAAAGGTTCCGGACCGACGCCCTTCTCGCGGCGCGGCGACGGTCGCGCGGCGCTCGGTCCGGTCTTGCGCGAATATGTCGTGAGCGAAGCGATGGCCGCGCTCGGGATTCCCACCACGCGAGCGCTCGCGGCGGTGACCACGGGGGAAAAAGTGGTTCGCGAAGAGATGTTGCCCGGAGCCGTGTTCACGCGGGTGGCTTCGAGTCACATTCGCGTGGGGACGTTCCAGTTTTTTGCCAACCGCGGGGATGTGGAAGGCGTCCGGATTCTCGCGGATCATGTCATCGCCCGGCACTATCCCGCGGCCGCCGAAGCGGAGCAGCCTTACCGCGCGCTGCTCGAGGCGGTGGTCAAAGGGCAGGGCGAACTGATCGCCCGCTGGCTGCTCGTCGGTTTCATCCACGGAGTGATGAACACGGACAATATGTCGGTGGCCTGCGAGACGATCGACTACGGACCTTGCGCGTTTCTCGACCAATACGATCCCGCGGCCGTCTTCAGCGCGATCGATCGGCAGGGGCGATATGCTTACGCGAATCAGCCAACGATCGGGCAGTGGAACCTGACGCGGCTCGCGGAGTGTCTTTTGCCGCTGCTCTCGGAGGATGGGGAAGAAGCCGTGGAAGAGGCGACCGAAGTGCTGGGAACATTCGGGCCGATTTTCGAGAAGGCCTATCAGGCGGGACTGCGGAGAAAACTCGGCCTCTTGGCTGAGGAGGAAACGGACCTCGAACTTGCGCGCGATCTCCTGGAGCTGATGCGGACAAACGACGCAGATTTCACGCTGACTTTCCGCGGGCTGAGCGAAGCGGCCGCGGAGCCTGGAGGCGAAGAGCGGGTGCGGAGTTTGTTTGGTGACGGTGCGAGCTTTGACGCGTGGACCGAGCGCTGGAGACAGCGGCTCACTCGGGAAACAACTGACGCTACGGAGCGCGCCATCGCGATGCGCGCGGTGAATCCCGCCTACATTCCGCGGAACCACCGGATCGAAGCGGTCATTCGCGCGGCGGTGGATCGCAACGATTTCGGACCATTCGAAGAGTTGGTTTCCGTGCTGGCAAATCCCTTCCAGGATCAGCCGACATTTGCGCGCTACGCCGAGCCGCCACAGGCACACGAGACCGTTCATCAGACGTTTTGCGGGACCTGAGCCGGAGCCGATCACGCGCCCGCCCGCTGCATCATGGATCCTGCTCCGAGCGCTTCAGCTGCAACCCGGCTTTGCATTGCCTGCGGGCTTTGCTGCAACGGCGTGATGTTTCACACGGTCCGTTTGCAGCCGAAAGATTCCCCGCGTGAGCTGGCGGCACTCGGTTTGAAACTGAAACGGAAAAACCGGCGCGACTACATCCTCCAGCCATGCCCCGCGTTCCGGGATTCGCAGTGCGCAATCTATGCCGCCCGGCCGGAGCGCTGCCGTTTGTTTGAGTGCCGGCAGTTGCAGCGGGTGCAAAGCGGCGAGACGACGGAAGCACTGGCGCTCCTGAAAATCCGCGATGTCCAGCAGCGCGCGGCGCAACTGGATGCCTGGTCCCGACGCGCCGACGGAAGCTTGAGGAAAGGTCCGCTCTCGAAGCGCTGCGAGACGGCGTTGGCCGAGCCGTTCGACTGGACGACCAATCCGGAGCTGATCGAACAACGCGAGGAACTGGCGCGCGCGCTGGCTGAACTCGACGCGATCTTGGATGCGGAATTCCGGCTGCCTGCGTCCGGCACTGACCTCTCGGCTACGTAACGCCGGGTTCGCCCGCGAGCTGCGCGAGGGTGAAAGCGCAAGCGCCGTAGCCTTGCGGAGCGATTTGCTGGAGGATCCGGTCACAGCATCGGGCGAGGCTGGCCAAAGTCGGATCATTGGCTGCGAGACTTTCCGCGGTCTTGCGGAAGAGCGTGACGCTGGAGGCGAGCTTGAGCGCATCGGTGCTGCCGCCCATCAATTCCTCCACTGGAGTGCCGCGGTTAAGTTGTTCGTGCACCAGGCTCGCCATCGCTTCGTAGCGGCTGCGGAGGAGAGGATCGCGCAGATATTCCCGCGCCTCGCCCGCGTCACGGAGTGCGAAAATGGCGGCGGTGGAGCTTCTTCCCAGACCGGCGATCTGCGGGAAGATATACCAGATCCAGTGACTGGTTTTCCGACCTGCGCGAAGCTCCGCAAGCGCAGTTTCAAACCCGGCCGAGAGGCTGGATTGCGCTTCGTGAAAACGTTCCAGAGCCATCAGGAAAACGGTTCAGCTCACCAAATGCGGAACGCCACAGGCACACGCTGCTGCGGCGCCAGTGGTCACTCGCGCGGGATCGTAGTTTAAGTTCGGGCCAAGCCAGCGCTCGACTTCCTGCACGGTCATCCGCTTGCGCAGATGATAATCCAGCACCTGATCGCGATCGATCTTCCCCAAGCCAAAGTAGCGCGCTTGCGGATGAGCAAAGTAAAGTCCGCTCACGCTCGAGCCCGGCCACATGGCGAAGGATTCGGTGATCTGGATGCCGGCATTTCGCTCGACGTCCAGGAGCTGCCAGAGCGTTCCTTTTTCGGTGTGATCCGGGCACGCCGGATAACCCGCCGCCGGCCGGATGCCGCGATATTGCTCGGCGATCAGTTCGTCGGTCGTGAGGTTTTCATCCCGACCAAATCCCCATTCCACGCGCACCCGCCGGTGCAGGCATTCCGCAAAAGCTTCCGCGAGCCGATCAGCCAGCGCTTCGGCCATGATCGCGTTGTAATCGTCGTGTTCCGCTTTGAACTTCTCCACGATTTCCCGCAAGCCGTGCCCAGTCGTGACCGCAAAGGCGCCGAGATGATCCGGCAGTGAATGCGCCGGAGAAAAAGCTTCGACGCTCACCTCGACCGGCGCCGTGTGATCGCGTTTCGGAGCAATGAAATCCGCGAGCGACTGGTTGGGTTCGCCGTCTTTTTTGTCGAGCTGCTGCCGCAGGAAGTGCAACCGCGTGAGCACCGTCGTACGGGTTTCGTCGGTGTAGAGTTCCACGTCGTCGCCGACAGAGTTCGCGGGGAAAAGGCCATACACTCCGCGCGGCGTGAGCAGCTTGCCTTCGATGATCTGAGCAAGCAGCGCCTGCGCATCGGCGAAGAGCGCGCGCGCTTGTTCCCCATACTTTTCGTGCTGCAAAATCGCCGGATATCTTCCCCGTAATTCCCAGGTGTGGAAGAACGGCGACCAATCGATAAACCGCGCGATTTCTTCCAGCGGGATCTCGGCAGAGTCGGCAATCTGCCCTTGGGTAGGGTGGGCATTCTGCCCGCCGTGCGGCGC
>DASVRR010000255.1:0-4032 GCA_036388515.1 Chthoniobacteraceae bacterium | reverse complement strand
ACTGCGACGATAGACATACTCACTCGGGTTCGGAGAAGGGGCGGGAGTCTAGGACGGTGCGGACGCTTGGCAACGCTTTATTGGTCCTAACAAAACGAGCCGGTGGAGGTCCTTGCGCCAACCGATGCGGGTGGTGATTCTCCCCATCAAACCTTGCGGAAGGTCCAACATCGCGGCCGACTTCGATTGGGGGAAGTGACCGATGCTCCCCGGCATAATTCTTCCGCCGACGATGAACTGCCGACGCTGGCTCGACGTTCGGTTTCGCTGCCGGGCGGACCAGCGGCGAAGTTCGCCCATTACGAAGTGGAGCAAAGGGAAGACGGTTCGCCTTGGGAGCTGGGGCGGGGAGGAATGGGAGTCACGTATAAGGCGAGGGACACGAATCTGCGGTGCCCGGTCGCCCTAAAGGTCATCAATCCAGCGTGCCTGACTCCGGAGAATCGTTCGCGGTTCGTCCGGGAAGCACGGAGCGCCGCGCAGATCCGTCATCCGAACGTTGCTTCCGTGTTTCATCTGGGGAGCACGGCCGACCAATACTTCTACGCGATGGAATACATTGCGGGGGAAACCGCGCAGGCTTGGGTCCAGCAGAAAGGACCGATGCGGCCGGAGCTGGCGCTGCGGATCGTCGCGCAGGCGGCCAGTGCGCTGGCCGCGGCGGCTCGGGAGAATTTGGTTCACCGGGATATCAAGCCGGGGAATTTGATGATTCTCCCCAACCCGGATCACGACCAATGGCCGCTGGTGAAACTGATCGATTTCGGTTTGGTGCGCGACGAGTTCCACGGGCTGAATCAAACGCTGGCCACAGCCGGATTCGTGGGGACGCCGCAGTTTGCCAGCCCGGAACAGGCGGAAGAACGCGAGTTGGATGTCCGCTCAGATATCTACTCTCTGGGTTGTTCCCTTTGGTTTCTTTTAACCGGTCGTCCGCCTTTCAACGGCTCCCTGGCGAGCATCTTCGCCGATCATCTTCGCAGCGAACCGCCTTGGGATCGTCTGGAGGGAATCCCGGCTCCGGTTCGGCGCTTGTTGAAACGGATGCTGCGCAAAGATCCGGCGAGGCGGCCGCAAACTCCCGTGGAACTCAGAGCCGAGATCGAGCAATGCCTCGCGCTGATCGAACGCCGGGAGCACCTGATGGCGCGGATGCGGAAACCTTTGCGCGTCAGTCACACGTGGCTCGCCACGCGCCCTCGAGCGCGCGCGGCGATTGTTTTTGCTGGAACGCCTTTGCTGATTTTCGCGTTCATCGCCTGGCTGATTCCGCAAAGCGCGGGAGACAGCTCTGCTCCGCTGGCAAAGTCACCGATCCCGGGCATTCCGGAACAAACGCTGGTGCCCGAGCCAGTTCCGGAGAACACCGGCGGCGCGGACGCCAACTCCTTGGAGAGCCCGCAAGTTCCGCCGGAAGCAAGCTCTGCTGATCGCCATGCGGGAGTTGCGGAACCACCCCGTGCTCCCGACGACCTCGTGCCGATCGCAGCGGAACCGGTTCCGGCAGAAGCCGCCGCTTTGCTGGAGCCGAATCGGGAGGAAGCTGCCGCGCCAGAACTGGCGTCAGCAACCGCGACCGAGGATCAGGCTGGGGAACCTTTCAGCTTGGAAGTGACCAATCCGCCAACTCCTGGATTCGATCTGTCTGATCCGGAACAAACTGCTCCCCTGACGCTCAGCGGCGGGCGCGAAACTCCAGTTCCGACTCGCACCGCAAAACGAAGCGGAAATTCTTCCTCACGGCAAACCAGCTCGCGGAGCACGCGGCGAGCGGATCCAGTTCGGCCGCTGAAGAAAATCCACCGGACGATGGAGAGCTTCATCCGGCGGGTGTTCTGAGGTTTACTTCAGGAGCAACCAAAGACTTTCCGCTCCATGACCGGCGGGAATATCCGGCAAGGCGGGTTCGGCGCGGAAGTCTCCCGAGCGGCGCGTGGCTTTGAGGCAAAAGCGGCCAATGGCTTCCAGAGCGCGTCGGGAAAGTCGCAGGCAGTTCGTCGATAACAGAATCCTGGCGCGTTCCGCAGCGAGCTCCATCGCCGCGATGACGAGATCTTGAAAATCCTGCTCCACCTGGAACCGGCGTCCCTTGTTCCCGCGGGAAAAAGTCGGCGGATCCAAAATGATGGCGTCGAAAGTTTCCCCGCGTCGGGCGAGCCGCGGAAGAACCTCCAGCACATCGTCGGCGAGAAATCGGTGCGGTTTCGGATCCAGCCGATTGAGCTCAAAGTTAGCGCGGCCTCGGTCCAGCGACTTCCTGGAAAGATCCACGCTCACCGTCTCCGCTCCGCCGAGCGCGGCAGCCACGGAAAACGAGCAACTGTAAGCGAAAGTGTTCAGGAGGCGCTTGGCCGGCGCCGTGCGGAGAAGCGCGCGATTGGCGCGTTGATCGAGGAACAATCCGGCGGAATAGCCGGCTTCAAAATCGATTCCGAACTGCATCCCGTTTTCTTCCACGACGGTCGCGAGCGGCGCGGACTCGCCGCTGATTTGCTCCGGAGCAGCGCGTTCATCGTTCTGTCGCGGAATAAATTTCCCGAAGATTCTCCGGTGGGAAAAGTCGTGAGTTTCCTCCCAGGCCTGCAGCTCCGCCAGCGCCTGGTCGCGCGCGAGTTCGTCCTGATACGAGAGCAGAAGATCCGGACCAAAACGTTCGATCCAGGCAGCAGGCGAGGAGAAGATTCGGTGCGCCGTGGTGTTCTGTTTGGCGAAGGCGGCGAGCAGCGTTCCGTCGATCCAGCGCCGGCCAAAGTCGCCGGCTGACGAGGGTGGGAGCGAACGCTTCACGGAGGGCGATGGAGAACTGATTGCATGGCGGAGTCAATTCATCTACTTTCGGCCTCTTTTCCCAACCTATGCGGCAAACCGTTCTCCTCCTTTTTTGCTGGCTGATCCTCCTCAGTCAATCGGCTCGTGTGCATGCGGCGGATGCCGGCGATATGTTCGTCAGCGCCTACATGGCCGTGCAAGACGGCGAAAAAGCTGAGCAAGCCGGGCGGCTCAAAGACGCGGAAGCGAAGTTTCGCTCCGCCAGCAAGATGCTGGAGGATATCTCCGTGAAATGGCCCACCTACGAGCCGCCGATCGTGGAGTATCGCAAGAAGCGGACGGCAGAAGCGTTGGCGCGGGTGAGGAAGTCGGCCGGTGTCGCTGGCCGCCCGGCGAGTTCCCCATCGGTGGTGCCAGGCTTGGACCCGATTCCGCCAGGCGGCGAAAACCCGGCCGAGTTGATCCTGCCGGACGACATCATCCCCGGAGCCGGCAATTCGGCGCCTCCCAAAGGGCCGCGCCGCGAGCGGCCGAAAGCGGAAGAACCCGACCTCCCTGCCAGCAATCCGATCAGGGCAATCGAGGATCGGATGAAACGGTTGGAGCAGGATTTGCAGAAAGCCCGGAGCGAAGCGGAACTGGCGCAGCAAGAGAAAGCGGAACTTGCAAAAGAGCTAAAGAAGGTGACTGACGCGCGGCAGGCGGCAGATCAGAAACGGGAGATCCTGGAACAACGTTCGGCGGCGGCGGAGGCGGCGCTGATGCAGGCGAAAGCGGAAGGGAAGAACGACACGGAGCAAACCAAAAAGCTCTGGGCTGATTTTGCCGAGGTGAAGAAGCAGCTTCGGGATTTGAAATTTGAGGCGGACGCGGAAGCCGAGTTCCGCCAGCAGTTGGAAGATCGGGTGCGAGCTTCACGCCAGAAGATTTCCCGGCTGAGCAACGAGAAAGCCGCGGCGGAACAAGCTTCGGCTGAGACGCCGGGGAAGATCGCGGACATTCAGAAGCAGCTGGATCAGGCGAAGCGGGAGAAGAGCGATCTCGTGCTCAGGTTATCAAAAACCGAAACGGATCTGAAAAGCGCCCTCGCGCAACGCGACGAAGCGCTGGGGCAAGTGGCGAGCATGAAAGAGGCGCAGAAGCAAGTGGACAAGCTGATTGCGGATAACAGTTCGCTCATGGCGAAGCTCAGTGCGGCGGAGAAAACGATCCTGGAAGTGCGCGCCGACGGCACCAGGAAGGACGTGGAACTGGCCTCGCTGC